>NZ_CP059735.1:5502776-5854165 GCF_000948975.2 Thalassomonas actiniarum
CTTTCACTATTTTAGTGTCGAAAACCGGCGGCAATAATGAAGCCGAGTGGACCGAGCTCACCACAACACACATTCAGGCAGAAGGCGATGCGGTAGAAGACTGGACCACGCATACCTACACCGCCACCACCAGTGAACAGCAAGTAGACTTTGATTTTGTCCGCGTGGTCTTTCCGGTCATTGCTGATGACAGCAAGTCATGGCACCCGCAATTAGGCGATGTCAACATCACTTACCATCAGGATTACAGCCTGGACAGCGACAATGTCTCACGGGACTTATCCGGTGTCGAAATAACCGGTGGACAGGCACCACTGGCACTGGAACAAAGCATCAAAGATACTATGCTGGCCAATGGCATCAGCACCCAATTTGACTGGTATATCACCCGGGGCGAAGGCAGCAACGGTATTGGCGACAGCAACAAGTTATACCAGGATGACAGCGGCCAGGAATTCCGTTTTGTTTCCTACAACACCCCTAACCTGGTTATGACCGAAGATCCCATCTGGGATATCACCCCGGTATTTGAACAGGAAGACGGCATCAAAACCATCAAGGATATGGGCGGCAAGGTCACCCGTATCTATACCCTGGGTATATTTGATGCTTCCAGCCCGGACAAAGTCAAGCATATCAGCTGGGATGAAAACGGTGCCCTGGTCTTTAATGAAGATATTTTTGTCGCCATGGATAACCTGTTGGCCATCGCCAATAAGCACGGCGTGCGGGTGCAAATTCCCTTTATCGACCGTAGCTTATGGTGGGGCGGCATAGCCCACTTTGCCCAGCAATACGGTAAAAGCTCCCCGGAGTTTTTCACCGACCGCACCACCATAGACGCCTTCAAAGAAGTGATCTCCTATGTGCTTAACCGGGTGAATACCGTGACCGGCATCGCCTACAAGGACGATCCTGCGGTTTTTGCCTGGGAAACCGGCAACGAATTACGCTCGGACGACCTTGCTGCCATCGAAAGCTGGACCAGCGAGATAGCCGCCCATATCAAGTCTATCGACAGCAAACACCTGGTGATGGACGGCCGGGAAGCCCGCAGTACCCGCTCTTCCGGTGAATATGAAATGCGCATGTCCAACAGCGCCATGTTCGACAGCAATATCGATGTCTTGTCTAACCATTATTACGGCGACAATTTTTCCGCCCGCATCATGCAGGATTTAAATACTATTTCCGGGGTGAAACCCTTTGTGGTCGGGGAAATCGGTTTTGGCGACCTGGAAATGGCCGACGCCATAGATACAGTGATCAATGAAGGTTCCACCGGCATTTTATTATGGAGCCTGCGTACCCATGATATCAACGGCGGTTTTAAAGATCACGACGACGGCTCAGCCCACTCCTACCACTGGCCGGGTTTTGCCGACAACTTTGTTTATAACGAAGTGAAAATCATGGAAAATGCCTGGGACAAGGCCTATGAGATAGACGGTGAAATAAGACCTGCTATCCCTGCACCGGCAAAAGCCCCGGTGATGTTAGCCAGCCCTTCCACCCTGGATATCCGCTGGCAAGGGGTTACCAGTGCCCGCTATTATGATATTCAACGTTCCGATAACGGCACCGACGACTGGACCCTGGTAGGTGACGACATTGAAATCGGCGCCACCACCGCCAGCAATTATATTTTGGCAGACCGCACCGACTCTTTCGGTACAGTACACCCAGATGTAAAACACCAGATCCTGTTCCAGGATGCCACCGCCGTCGCTAATGAAACTTACTATTATCGCGCCAAAGCCATTAACGAAAGCGGCGAAAGCGATTGGTCAAATGTTATCGGCACCTCGGCCCAGCTGATTGAAAACGGCATAGTGGAAGACAGCTTAAGCAGCTTAACCTCCGCCACCGCCCTTTCCGATGTTTCAGTGCTCTTTGTCGACAGCGGCAATACCGAGTTCTTTGAAAATGACGATGCCGGACGCATCAAGCGCGGCGGCACCGGGGAAGAATGGCTGATGTACAGCTTCGGCGGCGACATCAACACCTTCTGGCTGACAACCTACTTCTGGCGCAGCGCCCCGGAAACCGATGTTGCTGACTTTAAAGTACAGCTTTCCACAGACGGCAGCAGCTGGGACGATTTTACCCCGGAATCAAGCAGTGTCGCACAACGCGGCGACTGGGAGCAGATTGACCTGGTTGGCCGTGGCATAACTGGCGGTTACCAGCACCTGCGCGTGGTATTCCCGGTAGCGGCAGCCGCCGATTCATCATGGGCACAGCAACTGGGAAATGTCAAAATTGGCGTAGGCACGGGGGTTATCAGCGACTTGCCGAATCCTCCGGGCGTGGATGGTTTAGTGGTCGATAACTTTGATGCCTACCCGGACGATGCCAGCATCAAAGCCAACTGGGTGGATCAGGCCTGGACCACCATCACGGTGGATAACAGCGCTGACAGCCAGCAAATGCAGGTGCAATACGATGTCGGCGCCAACGGTTATTCCGGGGTGTTACGTACCTTTGCCACACCGCAGGATTGGACCTCGGGCAACGCCATTCAGTTTAGCCTGAAACATCAGAACGCCGGCAATGTCTTTGTGGTGCAAATTGATGAAGACCAGGCGCAATTTAAACCGGACGGCGGCGTGGATTCCTGGGAATGGGCTACGGTATTGGATGACAGCAATATCGACGGCGTGATCACGATAAAGTTCGAGGATTTCCTGCCGAACCATAACTTCCCGGCAAACCAGGTGCCTGACGCTACGGTATTCGACCGGGATGCCATCCGCAAGCTCGGCTTCTGGCAAAACCAGGGCTACACGCCTTTTGGCCAGTCGCCGCTACAGCCATTAAATAACAGCACTGGTGAAAACTTGTTGATTGACAACGTCACGATAGTAACCGTGCCTTAAGGCCTGTTTGATAAAACCTGTATCGAAAGCCGCTTTTCATAAGAAAAGCCCCGGCGGATAGCACTTACCCTATCCGCCGCATTAACACGCTTAACAACAGCAAGTTTAAACGTTAATATTGAGCAAATAATACGCCGTTTTGGCGGCGTATTTGAGGAAGTAGAAATGAGCTCCAAGCAAAGTGTATTTAAAAAATCATTACTCGCCACCAGCATCAGTAGCTGTTTCCTGGCAGCCATGTCAATCAGTGCAGTAGCGCAAGCCGAAGAAAGCGCCGCAGCTGAAACAAGCGCCGCAGCTAAACAAACTAAAGAAGTTGAGGTCATAGAAGTCGTCGGTACCCGCGCCGCCTGGGCAAAATCCCTGCTGACCAAAAAAGACTCGGATGTGATCATGGAAAGCATCAACGCCACCGATATCGGCAAGATGCCGGACGCCAACGTTGCCGAATCCCTACAACGGTTAACCGGGATCCAAATCAGCCGCAATAACGGCGAAGGCAGCAATATCCAGATCCGCGGTATGTCGAAAAACCTGCTGTTACTCAACGACGAAGTTATGCTCACCGGCCAGGGACAAACCGAAGGCGGCATGGCATCTTTAGAAGAAATTCCTTCCGAGTTGATTGGCGAAGTCCAGGTATTTAAAGCCGCACGCGCCGATTTAATAGAAGGCGGCATGGGCGGCACGGTCAATATCATCACCCGCAAGCCGCTGCAGCTGGAAGATTTCACCCTGGCGGGTAACCTCAAATCCGGCTGGGGAGAAAACAGCCCCACTGATATTGAACCCAGCGGCGCCCTGGTGATCGGTAATAACTGGGACGATAAATACGGCTTCCTGCTTTCGGTGTCATCCAGCGAACGTTATAAAGAATCCGATTACGCCTTAACCGAACGTCAGCCCTATGCCAATATCGCCGGTCAGGCTCCCTGGCGTGTGGACGTATTAGAAGACGGCGCGCGGGTGGATTATCCGGAAATCTATGCCCCGTCCCAGTCTATCGAACAAAGAAAACGTATCGGCTCGGCACTGGCACTGCAATACCGGCCGACGGAAAACCTGGATTTAAGCTTCGACTGGGTGCATAACGAATTACAAAACGACACCGAATCGGTAAAAGCCCTGTTCCATATGGACAGACCCAGTGAAAACCTGCTCGCCCCCGGGGTAGAACATACCGGCCGCGTGATCGACAATGCCCGCTTTACCCTGAAGCGCCAAGAAAACCAAACCAATGTTACCGACCAGACCAATGAAGCAGACAACTTTAAATTCCAGGCAGACTGGGTGGTTAGCGACAATTTCCGCGCGGTATTAAATGTCAGCAAAGCCGATGCCCATGAAAAATCCTTATATGTGTCGGCGGATACCATGTCCACCCAAAACAGCCGCATCGCCCGTAATGCCGAGCAGGCCGCTAACCCGGCCCTGCGTGAACTGCTAAACCCCAACGGCATCGAAAGCTTCGATATGTGGTATTCAGACACAGGTGTCGGCCAGCCGGATATCCGTATCGACCACGACCTGGGCAACGCCGACTACCACTACTTTAAATCCGCCTGGGCCGGCGGCGGTGAGCGGGATTCGGAATCCGACGCCATTAAACTGGATTTCGAATATGATATCGATTTAGGACCGTTAAGAATGCTTAGCGCCGGGGTGCGCGTCGCCAACCGCGATGTGAAATTCCAGGGCTTTGAATATGTGGTAGATTATACCAACCGCGGCGCTACCAGCGGCGATACCTGGGGGCCTTTATACCGTTACCAGGATGCCGGCATCACAGATCCCGGTTTGGGCTATACCATCTTAGATCCGGTACGCTTTGCCGACGATCCTACCCGGGTAACCATCTACAAAGACTTTTACGGTTTAAAAGATCAGTATGGCGAGTCTATGGATCTGGCGGCCATCAGCACAGACGGTATGCGTAACCCCCATGCCTGGATGTCGGATTACACCGGCAGCCCGGTACAAAGAGTTAATGATCCTAAAAACAAATGGAGCGTCGACCAGGAAGTAAAATCAATTTACCTGATGGCAGACTTTGAAGCAGACGTGTTTGGCGATATGTTCCTGACCGCCAACCTGGGCGCGCGTTATGTGCAGACCAAGATCCTGGTAAAACAGCAAACGTCCCTGCCGAACACCCCGACCCGCGCCAGCTATGACTGGAACGGCGTGCTCGACGAATCGGGTTTTATCGCCACGCCGCTCAAAAATGACTTTAACGACTTCTTGCCCAGCTTCAGCGCTAACCTGGAAATAGCCGACGATATGTTTGTTAAATTTGCCGCCAGCAAAACCATGGCCCGGCAAAACCTGAACGACCTGGCGGCGGCCTTTAACAAAAGCTACTCCAACGAGGTCATCAATAACCCGGACGGCAGCACCACCGAAATCCAGAACTTTATCGGCGGCAGCCGCGGCAATCCGGAATTAAAACCGGACCGCACCACAGCCTATGATCTTAGTTATGAATGGTATTTCGGCGACGAAAGCCTGTTCAGCGCTGCGGTCTTCTATAAAGACATGACCAGCGTGGTTATACAGGAACAAAAAGACGAAGCCCATTTCAACGGCGACGGTGTAACCCTGAATACCGCACCGGTAACTTCTTACTTTAATACCGGCGGCGGTACGGTAGAAGGGGTGGAGCTAGGATTACAGCACGTGTTTGACAGTGGCTTTGGTTTTAACAGCAACTACACCTATTCAAACGGTGAAGCCAAAGACGATGTTGATGAAGATGGTAAGTCACAACTGCCGCTACAGAACTTGTCTGAGCACAGCGCCAACTTAGGTGTGTTCTATGATAATGACGGCTTACGCGCCAATATCAGCTATAACTGGCGCTCCGAGTTTATTATCGGTTACACCACCTACCACAGCTCTAACCAGGATGTTGCCCCGAGAACCCCAATATATTCTGACAGCTATGGCCAGGTGGATGCATCAATAGGCTATGAAGTTAACGAAAGCTTCACCATTTTAGCAGAAGTAACCAACCTGTTTGGTGAAGATACCAACCAGTACCTGGGCACAGATGCCAGTGATCAGTTCTGGAACTACTATCAAGGTGAAGCCCGCTATTACTTGGGGGTAGCTTTTAAAATGTAGCACTGGCTATCAGGCCCGGTTCCGGAACGTAATGCTGGAGCTGACACCTGATAGCTAGGATAAAGGCCGCGATTACCCCGGCGTTTAAAATGTACGCTTTCATGAAACAGGTATTGCCTCAGCAATCAATGCTGGAGCAATACCATTAATATCAAGCAAACAGGGATGTTATTGCTTGGCTCCTAAAGTCATACTATCCCTTGTTTATTTCAGTTTTATCGGTTCATACTCGATCTTATGTATCTAAAATCAGGATGCGGCTTCAGCTGACAGTGGACACGAGTGCTAATGCCACACAGCGGTCCTAATGTAGAAACAAAAAAGCAGCCCTTGCTAACGCTAACAATGAGAAGCTTGCTCTAGCGTAAAACACAAACGTTCACCACTACGACAACCCGCTATCAATTACCATTGTTATATGGAATTTATTTGCCTGTTTCTAGGAAATGTCGCATTTATTCAAGACGTAAGAATTGGTTATCTTTAAACTTCTTTAAGTTTTTAACAATAAGGAGGCACAGCCTTGAAATTTAAATACACAATACTTTATGTTGATAATGTTAGTGAGACCCTTGGTTTCTATGAGAATGCCTTTGGTCTGGAAAGGAAAATGCTACATGAGAGCGGAGACTATGGAGAATTAGTTACAGGCAGCACCACATTATCATTTTCTTCCTTCAAGCTACTAAAACAATTAGGAAAAAACCCAGACAAACCTAATTCACAAGCTCCAACTTTTGAAATAGCGTTTGAAACAGATGATGTAAAAACTGCGCTTTCTAAAGCTCGTAAAGCTGGAGCATTACTTGTACAAGATGCAGAAGATATGCCTTGGGGGCAGACAGTAGCTTATGTTACCGACAATAATGGTTTTTTGGTTGAGATTTGCACACCTGTAGTCAATCAGCCATAACCCTGATCATATAGCTGTCTGATAACACCAGGAGTATTTAATAGTTGTACTGGTGTTAACCTAAACCAGCGTTGGAACTCTCTATTCATGTGCGACTGGTCAGAAAAACCGTAGTTTTCTGCTACATCAGCCAAGTTAACATCACGACTTAAGCTTCTAGCCGCTTTTCTAATCCTGGCTAATTGCAACCAATAGCCAGGAGTTCTGTTCGTTTTATTAAATATCAGTCGTTGCAACGTTCTGATACTAACTCCTAATTGAGCTGAGATTTGTTTTACCGTTCCTAGCTCACTAGCCAAGCCCTCTAAAGCTTCTTGTACCGAATGCTCGACCTTTATGAAGTCACTTATAATGTCTTTTACTTCGTTAGCTTCAAGTTGTTTTATTTCAATATAGGTTAAAAGCTCACGTTCTTTAATTCCTATTCCTGGGCTTAGACGAAATCCCACATACGAGCAAATATCTTCTGCCAGGACTAACTCTGCCCTATCAAATAGAGGAGACACAAACCAATCTGGTTTTTCATTTCCTACCGTTTTTACGATTAAATCACGACATCCATCAGGAATAACAATGGTAGACATTCCCAAGTCAAAATTTGCACTCCATTTAGAAACTAAACTACTATTCATACTTTATTTAACATAATGTTTTAACCATAGGATAACTCAAGTCGGAGCTATGACTTAACTTGTTAGACGATTTGTTCATTCAGCTTCTCCCTTTGCACATTCTCATAAGACAAAGCAGGACAGCCAAAAACTGCTTTATACCTGGTCAGCTTTTTTAAATTTACCAAGTTTTGGGTATCCACGCATACAGTTAGGGCACTCACAAATAGCTCAGAGCTTCTTTCAGTCTATCAGTCCTAAAAAATTGAAAAAGACTAATAAAGCACCGCTAAGCCCAGATGCCATCAACAAGCAGTAAAAGGTTGCTCCAAGAATTTGATCAAATTTATTTGTGTTTTCAAATAATAAGTCAGATTTTGCATGAAGAAAAGATAACGGGCTTTTTTCTAATTTCCGGCTCCAGCTCCGGGGCATTGCTAATGCTGATGCAACATTCACAATATCCCAGCCACTCGCATATTCCATACCTAAGGCATCTTTTGTTTTTGGATTTTTTCTGAGTTTTCTTACAGTTAATTGACCGAATAGAACCCAAAGCATTGCTGATAAAATAGAACCAGCAAGGACAAAAGCAAATATTATTTCTTCAAATGTCATAAGCTTGATATCCATTGCATGATGCCATCATATCCGCCTTCGCTCTTGTCTTGTGCATAATGATTCATTCCTATTGATGCTCCCGCAGCAGCACCGACGACAAGAGCACCGCCTATAACTAAACCGACCCAACCGATCGGAGTTGCCACCTGCTTTGTGTGTATTTGGGATATTGCCCACTCGGCAGGTACAGTCAATCACAGCCAGGCCGTTACCTAGAAGTTTGGTGTATTTGGCAAATTGAACCAGCTCGCTGGCTTGTGCCTGGCTGGTAAGATCAAGTTTAGTGTGTGAGTTCAAATGAAGTTTGAGGCAAAACATTTCAGCTAACCATTTCAATGTCGCTAATATACGTCTGGCTCTCTTTCAGCTCTGTAAAACTGCGTCAATTCTAGTTCAGTTAACAACTGAGCATCTTTTGATTTTGATGCAGACTGCACAATATCATCATCAGTTTGCCTTCTGACTTTAGCCCAGTCTGTTGTCCCTCTACTACTTTTAACATCTTCTAATTTAATCTTTTTCATTTTCACCCTCCTTGGGAACCTGTTTAAATTCCTTCAATTCTTTATCGGTTAAATTAGGGGAATCAATGTCAGCTAATATGCCCTCGCTAATATCGGTTTCTGTCATATTATCTATAACTGCTTTATCTGTTGTTCCTTTTGACTTTTCAATATCTTCAAGCTTAATTCGTTTAATCGACATTATCAGGGTTCCTTATAAGGTTTTAAAAAACCTAAATCGTAAGCGCGCTTTTCGCGTTTATTGGCTTTTCTGGCGCTAATCAAGCGTACGACACCGGCATTATCTCTTATGGTATAGACAACCATAAGGATACCAAATTCTGTCATACCTATAGTTTGATATCGCTCTTCCCCATAATCTTTACGAGTATCCTTGCGAAACACTCGCCTTTTATCCAAAAAAATATGAACAGCATCAGCAAAATCAATATTGTGGTTTAGCCTGTTAGTGTGATTTTTAACCTCGTCCCATTCGAATTCCATTTCTTGCCCCTTATCATCATTGTTGAAGGAGTGGCTCTTAAATTGACATGCAAAGTGTAGCAAAAAACGGAACATTCAAGAGCAGGTCATATTTTTCAGCATTAAACAGCACCTACATAACTCCTTGATCGCGAAAGCTATCTAACCTACCAAGACTGAACAGATACAGCAAAAATAATTGTTAATCGAAAAGGTATCCTTATCTTTTTCAGTGTCCAGGTTAGTCCCGGCCAAATCAGCCTGTTTGAGGGGGGTTGCTATCGGTTGAGATCTGATAATGAATATAGGCATCCACCAGATAAATCTTACTGCCTAGATGCCGTAATGCACCGCCATCTAGGCCTAGTCCGGTTGGCAAGTCAAAACCAAATAATAACGGCAGGGAAACATCTAGCCAGTTAACTAATATCCAATCAACTGGCCAGTTAAAAATTCGAGTAACTAGAACTAGCCACTCACGGGAATAACTTGCACCACATTAGACGGCGCCGATTCACCACTTTCATTGCTGGCAACCACACGGTAAAAGTAGCTTTTTCCCGGTTTAACCCCGGTTTTATCGCTAAATAAAGGTTTTACCTTAGGATCATAACCATTTTCTCCGTCGGACACCTGGTTACCGACAATATACCAGGAGCCGTCCAATGATGTTGCCCGCTCAATACGGTAAAAACGGCCAAGCGGGGAGCCCATCCAGTTAATCCAATCTTTCGAGTTAATCGGCAATAACAGCGGCGGCTCAGGAACAGGCAGCGGCGGGGCCGCTTTTAGCCCGTCCATTTGCGCCTGGCCCAGCCGGATAGCATCTATCACATACTGTTCTTCATTAAACTCGCCTTCGGGAAAGCCGGGCAGGTGGTAACTGAAGTATTCATAATCCTGGTGCCAGTAAAAACCGCCCTCCTGCCTGTGTCCACGAAAGCCCCATAACAGGCCGCCCACAGACTTGGCGCCCTTATATTGTGAGTGCACCACCGACTGCATTATCGCGGCAATATCTTTGCCCGGCAATAAGCCGAATTCACCGACAAAATACGCCTTACGGCCATTAATAAAGGTGAGGTCTTCCAGTACCCGAGCGGCACAGTCGGTGCAGACATTGGCATAATAATGGTTGGAAATAATATCGACATTAGGATCGCTCAGGGCAAATTCCTTGAGTTCGATATAGCTGCCGTCCATCACTAAATGATTGTTATCCTGCTGCTTGATAAAGGCTGAGGTGCGGTTTAAAAAGCTTTCATTGGTTTCAAATATTTCATTGCCGGTTTCCCAGGACATAATGGCCTTTTCATCTTTATACAAGCGGCCGGTCAGGGTATTTTTCCGGTTGATCACCTGCTCAATTATCGATAAATAGGCGGCATAGGTTTTACTGTTGATATCGTAAAAGTCCTGCTCCTTTTCATCATACAAAGCCGCCAGTTGCTTGCGGCCCCCCCACCATTCCCAGTGGTCGATAAAAGGCAAAATCAGGCGTAAGTTATATTTATCCGCCAGGGCGATCATACGGTCGTAATGCACCATGGCGGTTTCATTTAACCTGGGCAAACCGCCTTTTGTTAACGGCGCCTGAATATGGGTCTCCCGGCCGCAGGCAGCATCAAACTCCTGCTCCACCGACAACACATAAGTGCGCATGGCTTTAAAACCGGCGTAACTCAGGGCCTTGATCCAGTTTTCCTGCTCCAGCGCCGTCGGCCATTTAAAGTATTGCCCCCAGCCCCGGGGATCGGCGGCGCACTTGCCCCTGGCATCGTCTTCGATACGATGCAGCTCGGGGGCCTGGATACCGGCGAAACGGAATTCCTGCTGCCCGTCTAATAACCTGTGACCGTCACGGGTAATAAAATGCTCAAGTGCCATGGCTGACATCATTTGCCCTGATAACAGCAACAAAAACAGGGTACTTTTTGCAGTAAAAGAAAATCTTTTCATAACCTTATAACCTTTACTAAATATTGGTTAAATACTGGCGCCGGCCAATTGCTCACGACCGTCGGCTTGCTCTTTGGCCGGCATAGCGGCTAATAAACGGCAAATTTCCATCATGGCACGGCCGTTATGATAAGGCGCCTTCCAGAAACCGGCTTTATAACGGGCCGGTTTGCTGGCTTGCTCCTCAAGCGCCAGCCAGTGCCACTCGCCGTTTTCCCGGTCCAGGTGCTGCTGCCGGGTAAAGTGCCAGATGCCCTCAAAAGCCTTAATATATTCCGGGTCTTGCGTCAGCTGATAGGCATTTAAGAAACCCACCATGGCTTCCGCCTGTACCCACCAGTCGCTACAGGGATCTATTTCTTTCTCTATAAAATCATAAGCTTCCAATACCCGGCCATTATCACTTAACCCTTGGCTTAAACCTTCTCTTAAACAAGTGCGCGCCAGCTTAATCACCAGCGGAGTTAAACCGGCCAATAATTTGGGCTCATCCAATACCAGCAGGGCTTCATATAATAACCAGCTGCCTTCGATATCATGGCCAAAGGAATAATGCCGAGACTTATCCTGCCAGTCCATTTCCATAAACAGGCGTAAATGCCCGTTATCCGGGTTGATAATGTGCTCGCTAAAATACCTGATATTGCGTGCCAGCGCTTCTTGGGTGGCCGGCGTCGGATTAGCCGAGTATAACGCGGTATAGGCTTCGAGCACATGCAGATGGGTGTTCATGGTTTTCGGCAAGTTATCATCTTTATTGCTCAAACGCATATCCTGCAAAGGCGACCAGTCGGCGGCGAAGGCTTCGCAATAACCGCCGTTAACCGTATCCAGCGCCCGGCTTTCCAGCAGTTGAAAATACTCCATGGCCTTGGCCAGCGCCTGTGGCTCACGGGTCAACTTGTAATAGGCGCATAAGCCATAAATGGCAAACGCCAGGGCATAGGTCTGTTTTTTACCGTCAAGGAGGTGCCCTTTATAATCGAGCGCCCAAAAAACCCCGCCATGCTGCGGATCGTCAAAGTATTCCAGCAGATAATAAAACGCCCGGCCTGCCAGGGCGGCACACTTCTGCTGCTGCACATCATCTTTAAGTTCATCTCGGAAAAATAACGCCGCTTCACTGAAAAACCATAATAAGCGGGTATTGAGAATAATACCCTTGTCGGCATTATCAACCACTTTAGCCAAGTGATCGATTTCACCGACAAAACCGCCATATTTCTTATCTACGGCATGTTGCTGCCACCAGCTGCTGATATTTTTCAGCTCCCGGTAAAACTCCCCCGCCGAAGCCGATGTTATTGCTACTGCAGATGCCGTCATAAACTGAACCCTTTGAGGGTTTGTGCATTGCGCTCGATCAGTTCATTGCGCTTTCGTACCGACAAGGCAGAAAATAAACCGTCTTCCGGGGTATTGAGAACATAATCCACCAACTGCTCAACCGTGGAAGTGGCCACGTGCATCCGGGTATCGGAAGAAGCGTAATAAATAAACACCTGGTTATCTTCATTCACTATCCAGCCGTTGCTGAACACGACATTGGAAACATCACCGACACGTTCACTTCCCTGAGGCGCGATCAGGTGTCCCGCCGGTTTATGGCTTACCACCCAGGGGCGCTCCAGCTCGGTCATGAACATATAAAGCACATAGCGCAAACCAGCGGCGGTATTGCGTACCCCGTGTGCCAGGTGCAACCAGCCCTGATCCGTTTTGATCGGCGCAGGCCCCTGGCCATTTTTGATTTCCGTGATGGTGTGGTATTGCTTGGCATCAACAATCACTTCTTCTTTGATTTCGGCATTTTCCATCGACTCGGTTAAACCCCAGCCGATACCGCCGCCAGAGCCGACACTGATAAAACCGTCCTGAGGCCGGGTAAAGAGCGCATATTTGCTATCGACAAATTCCGGGTGTAGCACCACGTTACGTTGCTGGCCGGAATAAGTGATCAAATCAGGTAACCGCTCCCAGTTATCCAAGTCTTTGGTACGGGCGATACCACATTGGGCCACGGCGGCAGACAAGTCATCCGGCTGGGAAAAATCTTTACGCTCAGTGCAGAACAAGCCGTAGATATAACCGTCTTCATGGGCCACCAAACGCATATCGTAGACATTGGTATCCGGATCATCTGTTTCCGGCATAGTGATAGGTTTATCACGGAAGACGAAGTTATCGACCCCATTGGGACTTTCGGCAATGGCAAAGAAAGACTTACGGTCATCACCTTCAACCCGTACTGCCAAAACATATTTGCCGTTAAACAACATGGCGCCGGCATTAAAGGTGGCATTGATGCCCTGGCGTTCCATCAGAAAAGGATTACTTTGTTCGTTGAAGTCATAACGCCAGCTGACCGGGGCATGATCCCGGGTCAACACCGGATGTTGCCAGCGCTGGTAAATGCCATTGTTGTCTGGTTCGGCAACATTTGGAGTTGCTAAAAATGCTTGTTGCCGGGTAATTAGTTGTTGTACTTTTTCTTGAAACTTCATCATCTTTCTACCAAAAATCTCTGTAACCCGAGTGTCGTAACGCCTTAAGGGGATAAGCGAAAAACAGTCCCTAAGGTCAATGAAAAGACCACCCAATAAGCAACCGGTTACATTTTTAAGTTAATAACTGCCATGGCGAATATACCTTGCCATGACTGACATTTAGGATCACATTCCAGTCAATTGATTAGCACTGACTTTTCCTATTTACTCGAAAAGAACTCTTCCATAACCGTCGTGAGAGAGCTTTCCATAGATCACAATGTAACCGGTTACTTCATTTTGTGCCAGTATTTTTCAAAAAAATGTCAAAGCAACAAAGTGCCAGCAAACAGCAGCTGTCACTAAATCTTAAAAATTTATCTCCGGCTATTTCAAATCAAAATGTAACCGGTTACCATTAATTGATATAAGTGATGTAAGCGATATAAATTGATATCGGAAACAACCCGTTCATTAAGCGGACATCCGCCAGTGCCGGATTTTTCTTTCAACCCAAAATAAGGATCAGCAGATGCAGCCACTAACTTGCTTTAAAGCCTATGACATCAGGGGAAAAGTACCCGATGAACTCAACCCGCAACTGGCCTATAAAATAGGCCGGGCCACGGCTTTATTTTTAAATGCCCGCAAAATAGTGGTGGGTCACGATATCCGCTTAAGCAGCCCGATGATCACCGAGGCCCTGATAGACGGCCTTACCGATGGCGGTGCCGATGTCTTTAATATCGGCCAATGCGGCACTGAAGAAGTCTACTTCGCCACCTTCTCCCGGGAATTTTGCGGCGGTATCTGTGTTACCGCCAGCCATAACCCTAAAGCATATAACGGTATGAAGTTTGTCCGTGAAGGGGCAGCTCCCATCAGCGGTGATACCGGCTTAAATGCCATCAAAGAACTGGTACAGGCTGAGTCATTTTCTCCCCCGGCCCCAAAAGGGAAAGAGCAGGGGAAAGGGCAAGTGATGCCGCTGGATATCAGTGTGGACTATACCCGGCATTTACTCGGTTATATAGATATCGCCAAACTGAAAAAACTAAAAATAGTGGTTAATGCCGGCAATGGTGGCGCCGGGGCCATCATCGACCGCCTGGCTCCCCACCTGCCCTTTGAGTTTATCCCCTTAAATCATGAGCCTGACGGCAACTTCCCCAATGGTGTCCCTAACCCGTTATTACCTGAAAACCGCACGGAAACCGTGGCTGCCATTAAGCTGCATAATGCCGATTTAGGTATTGCCTGGGACGGGGATTTTGACCGCTGCTTCTTCTTTGATGAACAAGGTGAATTTATTGAAGGTTATTATATCGTGGGTTTACTGGCGGCCATGCTACTTGATGGCAAACAGGATGAAACCGTTATCCATGACCCCCGCCTGTACTGGAATACCCTGGATATCGTCCGCCAGCAGGGTGGCAAAGCACTGGTCAGTAAAACCGGCCACGCCTTTATTAAAGAAGCCATGCGCGAGCAAAATGCCATTTACGGCGGCGAAATGAGCGCCCATCATTATTTCCGTGATTTCGCCTACTGTGATAACGGCAATATTCCCTGGCTGCTGATCACCGCCTTAATGTCCCGCACCGGCCAATCGCTGTCGTCACTGATCAACGAGCGTAAAGCCCTTTATCCCTGTAGCGGGGAAATCAACAGCCAGGTGAAAGATCCTCAGCAAGTGATCCGGGCCATAGCTGGAAAATATCAGGCACAGGCAAAAGACAGCGATATTACCGACGGCCTGAGCATGAGTTTTCAGAACTGGCGTTTTAACCTGCGAATGTCAAATACCGAACCGGTGTTAAGACTAAATGTCGAAGCCAAAAACGATCAGCGGTTAATGCAGGAAAAAACCAAAGAATTACTTATGCTTATCAAGAGCATTTAGCGCAGGGAACCAGCCATGAACAAATTAAAACAACTAGCGACTTTATTTCTGCTGGCAATAACAGTGATTAGCATCCAGGTTACAGCAAAACCCCAAACGATATTCGCCGATAGCGAATTACTGCAATATACCGGCCGCATAGATTTCAGCGACCCGAAAGCGCCAAAAATGTCCTGGCCCGGCACTTATATCAAGGCCAGGTTCACCGGCGATAAACTGTCGATATTGCTCGATGATGAATTTGGCCATAATTATTTCAATGTCTTTATCGACGAAGACTGGCATAACCCTGTGGTGATCCGGTGCCGCAAAGGCCTTAATACTTATGTTATCTCCCTTAAATTGCAGAAAAGGCTTACCCAAGGTTCCCATTCTCTTATGATCAGCAAACGCACCGAAGGAGAAGAAGGCAACACCGTATTTAAAGGATTAGTCTTGGCCGGGAACGGTAAACTCTTGCCCCCTGCCCCGCGCCCTTCGCGGCGCATTGAATTTATCGGCGATTCGATTACCAGCGGCATGGGCAATGAGGCCCCCCTGGATCAGAGCGACAGTAACCTGGCAGAGAAAAATAACTTCCAGGCTTATGGCGCCATTACCGCACGCAACCTGGATGCCGAATATGTCAGCACCTCCCAGAGCGGTATCGGCATCATGGTGAGCTGGTTTGACTTTACCATGCCAAAATTTTTCCTGCAGTTAAACGCCACAGGTTTAAATAACTCTCGCTGGGACTTTAATCAATGGACCCCGGATGTGGCCGTTATAAACCTGTTTCAAAATGACCTCGCACTGGCCGACATCCGGTTAACCCCGGTTCCCGATGATGAAGCACGCATACAAGCCTATTACCAGTTCCTTAAAACTGTTCGGGGTAAATATCCCGAGACCTTGATTATCGCCACCCTTGGCAGTATGACTGCGGTAAAACCGGGATCGAAATGGCCGGGTTATATTGAGCAGGCAATCGCCCGGATAAAAGCAGAAACCGGCGATAAACGGCTAATGGCGATGATGTTTCCCTATACGGGTTATGACAAACATCCCAGGGTAAAACATCACAGAGAAAATGCCGCGCTGCTGACAAAGTTTATCAGGCAACAAATGGGCTGGTAAGTTTTACTAACTTATCTTCAATATTATCAACCCATTACAAAACAATCCCCTAACTGTAAAGGGTGTAGTCCATATCCTCAAAAACCTCCACAAAAAAAGACCAAGCCACTGTTGCTTTAACCAGTGACTTGGTCTTTTCTTAATAATGCTTACAGCAAAGCTTGAGCCTAAGTTGTAACACAAATCGCAACCCCTGAGTGGTGACACACTCAGAGGTCGCTAACCAAAACGAACTGAACTAGGAGTCCGTCATGGCTGAATATCATCATACGCCAGAGCCTCGCTCGGCAAAAGTAAAATATCCCACCACCCGCCAGCTCACCATACTGGAAACCGCCAGCAATTCAGCGCTAAAAACCAGGAGCCCAGGGATTAACTATGTGCCGGTAAACCTTGAACCTTGTCTTGTCCTTAGGGGCAAATGGTTTAAGCAAGCCGGGTTTATTATTGGGGAAAAGGTCACGGTAACGGTTAACCAGGGAGAGTTAGTGATAAAACCAAGCCAGACATAGTCCGGCTTGACTGATAGGCAATAACAGGGAAATCAGGCTACTGCGTCCTAAACTGCTACGTCGGGGAATGGGCGCAGCAGTTTCATCAATATAACTTGCACAATTACTTTTACAGCCTCGAAAATTAGAGACTCACTATAAATTTTCACTTGTTAAAACTTATAAAGCTTCAATGCTACGTCCCCTAAAAATGAGCAATCTGAAGGATAGTGTGTCTCATGCTCCCCCCTGTTCCCTGTCGCTTGACAGACTACACCCCTATGCTAATATTAACAGCATAACAACGAAGGAATAGCTGGCTTGATAATAAATTTTAACTCCAGTGTATTAGAAAAGTTGTGGACTACGGGTGACATTAGCCTATTACCTAATGCCTATGTGCATGAAGTAGTAGAGATACTAACCATTATGGATGCAGCAGAAAAAGCCACTGATTTAGCACTGCTCGGAGGGTTCAAGATAGACGAATATGCCCCTGACAATTGGGCTGTCACTATCACAGTTAACAGCGTTGAACCCGTAGGCAGCATTACTTGTTATTTTACCCGTGGCAATGCTCACGATGTAGACTTAAATGAATATGATTAGGAGTTAAGATTATGGCTTTAGTCAGAAGTAATCAGCTACCAGTGACCCATGCTGGAATTATCTTTAAAAAACGTATTCTGGAACGCCACAACATAACCGTCTCAGATGCGGCAAAACTAATGCATATTGGCAGACCTCATTTATCTAAA
Organism: Thalassomonas actiniarum; assembly: GCF_000948975.2. GTDB lineage: Bacteria > Pseudomonadota > Gammaproteobacteria > Enterobacterales > Alteromonadaceae > Thalassomonas > Thalassomonas actiniarum. The sequence goes on from NZ_CP059735.1 coordinate 5,520,623, forward strand.
TTCGCGAGCGGTAAGGTTGCAGTAACGGCTCCTTTGGCAATGAAGCTTGAAAAAAGCACGGGGATCTCTGCCGGCTTCTGGATGAATATTCAGAAATCCTATGATTTGTATATAAATCGAGACTTAGAAATTGAGGCCGAACCTTTGCCTATGGTGGCCACTGGCTAATTAAAATATACCGTTTACTGGATTGAAAATTTATTGCCTCTATGTTTGATAGCTATAAGTTCAGCCATATGAAAATAGAGGAAATAAAACGGGAATCCTTAAAAACAGGCAACAGAAGCCAAAACAAACGGCCCGGATAATTTTTATCCGGGCCGTGCTGATTTAATCTGCTAGCAAAATAATTAGTTAGCTTTTTCGTCCACTTTTGCAATCACCTTTTCAAAACCTTTTAATGAAGCAGCCACACTCTGCATTACGGAAAGCCCTTGCGGGTATTCTTCCTGCTCGACGATAAACCATAAGGTGCCACCCACCGCCAGGTTGGCTTTTAATAACTTGTCCCAGGCTATTACATCCTGGCCGATTAACGGCAGCTTGCCTTGGGTGCCTTTTGGCAGTTTCGCCTTGTAATGTGTGGTTAAAGTACGCCCCGGATATTTATGCACATAAGCCACAGGATCTTTACCGGCATAAGTGGTCCAGCCGACATCCTGTTGCAGGATCACTTCAGGATGCGTGGTTTTGGCTAAGATATCCCAGTAAGTGGTGTTATCAAAGTCCTGCAATTCTTCGGCATGGTTATGATAACCTACTTTTAAACCGGCACTTTTAAGACGTCCAGCAACATAAGATAACTCCTTGGCTACCTGATAAACCCCTTGTGGGTCAAAAGCTCTTTCATCCCAGGGCACAATCAGGAAGCGGCAGTCCAGGGCCTTGTAAAAAGCCATGGTCTGGTCAATTTTATCGTCACTTAGCTGGTCAAAACCTAAATGGGCACCGGCAGCTTTTAAGCCTAACTTGTCCAGCAATTTTTTCAACCCTTGGGGATTATCGCCATAAGGGCCAAAATCTCCGGCAAATTCAACACCGTTAAAGCCCATTTTCGCCAACCGGGTCAGCGTACCGACAAAGTCATTTTTAAGTTCGTCTTTCACCGACCATAACTGGATGCCAACATTGACTTGGTTATCTACTTTACTTTCAGCTTTACTTTCAGCTTTACTTTCAGCTTTACTTTCAGCATTAGCCGCTTGTGTTGCCAGCAAGCCAGCCAACATCAGCGCGATAAAGCCGCCGATCACTTTGTTTAAGTTCATCTTATTTTCACTTCTTGTTAAGCTCATGATTAAATCCTGCCCGCCTGCATTTCTTTTACCGCAAAGTCGCAAGCCCTGACCGTCAACGCCATATAGGTCAGTGACGGATTTTGCCAGGCAGAAGAGGCCATACAGGCGCCGTCGGTGACAAACAAATTGGGGATATCATGGGCCTGGTTAAAGCCATTTAAAATAGAGGTTTTCGGGTCTTTACCCATACGCGCCGTGCCCATTTCGTGGATGGCGATGCCCATAGGTCTGTCGTTGGTATATTTGTGAACGTTTTTCAGCCCTATGGCCTCAAACATTTCTGCGGCGGTATCGGCGGCGCTTTGCATCATTTTCTTTTCATTGTCGCTATAGCTGCAATCAAAATGCAGCTGAGGTATACCCCATTTATCTTTTTTAGTGGCGTGCAGCGATACCTGGTTTTCATATCTGGGCAGCATTTCTCCCGAGGCATGTAAGCCAAATTTCCAACCGCCGGCTTGCTGGATCGCTTTTTTATAATCAACACCAAAGCCTTTTTTGCCGCCAAATTCCCACCAGGCTTCACGGTAAGCCTGGCCGGAAAAAGCGTATCCGCGCAGGAAGTCTGGATTTTTATCCACCAGATTCTGGAACCTTGGCATATAGACGCCTGTGGGACGGCGACCGGAATAAAACTCGTCTTCAAAACCGGGAATATCAGCATAGGCCCCGGCGTTATAGCAGTGATCCATCAGATAATGTCCCAATACCCCTGAGCTATTGGCGATACCATTAGGGAAAGTTTCACTGACGGAATTTAACATGATCTGGGTGGTACCCAGGGTTGAGGCGCACAGGAACACGACTTTGCCGTGGTATTCCCGGGTTTCCATGGTTTCACTGTCGATAATGCGTACACCGGTTGCCCGGTTGCTTTTGGCATCATAAATCACGCTGTGTACTATCGAGTTGGTTGCTACGCTTAGGTTGCCGGTTTTTTGCGCCGCCGGTAAGGTAGAGCTTTGCGTGGAAAAATAAGCGCCGAATGAACAGCCTTTCTGACATTCATTCCTGGCCATGCAGGGACCGCGTCCCTGTTCCAGGTGATGCTGCGCCGGTTTACTCAGGTGGGCACAACGCCCCATAATGAGTTTACGATCACTGTAATGCTGCTCAATTTTCGCTTTCAGGCGCTTTTCTACGGTATTAAATTCAAACGGTGGTAAAAACTTGCTGTCCGGCAGCTGGGGAATGTTTTCGACACTGCCGCTGATGCCGACATGGTGCTCGACATAATCATACCAATCCTGGATATCTTTATAGCGGATCGGCCAGTCGGTGCCGTAGCCGTCTTTAGCATTGGCGCTAAAGTCAAAATCGCTCCAGCGGTAAGACTGCCGATGCCAGAGCAGAGACTTGCCCCCCAACTGGTTGCCGCGGATCCAGCTAAAAGCCTTGTCTTTTTCCGTGCTGTAGGGATAGTCGTGATCATTGCCGAAGAAATGCTTGGTGGCATCATTAAAGGCATAACATTGCGCCTGGACTGGATACTGTTTTTCCACCAGTGCTTTCTCTACCTGGCCGCGAAACGGCATTTCCCAGGTTTTCACCCCTTCGCCGATATAATCTTTTTTATGCTCTACCGGCCGGCCCCGCTCCACCAACAGGGTTTTCAGGCCTTTTTCGCAAAACTCTTTTGCCGCCCAACCGCCGGTAATGCCCGAGCCCACTACTATGGCGTCATACTCTTGGGGCCGAGTTTTAATGTGTATGCTTTTGTTTGTCGTTTTAATCATATCGTCATTCTGCTTAATGTGCGGTTTTGATGGTTTTTGCCTGGCTTTTGATCAGCTCTCTATTAGCTCTCTACTAACTCTCTATTAGTTAAGCGCCCAGGCCTTGCCTACTTCGTCAAAGGGCACATTGCCCCGGTAACCGCCTGGAATAGGCAGATAAGCCAATTCCCGGGTAGCCCCTATTTCTGAGGTGTAATACCCCAGTAAGGTCAGCGATTTAGTGCGATAAAAGAAATCTTTATCCTGGGATTCAAAACCGCCAGCGGCATCTTCCAGGTTATTGAGCAAATCAACTTGCTGCGCCTGATGGCACTTGGCAAAAGCTTGTCCCAGTTGTTTAACGGCAGTACCTTCCAGTTTTTCCAGTCCGCGGATAAAGGCCTGCTGCTCTTCTTTGTTAAAGCAAAAGGCCAGCTGGTTATCGATAAAACCATGGACATCGACATCAGATGCCGAGGGTGTCTCTGTCGCCGGAATAATCAGCCCCACTAAAATACGCAGCAAGTTTAACTGCTGTGGGTTAAGTATTTTCCCGGCCCGGCCAGGGATATCTTTTTGCGCTTGATACCCTTGTACCGCCAGTGAAATAGAACTCATGGAAAGCGCACCGCCAAACAGAGCCGTCAATTGTTTCATGGCCCGGCGGCGGGAAGTATCCACCTGACTAAGTGTTTCGCTTGCTGTTAATTTATCTGTTACCTGATCCGAAAAATTATCCATCACTTTTTCCTTCATCATTAACCTTATTGTTACTCGGTATTCAGCTAGTGGCCTTAGCCTGCTTAATGTCCGGTATCGAGCCCGGTGTTAACTGCTGGCTTTCTTCTTGTGCCATCTCATCAGGATAATCCTGCATCTTGTCCCACCAGTTTATTTTTAAATACCAGGAGGTCACGGCAATAGTTATCAGGGCATAACCGAAATATTGCCATTGCTGGATCACCATAAATATTGGTGCTGCCGTCAGGGCCGAATGCCAAACAATGCCTATGATCACATTTGACATATCCCGCTTAAACTCCCGGTTCGGCTGTACTGCCGGATGGGTTTTGCGGATTTCATCCAGCACCGGCTGCCAGAAACCCCAGGGACGGGTTTTCAGGTAAAAACGTTTCAGCACTGCCATATCATCCGGTTTAGTAAGCAAGGTACCGGCTATGCTGCCCACCAGGCACATGGCAAACAAAATAGGGAAGCCGTATAAAGGCGACAGCGTGGTAAACATCATCAAAAATGCACCGACGATACCGGTTAACATACCGTAGAAATAACCGAAACCATTAAAGCGCCACCAGTACCATTTCAGCATATTTGCCGCGGTATAGCCGCCGTAAAGCGCCGACACTATCCATAAAATAGCCTCGTTTAATGACGGTACAAATAAACCTATGCAGGTACCCGCCACTACAAAAACGATAGACACGATATAACTGAGGTAAACATAGGTTTTGTCCGCGGCATTGGGGTTAATGTATTTTTTGTAGATATCATTTACCACATAGGCCGGGGCGGCATTGGTGGTGGCGGCGAAGGTCGACATAAAGGTGGCCAGCAAGCCGGCGATCATTAATCCCAGCAAGCCGGAAGGCACATAGTTCATCAGGGCAAACGGCAGAATTTGTTCAAAGTCGACATCACTGCCCATGGCCCTGAGATCCCCCATAAAAAACACCAGGGCAAGTATGGCCAGGCCGGTGATCATCATATAGCGGGGAAATAACAGCACCAGGTTCACTATCCAGCTCATTTTCGCTGCATCTGTGGGGCTTTTCGCCGACAGCACCCTTTGCATATCAAAGTTTGGCGCAGGCCCTGCCAGGCTTTGCAGGAAACCTTTAAACAGCACCAGCATAAAAAACACCGAAAAAAGCGACCAGCCGTCTTCGATAATTTTATCATTGGCAGACGCCAGTATGCCGGACCAGTCGAGATCTAAGGTCCAGGAGAATAACATGCTGTCCCAGCCTTCGGGCGTCACCTTAGCCAACATTTCGGGAGAAACCTGCATCATGGCAATCACGCCTATGGCGATACTGGCCAGGGTCATGATCACAAACTGCACCACTTCGGTAATGACAACACTGAACATGCCCCCCTTGACCACATAAAGCGTGGTAATAAAGGTAATGATCAGGCCATAGAAAATTTCATTAGTATGGGGATCCGCCGATAATTGCCAGGGCAAAAAGGCCACCGCAAATTTACCGGCGCCGACAAAGCCATAAGCCAGGAATCCCAACACCCCCAACAGGGCAAAGACCACGACGATAATATGGCTGAGCCTGGCCCCCAGGTTTTCACCAAAGCGGAAGGTGATCCATTCTGCTCCCGTCATCACCCCGGAGCGGCGCAGCCAGATAGATAAAAACACCATCAGGAAAATCTGGTTAAAGGCTGGCCATAACCAGGGGATGAAAATACTTTTTAAACCGTAGATAAAGAGCAGGTATACCATCCACATGGTGCCGCTGATATCAAACATGCCTGAAGCATTCGATAATCCCAGGTAATACCAGGGGAGCTCATTGCCGCCGAGGAAGTAGCCTTTGATATTTTTAGACGCCCGGTTGGAAATCCAAAAACCTATGCCAAGAGAAACTAATATGTATAAGGCGATGATGCCTATATCTATGGGTGACAAATTCATATTTTTCACTTTTTATAATTGTTAACCGGGCTTTATGCTGCTGCAAAACTGCACCGGGCATATTTAACATACAATCACCTTAACCCGTTCAGGCACTGCAAACAAGCACTTTTTGTAACCGGTTACAATTGTTGTTTTAGCTTTTGCCAAGTGATTGAACTTAAGAATAATTACCAAGGCTAAGTAAAATAAGCGGTCAAAATAGCGAAAAACAGCACTAAGTACTTGAAAGAATTCGCGCATCTATGGTACATCTGTAACCGGTAACCCTTTATCTATCATCACCTAGCATAAGACCGGACTCCCCATGTCAACAATAAGAGATGTTGCAAAAGAAGTAGGATGCTCTACTGCAACTGTTTCCAGGGCGCTTAGCAACCCTGAAAAAGTATCCAAAGCCAGCCTGAAACGCATTCATGCCGCGATAGAGAAATTACAATACCGGCCCAATATGCTGTCGCAGCAGTTTCGCAACAAGCAGGCCAATACCATAGTGATCCTGGTACCGGATATCGCTAACCTGTTTTTTTCCACCGTGATCAGCGGCATCGAAAATGTCGCCCAAAGCAAAGGGTTCAACGTATTACTGGGGGATACCCGGGATTCTTCCGAGCGGGAAAAAAGCTTCATTAACCTGGTAGAAACCAAACAGGCAGACGGTGTTATCCAGCTGCGGCCCTACAGCAAAAACAGCATGTTGCCGAAAAAATTTGTCACCGCGGTAAATGCCTGTGGTTGTGAAGACACCCCCTACCCGGCGGTGCGCATTGACAATGCCGATGCCGCCCGCCAGGTGACCGAGCACCTGATTTCCCTGGGACATAAAAAAATCGGCCTGATTTCCGGCCTGACCGACAACCCCCATACGATAGACAGGTTGAAAGGTTATAAACAGGCACTGGCGCAGGCGGGGATCGAATTTGACCCAGCCTTAGTGGCGGAGGGGGATTTCACCTTATGGTCCGGGCTTAATGCCAGCGAGCATTTTATCCGTATGACCGACAGGCCTACCGCCATTTTCAGCATGAATGACGAAATGGCGATAGGGGCGATGAAAGGCCTCAAAGCAAAGGGCTTGAAGATACCGGAAGATATTTCCATTGCCGGTTTCGATGATCTGGAGTTTTCCAAATACAGTGATCCACCGCTGACCACGGTTGCCCAGCCCGCCGAGAAGCTCGGCGAAAAATCAGCGGAATTGCTGTTCCAGCTGATCGATGGCGAAACCAGTTCGCAAAATGAATATGTGCTGCCGGTAGAATTTATCATACGCCAGAGCACGGCACCGCCACGCAGCTAACTTTCGGCAATAAGGCATAGGCAGGTAGTATCCGCTACCAGCCTATGCCTGAGATATTCTTCCCGCTCACATAGATTTTCCCGCTCGCATATTCCCCCTACCCCCATAGCTGAAAGCAATAACTCAACCAGACACAAGTACACTTTTTATTTCACAAGTATTGCAAACAAAAATGTAACGGGTTACATTTGTTTTATCTTATCCATTTACACATTGCGGCGCTCATCCCGCCGGGATTAAAAACCCTATGACAATATCAAACAGATTAGTCGACGCCAGTAAAAAACTTGAACTGTGGATGCAGCAACAGGCACTGCCTTTATGGTCTACCCGGGGCATTAACCCGAATAACGGCTCGGTATTCGAGCGCTTATTAGCCGATGGCCAACCCGACTTAAGTGCCAATAACAGAACCCGGGTGCAGGCCAGGCAAATCTATGTGTTTTCGGTTGCCGCCCAGCAGGGCTGGTTAGAGCAGGGGTTACCCGTTATAGCCGATATCGTGAACTACCTGGATAACAGCGCCCGGCTGGAGCAACATCAGGCGGGTTACGCCCATTTATTATCCAATAAAGGCAAGATACTCGATGATAAACTCGATGCCTATGATTTTGCCTTTTTTATTCTTGCCTGCGCCTATCGCTACCAGGCCTTCGGCGATCTACATGCCCTGCACCAGCTTAACCAGTTGTTAGCCTTGGTGGATGTGGAGTTTAAAAAAGATCCCGGCGGCTGGATGGAAGGCAATTATGCCAGCGACAAGCGTCGGCAGAATCCCCACATGCACCTGTTTGAAGCCTTTATCGCCTGTTATAAAGCCACTGGAGAAGGCAAATGGCTGGCCCGCGCCGGGGAAATATTCACCCTGTTTGAAACGGTATTTTACGATGGTAAAAACCAGGTGATTTTAGAATACTTCCACCATAACTGGCAGCCCTTTAGCCAGGCGCAAGGCCAGGTAGTAGAGCCGGGGCATATGTTTGAATGGATCTGGCTATTACGTGAATATCATGCCCTGACCGGTACCCCGGTAAGCCAGTACTGCGATGCCCTGTATCAAAAAGCCCTCAGCTTTGGCAGGGAGCCGGACTCGGGTTTGATATTCGATGAAATAGGCCAGCACGGGGAAACACTGAGTGCGACCAAACGCTGCTGGCCGGTCACGGAATGTATCAAGGCCAGCCTGGCGCAGGCCAAAGCCGGTGATAAACAGGCTGAAATCCTGGCGGCAGAAGCAATAGAACTGCTATTTGAATTTTACTTGTCAAAAAATGTAACCGGTTCCTATATTGATCAACTGGACGCAAACAACCGTCCCATGGCAGAGCACGCCCCCGCCAGCACCTTGTACCATATTATGTGCGCTACGGTAGAGGCCGTGAACTATTGTCGGCAGCATTAACCTTCACACCAATAAAAGTACAGGCACCCGGCGGTGCCGGGAGTCGGTAAATCCTATTTACCCAGAACAACTTTATATCTAACCGGGGATCTCCATGACAGCCAGAACCTCGCTTGCCAGCTGGCAGGCCTTATCCGACCATGCAGGGCAAATGAAACAAGCCCATATGAATGATTTGTTTAACCAGGACAAGCAACGCTTTAACAAGTTCTCACTCCAGCTGCCAGCCCTGCTGCTGGATTATTCGAAAAACCTGGTCACTGAGCATACCATGGAAAAACTGTTCGCCCTGGCAAGAGATTGTGATGTCAGTGGCTGGCGGGAAAAGATGTTCACCGGTGAAGCCATTAACCGCACCGAAAACAGGGCGGTTTTACACACGGCACTACGCAATCGCAACTTGGATCCGCTTTATGTTGACGGTGAAAACATCAGCGCACAGGTGGAGCAAACCCTGGGCAAAATAAAAACCTTCACCGAAAAAGTCCGCCAGGGGCACTGGCTGGGATACTCGGGAAAGCGCATCACAGATGTGGTCAATATCGGTGTCGGTGGCTCCAACCTGGGACCGCAAACCGTCACCGAGGCACTAAAACAATACAGTGATAACAGCATCAAGGTGCATTATGTTTCCAACGTTGACGGCGCACAAATCGCCGAGGTATTAAGGCCGTTAAACCCGGAAAAGGTCTTGTTTATTGTTTCCAGCAAAACCTTTACCACCACAGAAACCATGACCAATGCCACCACCGCGGTGAAATGGCTGGTGTCTTCTTCCTTTGATGAACGGGCCATCGCAAAACATTTTGTCGCGGTAACCGCGAATAAAAGCAATGCCAGGGAGTTTGGCATAGCCCAAGAAAATATTTTTGATATCTGGGACTGGGTCGGCGGCCGGTTTTCCCTGTGGTCTGCCATAGGCTTGCCTGTTGCCCTGGATCTGGGTTTTGATAAGTTTCTTGAACTGCTTGAAGGGGCTTATGATATGGACAATCATTTCAGGCAAGCGCCGTTGGCGGAAAATGCCCCGGTGATCCTGGCGCTGCTCAGTGTCTGGAACTGTACTTTTTTGGGAGCACAATCACAGGCGATCTTACCCTATGATCAATCATTACATATGCTCAGCGCCTACTTGCAACAGGCGGAAATGGAAAGTAACGGCAAATCGGTGACCTGGAACGGGGAGCCGGTAGATTATGCCACGGTACCGTCAATATGGGGCGAGCTGGGCATTAACGGTCAACACGCCTTTTACCAATACCTGCACCAAAGCAATAACGTGGTACCGGCAGATTTTATCGGCTCAGTAGAAAGCGTAACCCCGGTAAAAGGACACCATGAAACCCTGATGGCCAACTTCTTTGCCCAAACCCAGGCATTAATGTGCGGCGTAGACGAAGCCCAGGTACGGGCAGACTTAAAAGCCAGTGGCCGCCAATCCGATTATATCGACAAGGTTGCCCCCCATAAGGTGCATAAAGGCAACCGCCCCACCAATACCATTTTGATGAAACGTATTACCCCAAAAACGCTGGGTTCATTGATCGCCCTTTATGAGCATAAGATTTTTGTCCAGGGGATCATTTTGCAAATCTGCTCTTTTGACCAATGGGGAGTTGAGCTGGGCAAGGGCCTGGCCAATAAGATACAACAGGAGCTGACCGAGGATGGCTTAAAGGGTGATCATGACAGCTCTACCGCAGAGCTGATCAGCTTTTATAAAAACATAAAAGCCGCTTCGAGTTAATATCCGGTAAAATCTGAAAGGCCGGTTTTCGGCCTTTCTATGATTTTCATTTAGGTAAACCAGGAAACCAGTGATCAAGCTTTACGCTGGATCAGATCCCATAAGTTCCCGTAAAGATCGGCAAATACCGCCACAGTGCCGTACTCCTGCTCCACCGGCTCGCGAACAAATTCAATACCCCGCTCTGTCATCTGATTATAATCACGCCAGAAATCATCGGTATTAAGAAACAAGAATACCCGGCCCCCTGTCTGGTTACCGACACTGGCCTGCTGCTTCGGATTGGAAGCCTTGGCCAATAATAAAGATACGCCATTTGAACCCGGCGGTGCGATCAGCACCCAACGCTTGTCCTGCTCCGGCTGGTAGCTATCTTCAAGCAGTTCAAAATTAAGTTTTTTGGTATAGAAGGTTATCGCTTCATCATAATCATGAACGACCAGGGTTATATGGCCAATGGATTGTTTCACGCTTTTTCTCCTTAATTGCAGCCGCAGATGGATAACTCATACAAGATTTACCAACATTAAAGCCGGTAAATGGCTAATTTTATCCGAAGATCTTAGCCCGATACAGAATTAACACCGGTATTTTCCAAAAATGAAAAAATAAATAAAAAAAATCTGTAACATTAATTGATGGCAACAACTTGTATATACAAAGGTTTTTATTTGTTCAAAAAACAAACAGAAAAAACTTTGATTTCGATCTATTGCTTCTTGGAAAAAATACTATATCATGCGCCGCAACTAAAGCGTAAAACACCTGTTTGACTGCCCTGCAGCCCAGCATTTATACGCTTTTAAAAATATTTTTATTCATGCTAATGATGTAGGTAAGCTAATGAAAAATGTTATTATTGTTGCACTATCTTTTCTTTTCTTTGCACACAACGCTGCTGCAAAACAACTTCAATTTGTGACGAAAAACGCCAGCAATGAATCTCAATTATGCATGGAAGCAGCTACCGGGGTATTAAGCTTAAAAGAAATCGCCGAAATGTCAGGTATCAGCCAAAAGACGTTGGATAAGCAAATCAAATGTAACGGCCAGGATATCTCTAAGTTTGCAAATAAATTCACCAACAAAACAGTAAAAGAAAACGCGGTTGTTACCGAAAACAACTTTGCTTTAACTGCCGGCCATGCCAACAAAGACGCGCAATTATGTGTTATTGCCGCTTCCGGTGACCTGGCTAAATTAAAGCGTGCGGTACGTGCACAAGGTATGAGCGTTAAGCGTTTTGCCCAGTTCAGCAGCTGTAACCAGCAATCGGTTAATGACTTTGTTCGCCAATACGGCAGCGAGCAAGCCGCCAGTCAGCTACAAAAATATATCTAATTACTGTTAGTTAAGCTTTCAAATAAAACAATAATAACAGCTACAGTACCTTAAATAGAAAACCGCCAGAATAGCAATATTCTGGCGGTTTTTTGTTGGTAAGCACTTTAAAAGATTCCCTGGAGCAGGCAAACACCTTCATGTAAAAAGCACATAGCCTTATAAGCCCAGTTCGGCGAGGAAATCATCATCCGCTTCATCTGAATCACCTCCGCCGGTATCTTCCTGTGCTTCTGCCAGTGACTCTTCCATGACTTTATCCGGGTCTATGCTGTCGGCACTTTCAAATTCATGCAGTTGAATGAATTCGGTTCTGTCCATGGCAAATTCAAGATAAAAAATATTGTGATTTTTTGTAGTAAAAGTCACCCGGCGCATTTGCGGCCTGTCCATCGCGGTATCGACGGATATCTGCACCAGTTTGCTGATTGCCATCATTTTCGGCTGACTTTGCGTGATAGAAGTTTGTAAACGCTCCCTTACCTTAAAGGTGAAGTCACCCACTATCTGGTTCATCAGCTCCCCCATGACATTGGCGACATCATCCGCCAAATGCGACTGGGAGATTTCTTCCTCCGGCATACCCATATTACGCATATAATCCTGGTATATTTCCAGCGCCGCAATAGAGGTTAAGTTAATAACCACAATGCCGTTGAAACCACCGTCAAATAACACAAAACTGCCGATATCGGGACGTAAACAAGTACAAGTTATTTTTTGCACCATAGCGGAATAGGTAATTTTATTGCCGCTGGCCTTGGATAAGACTTCGGTAACCGACTGACATAAATTAATAAGAACATCATCGGTGGTGATCGATTTATTTTTTTTCACTCCGTTGATTTCCTGCGTTTATCTAACCTGATGTAACTATAGCAGAACGGGAGCAACTCAAGGTTTAATCAAGCAATATTTCCTGTTCCCCGAAGCGAAAGCCTTGTATGGAAATCAGATCTTTCAGAAGAGGGTAAGAGTCTGTGGTTATGACCTGCAGCACTCCTTCGCCAAAGAAAACAAAAAACAAACAGAAAACAAACATAAATTCAACAAAATCATTGAAACACTTTGTTTCATGTGCAATATTTAACCGGCAAGCGAACTTGCACAGACCTTTAGGACAATAACTCTTGTCCAAGTATTCTGGACATATTAAGGAAGAACTATGAGAAAAAAAATAATAGTAGCACTCGCCTCTATCGGCATGGGTTTAGGACTGGCAACATCGGTTAACGCAGTGGCAGGCAACAGTTTCTGTGACATGTACCCTGATGAATGCTATTGCACATATGTACTGGAAAATTATGTTTGCACTCCCTATTAGCAACATGTTCTTTATAACCAAATAGTTAAAGGGGAGTATCTCCCCCTTTTTTAACAAACTTGTATCAATACCAACCCACCCGCCTGAAGATCTACCAGCACAAACAAAACATTAAAGCTAAAAACAACAAATAAGTAACAAATAAATAACGAATAAACAACAAACCCATTGAAACATTTTGTTACCTGTGTAATATTATTTCGGCAAGTTCGCTTGCAGAGATAATTAAAATAATAACTAAAGCCCGGATTTAAGGGCAAAATTAAGGAAGATCTATGAAAAAGAAAATAGTACTGGCATTAGCCGCTATGGGTATGGGTGTTAGCCTGGCATCATTTGCTTATGTATCACCAGGTCAATGGGAACAAAGATACTGCGCAGAAAATCCACATGAATGTTACTGTGAATATCGCAGTGGCCGTAAGTACTGCTTTATTCTATAACGGATACACTTATTAACCGCCTCCCTAAAAGCTGGTAATATAAAGGGGGAAGCTATCCCCCTTATACAGGCTAAGCCATCGCCAGCACTTCTTTTACCAGCAGGTTAATTCCCGATGCCGCTTCTACCATATTATTGGCCAGCATATATGCCGGGGTAGAAACCAGTTTATGCGTTTTATCAATCACTACATCATCAACCGGGCAATCAAGGTGCTCTGCTCCCATTGCTGAAACAGCCGCCGCGGTTTCAGTGTCCGTGCCGATGGTCATTTTAACCCCTTTGCCATATACCAGAGGGATCATTGCCGGAGCGATACAAATATAACCCGCCGCTTTATTCGCTTTAGCAAAGGCCTGACAGGCAGTTAACACATCAGCGTGCAGCTGACACTTATCACCGTTAAAGGCAAAATCCGACAAATTCTTCGCCGCACCAAAACCGCCGGGTAAAATCAGGGCATCGAAGTCATCAACTTTCAGGGTATTAATATCCGCCAATTCACCGCGGGCGATACGCGCCGATTCCACCAGCACATTACGGGTTTCATGCTCACTCACCTCGCCGGTTAAATGGTTGATCACATGATGCTGGTTAATATTTGGCGCAAAACAAGTATATTGCGCCCCCTGCTGGTTTATCGCTAACATGGTCAGTACGGCTTCATGTATTTCACTGCCGTCGAAAACACCACAACCACTTAAGATCACTGCAATTTTTTTCATTGTTATTCCCTATATTACACATTTTGCTCTGGACGGAATTTTAGCCCAGTTAAGTACAAGTTTCATATAAATTCATGCGCCGGTTTTACTTGGCCGAATCGTGTATCAGCTCCCCTAAAACCGTTATTGCCTGTTCGATGCGCTCACACCACTGCACCCCGTAACTGATACGCATATAATTATGGTATTTACCCGAAGGGGAGAAGATGCTGCCGGGGGCAAAGCTTACCCCCCGGGCGATAGCCTGGCGGAAAAAATCTTCGGTATTGACATAAGAGCGGCATCTGACCCAAAGCACACTGCCCCCCTGGGGCTTGGAGATACAGATATCATTGGGAAAATGGGCGGCAATCAGGGCCCGCATACGCTCACAGTTATAACTGAGTTTTTTCCTGAGTACGGTTAAATGGCGGTCGTATTCGCCGCTCATCAGGTACTCGTTTAATGTCCATTGCTGCAACATAGGGGTCGAGCAGGATTGCGCCCGCTTGATCCTTTTTGCCCGCTCGGCAAACTTGCCCGGCACCAGCCAGCCGATGCGATAACCCGGAGCCGCGGTTTTCGAAAAGGAAGAGCAAGTGATCACCAGGCCTTTTTCCGAATATAGTTGCGCCGGTTTCGGCCTTTGTTCGCCAAAATAAAGTTCGCTGTAGACATCATCTTCGATCAGGGGGATATCCTGCTGCTCCAGCAAAGTCACTATCGCCTGGCGGCGCTCATCCGGCATAAAAGAGCCCAAAGGATTATTGATGGCGGTAGAAAACAAACAGGCCTTGACCGGATGCTGCTTGATCACCCTGGCCAGTTCATCGGGACAAATGCCCTGTTCGGTGCAGGTGTATACCTCCAGTGCCTTCATACCTAAGCTTTCGATCAGCTCGATCATGCCAAAAAAACAGGGAGACTCTATCGCGATAACATCGCCTTTTTCGGCAACACACTGCAAGGCTATGGCCAGGGCTTCCTGGGCGCCGTTGGTGATGACAATATCTTCATGATTAACATCCGCACCAAGATCCTGATAACGAAAGCCCAGCTGCATCCGCAACTTGGGATCGCCGTTAATCGGGCCATAACTGACGGCTTTTTCCGCCACTTTACTGATCACCGCACGCATTAACCTCGCCAGGGCTTTATCCGGCGGATGGCTGTTCACCGGGTTGGAAATGCCCAGCGCCACGGTGTCGGGTAAGTGAATGGCTTCATGCACCTGCTCAATCAGGCTGCGGCATTCTATTTCCACCGGATCGCAACAGGCCCATTTAGCCCGCATCGGCATCAACTTACGCGCCTGTTGTGCCTGCAGATAATAACCGGACTGGGGTCTGGCACAGATGCTGCCCTGGCGCTCCAGTTCAACATAAGCCTGTTTCACCGTGGGCACACTGATCTCCAGCTGGCTGCTGAGTTTTCGCAGGCTTGGCAATTTGTCTCCAGGACGTAATATCCCTGATTCTTGCTGCTTTTCGATAAAATCGATCACTTGCTGGTATAAAAATTCTGATGAGGATCTGTTCAGTAAACGCATAACTGTATAGGTTACATTTTCAATTTTCTGTATATGTTATTAAAACAAAAGCCAGGTAAACTGTCTATCCATTGCCGCCACCTTGGCTGAAAATTGCTTAATCCGGGCCAAATGTCAGGCTCGCCCCGCTAAACCTGAAACAGGAGATCATGATGAATATTGTTACCGCTATCAAAAAAACCGCCGCACTTGCGTTTGAACTGATCACTAAAACCGCCCTGTTTAATGGTCTCGCCGCTCAGGAAACCCAGTCCCTGCAAATTTCTGCCAAACCAGAGCAGAATGCCTGCTGCTCTCCCTGTTGCTAGAAAAAGGTGATGAAAATGAATAATACGCTGTTATATGTATTAACTGTGCTGATCTGGGGTTCCACCTGGATCGCCATCAACTACCAGTTAGGGGAAGTTGCCCCGGAAACCTCCCTGGTCTACCGCTTCGGTCTGGCAGCGCTGGTACTGTTTTTATTTTGCCGGATGAAAAATTTACCTTTGGCTTTTACCCTGCGCCAGCATGCCCAGCTGATAGCCTTTGGCGTTTGCCTGTTTGGCGTCAACTATTACTTTTTATACCTGGCCCAGCAGCATATCAACTCGGCACTGACCTGCATCGGCTTTTCCACCATGATGATCGTCAATATCCTCAACGCCAGGTTGTGGTATAAAACCAAAATCACCAAACAGGTCTATTATGGCGCCGCCCTCGGCCTGTTCGGCATTATCACCCTGTTCTGGCCACAGATTAATGACATCGATATCGGTGCCAATACCTTACTGGGTTTATCCCTGTGCCTGATAGGTACAGTGTTCGCATCCAGCGGTAATATGCTATCGATTAAAAACCAGCAAATGAAGTTGCCTGTGATGCAAAGCAATGCCTGGGGTATGGCCTATGGCACTGCGTTTATGGCGGTGCTGGCCTTAGTGCGCGGGGTTGAATTTAACTTTTCCCTGACTTTGCCTTATGTCGGTTCACTGCTTTATTTGTCCATTTTTGGCTCGGTGATCGCCTTTGGCTGTTACCTGACCTTGCTTGGCCGTATCGGCGCCCACAAGGCCTCCTATGCCACCGTGATGTTTCCCGCGGTTGCCGTTGTGATCTCAACTTTTGTTGAAGGCTTTGTCTGGGATCTGACCACAGTTATAGGCTTTGTCTGCATAATGCTGGGAAATCTCGTGGTATTGTCGCCTGCAAAACAAGGCGCTAAAAATCAAGCTGATAGTACAAGCCATCAACAGCACATATCACAAGAGGAAGTAGCAAAAGAAGAAATGACACCGGCTAAAGCTTAGCCTGCTAAGGGGAAGTTTTACTCAAGTTTTAGCTACATCTGTTTCGTTCTATAATTATTTTAGTGCTCGCTGCACCACGGCATGGGATTTCCTTCCCCCCATGCCGTTTTTTTATTATTTACAATCGCAACGGGCTAGTTTCCTATCGGTGAGCCCGGCGCCATTTTTATCTCGGAAGGCATGACCACTTGCTTGCCTTTAGTTAAACCAAAATCAATTTGTTGTGCTAATAACTGGTAATGGGCGACAAGCGGTTTATCCATCCCGCCTTTCACCTTGGCACTGAGCCAGCCTTGCAACTTCACCAGGGCGGCATAGATATCAGCACGTACTTCCGGTACCAGTTCTTTTTTCAGCCAAAGCAGCAGCAGTTGATCGACCACCTGCTGGTTCACCCTTTGCTGCACCAGGTTGGCCAAACCGGGTTTTGCCTGTGCGCCTAAGGTACTGGCCACCAGCTGTTTCACTACGGTGCTTACCCCGGGGATATTATTATCCAGTGCCGCTTGCTGTTGCAGCCTGGCCAGGCGTTCGGCATTTAACAGCAAACCTATGCTATGTTTGGCGCTGGCCTCGGCGGCGCTGACCGCATCAAAAGTTAATCCGGTATTGGCGCTAAAACTTTCCCGGTTTCTTTTATAGCCGTAGGCCTTGGGGGGGATCAGCGTCAAAATATCTTTCGGCAAAGTTAAAAAGTCGCTGCTGAGGGTGGATAACAGCGCCGTTAATGCTGCCTGTTGCTGCTTACCGCTGATATTAGCGACCCCTTTTATGGTGTCATCATCCCGGGTTTCATAGAAATAATCGACACCGGCAATAAGTTTTACCACGGCTTCGAGCTGATATCTGTGATAGTTATAAATTGGCACCAGGACCTGCTCCAGTTCGGAAAGCGGGCGGTCGTAGGCCAGGGTATTAATGCCAAAATCTGCCAGGGCTTTTTTCCTGACCTTGACTACCTGTTCAAAACCGCTGACGGCATCTTTACCGTTGTCCCATAAATGACCGTCAAGCTGGCCGCCGGAAGCCGGTCGGGCATCGGGATCTGAGCTGTATTTCAGCCCGCGGTTTTGCACTTGCTTAATCAGCTGCTGCCGCTGCCTGGTCGTTTGATCGCCATAACCATAGGCAATAACATATTTATCCCATTCGCCGATATCGGTGGCATAGGCCTGGCTTAAATCGACTTTGCCCCCTTTAAGCTTGATATCCGGATGCGGGTAATCCATCACCGAGGCCCGGTTATTGCTGCTTGCGGCAAAGTTATGGGCGATACCGAGTGTATGGCCAACTTCATGGGCGGACAGCTGACGGATACGGGCCAGCGCCATTTCTTTCATTTTAGTAGTATCGGCATTACGGCTTTTATAGGGAGAAGTTAACCCGGTAGCGATCAAATAATCCTGCCTGACCCTAAGCGAGCCCAAAGTCACGTGCCCTTTAAGGATCTCACCGGTGCGGGGGTCGATAACGCTTGAGCCATAAGACCAGCCGCGGGTCGCCCTGTGCACCCACTGGATCACGTTGTAACGTACATCCATAGGGTCGGCGTCTTCGGGTAAGATTTTTATCTGAAAGGCATTTTTATAACCTAAAGCGCTAAAGGCCTGATCCCACCATAAAGCGCCGTCAATTAACGCCGAACGTACCGGCTCAGGTACCCCGGGATCCAGGTAATAAATAATAGGCTCGACCGCTTCACTGACTTTAGCGTTTGGTTTTTTCTTCTTCAGGCGGTGGCGGGGGATAACCCGTTTGAGCAAAGGTTCGTCTATGGCACTGGCATAATCGGCATATTCGATGGACCAATAGCCGCTGTAAGGGTGGAACTCCCGGCTCTGATAATCCGCGTCCGGCAATTGGATCAACGAGTGGTGCATATGCACGCTGACAATATTGGCATCCGGGGTCACCGACCTCAGATAATCACCGGCTTTGCTGCCCTTAAAGGTGACTATGGCTTCAAACTCGGTATTTTCGGGAAAGGCCTTGCTGCGCTTTTGATATAAACCGCTGCGGCTGGCATCGATTTTAAAGCTGCCCTGCTTGCTTTGATCCAGGCTGGTTGCCAGGTCATGGATATCTGATAATAAAAACGGCGTGTAATCAATGAAAACACTGTTTTGCTGTTTTTGATCATCAAGCTTCACCAATTCAAAACCCCAGAGAATAGAGGTGGCAAAAGCTTCATCCACCGCTTGTCTTTCCAGGGCATTGTCAGAGTCGGCGCGGTAGTAGGTATTTAGCTGGCGCAAAAACACCTTGTTGCCGGAGCGCTCAAAGCGCACCAGCCGGGTATCGCCAAGCTGACCGCGGTCCAGGCCGATATCGTTGGAACCTATGCCGTGGGGCAGGCTGCTTTGAAATAAGAACTCCTGATTGAAATCCTTTATTTCCAGGTAAACCTTGCCCTGGCTTTGGTCATGGTAAAACGAATAAAACCCCGGGTGATAGCTTTTATCCTTGATAAAGTCGCTAAAGTTAGTCCCGGCATAGGCAGAGTGGATACTGCATAAAAACAGCAGTACTAAAGGTCGGAAAAAATTCATCAATTGTCCTTATTATTTGCTGAAAAACAGCACACTATTGTTATAATTGGCGAAATAGATACGTTATTAATTTTCACAAGTTAACGTATTATACATAATTCACTGACATCGTCAGAATATACAATATACACTTTAAGGCAATTAGGTAACCCTATGCAACGACTAGCGCCCGCTTTACGTCAAGATAATGTTCCGTTAGATCTTATTTCCCTGATCAAAACCATCCTCGCCGCCACCAAAGAAATTTCATTTCGGGTGAGCCAGGCCCATTTAGGAGGCCTGATGGGATCAACTTTGGATGAAAACATTCAGGGTGAGGTACAAAAACAGCTGGACGTGGTCGCCAACCAGCTGATCAAAGATGTCTTACTCGAATCCGGTTTTGTTAAAGCCATTTCTTCCGAGGAAGAAGATACTTCGGTGCCCGGCGATGAAAACGGTCACTTTATTGTCTCTTTCGACCCGCTCGACGGCAGCTCCAATATCGACATCAACTCCTTAATCGGCACGATTTTCTCTATCCATGAAGCCCCGAAAGACTTGGCCGCCGATGATCCGGATATGTTCAAGCAAGCGGGCAACAAGCAGGTATGTGCCGGTTATGTGCTTTACGGCCCGTCAACCATGCTGGTAATGACCACAGGCAGCGGCACCCACTTTTATGTGCTTGACCGCACCCACGGCGGCTATTTGCTGGTTGAACGCAATGTACAAATCCCACAAGAAACCCAGGAATTTGCTATCAATATGTCAAACCAGAGATTCTGGCAGGCGCCGATGCAGGATTATATTGCCGACCTGCTTAAAGGTGATCAGGGCCCGCGGGGTAAAAACTTTAATATGCGCTGGATTGCCGCTATGGTCGGCGATGTCCACCGGGTATTAACCCGCGGCGGTATTTTTACTTATCCTGCCGATAACCGTAACGCCGAAAAACCTTACAAGCTACGCCTGATGTACGAAGCCAACCCGATGAGCTTTTTGATCGAACAGGCCGGCGGTTTAAGCATGACCAGCGAAGGCCGTATCATGGATATCGAGCCGAGCAGCATACACCAGCGGGTTGAAGTGATTTTAGGCTCGAAAAAAGAAGTGGAAGCCTGCCTGGGCTATTACAAATAGCGATAGCGAAACATTTCCGTTATTTCGCCCGGAGTTAGCTGACGGCTGATATCCGGGCATATTCTCTACTCTCTCCCCTCAGTTCACCGTTGCAGATAAAATAACCAACTTTATTTCATCCCTACTATGGCATGGCAGTTATTTTTTGCTAGAATGTGCGCCAATTAAAGGAGAGCTCTGTTTTATGCCAGATTATGTAGTGGGACATAAGATCCCTGATTCTGATTCAATTTGTTCTGCGATAGCTTTATCGTACCTGCAAACCACTTTAGGTAAAGAAACCGTGCCGGCACGTTTAGGCGAGCTGTCACCTGAAACTAACTTTATCCTGGATAAATTTGGTTTTGAAGCCCCTATGCTGAAAACCAGCTATGCCGGAGAAAGCCTGTACATTGTTGATCACTCCGATCGCGTTCAGGGCCCGGACGATATCGATGACGCCACCATTTTAGGTATTATCGACCACCACAAGCTTGGCGATATCACCACCTCTGCCCCGTTAGAGTGCTGGATCCGCCCGGTAGGCTGTACCAATACCATCATCAAGATGATGTATGATTTTCACGGTGTAGAAATCCCGAAAAACATCGCCGGCGCCATGATGTGTGCGATTTTAAGCGATACCGTGATTTTTAAATCACCGACCTGCACCACCGCCGACATCAAATGTGTTGAAGCCCTGGCTGAAATCGCCGGTATCGAAGATTACAAAGCGCTTGGCATGGAAATGTTTAAAGTAAAATCTGCCGTTGACGGTACCCCGGTACGCGACCTGGTATTACGCGACTTTAAAGATTTCAATATGAACGGCAACCTGGTAGGCATAGGCCAGCTGGAAGTTATCGACCTGAGTGTTTTTGACGACATGAAAGCCGAGCTTGAAGCGGATATCGCGGCATTAAAAGCCGAAGGCGAGCGCCACAGCGTGATCTTATTGCTGACCGACATCATGAAAGAAGGCTCAGAGCTGCTGGTTGTCAGCGATGATGAGACATTAACCGAACGTGCTTACGGCAAAGCCACGGTAGACGGCAAAGTCTGGATTGACGGCTTCTTAAGCCGCAAAAAGCAGGTGGTGCCCCCCCTGCAGGAATCTTTTGCTTAATCAAGTCCCTGGTTAAGAAATAACTTAACAAAACCTGTTTAATGCATTTGCCCGGCCTAGAGCCGGGCTTTTTGTTTGCATAAATTACTTTCCTGTTATTTACAACTAACTCGCCAGCTCAATAGCACTCATAGACATAAGGTTTTCCTTAATAGTCAACTCACACTAGAAACACAAAGTTAACACATCTCTTTTTTAGCTTATTTTTCAACCAGTTAAATCTAAAAAACTGACAACTCTCTTTACAAGATATAAACAATGCAAAAAAGAGCTAACTTAACCAATTGATAGAAAAGATAAAAAAAATCTTGGTGTGCATATTGCAAAACTTAAATTAAGTGACTGTTTTATTTAAACAACCAAGATATTTATCAAAACTTAAAAGGAATAAACGTGAAATTTAAATTTTTAAATGCTGTTTTCGCGGTAATCATTTTGTCTGCTACTATCTTCAGCGGTAGTGCAAGTGCCGGGCTCATTACACTAGGGCCATTATCAGCCAACGAAGACGGCTCCGGCTTTATCACTGACTCTCTTAACAATCGGGAATGGACAAGGTGGAATCAAACCCTAAATCTAACATTGGCAGAATTACAGGCAGAACTAACCCCGGGAGGACGTTATGAGGGTTGGAGTTTAGCTGGCATTGAAGATATGTACTTATTAGAAAATGCATTATTAAAAAGTGCGACATGTACTTGGATGACGTCTTGCCGCATGGATAAAAATGACCTACTTGCACTGTTCGGTAAAGAAAGTCCAACCAGTAGCAGCACCGTAAACAGCATATTTTTCTTAAGTGACAATGATGTTGGCACAGAAGTTGGAATCATGTGGTGGAATTATGATAGCTACATAAAACTAGGTGATGAATGGGCCTCGATAGCGGATGCTGATTCTTTTTACTTTAGAAGGAAAGTGGGTTTTCAGTTATACCGTGAATTAAATATCGTACCTGAACCTTCTACGCTGGCTATTTTATCATTATCGCTCTTAGGCCTAACAGCTCGTCGATTCAAGAAACACTAAAAGCACTATCTCAGATAAACTCCCTCATAACCCTGCTCCAGTTCATCCTGAACACGCAAGATAAATACTTCCCTGTATAAAAAAGCCCGGCATTGCCGGGCTTTTTGAAAGCATTTTATAACGAGTAAATATTAAACTCGCTCAAACACGGTAGCAATACCCTGACCTAAACCGATACACATAGTGGCTAAGCCGATATTGACATCCTGGCCTTCCATCAGGTTAATCAGGGTGCCCGAAATACGGGAGCCGGAACAACCTAACGGGTGACCAAGTGCGATGGCGCCGCCGTTTAAGTTGATCATATCATCCATCTTGCTTTCCAGATCAAGCGCTCTGACACAAGATAAGGCCTGGGCAGCGAAAGCTTCGTTAAACTCGGCCAGTTCAATATCATCAATAGTCAAACCGGCACGTTTCAAGGCTTTTTTCGTTGCAGGGACCGGACCGTAACCCATAGTAGACGGATCGCAACCCGCTACGCCCATACCGCGGATTTTAACACGGGCAGTCAGGCCTAGCTCTTTTGCTTTATCCGCCGACATCACCAACATGGCAGATGCGCCGTCAGACAAAGCTGATGAAGTACCCGCAGTCACGGTACCGTTGACCGGGTCAAAAACCGGACGCAGACCGGATAAGGTATCTACCGTGGTTTCCGGACGGATCACTTCATCATGCTCAACCATTACCAAAGCACCGGTTTCGTCATGACCTAGGGTCGGTACAATTTCATTGTCCCAACGACCGGCCAGGGTCGCTTCATGGGCGCGCTGGTGAGAGCGGGCACCAAAGGCATCCTGCATTTCACGGCTGATGCCATGCTGGCGACCAAGCAATTCGGCGGTTAAGCCCATATTGCCGGAAGCGCGGGAAATATACTTGCTCAGTGCCGGATCAAAATCGACATCATACATCATAGGCACGTGACCCATGTGCTCGACACCACCGATCAGGAAGACATCGCCCTGTCCGGACATAATGCTGGTGCTGGCATCGTGCAACGCCTGCATCGAAGAACCACATAAACGGTTCACGGTTACACCGCCGATGCTTTTCGGCAGGCCTGCCAGTAAAGAAGCATTACGGGCAATATTAAAACCCTGCTCTTTGGTTTGCTTAACACAGCCCCAGATCACGTCTTCAATCTCGGCGGGATCCAGTGCCGGGTTGCGTTTTAGAATTTGCTCCATCAGATGTGCAGATAAGGCTTCTGCACGCATGTTACGAAATACACCGGCCTTGGAACGTCCCATAGGAGTCCGTATGCAATCGACAATTACGACTTCTTTCATCATATTCTCCTGGGATTAAGCTTTTTTAACGTCAGTGGAAAAGTAAGATTGACCTGATTTGGCCATTTCACGCAGGCCATCGGTTACCTGATAAATTTCACCTAAATGGGCATATTTATCCGCCATGGCAATAAAATTATCCAAACCAAGCGTTTCCAGGTAACGGATAGGACCGCCCCTGAACGGAGGGAAACCTAAACCGTATAATAAGCCCATATCGGCTTCGGCGGCGCTGGCAACCACACCTTCTTCCAAACAGCGAACCACTTCGTTCACTAATGGGATCATCAAGCGGGCAATAATTTCATCGGCGGCAAAGTCTTTTTTATCGCTGCAGCTTGCAGCCAGTAATTCAAAAGCAGTCTCGGCCGGTACTTTGGTCGGCTTACCGCGCTTGTCGGTGCCATAGTCATAGAAACCTTTACCGTTCTTCTGACCATATCTTTCATTGCTGTATAAGGTGCTGACCGGATCATTTTCCAGTTTCGCCATACGGGTCGGGAAGCCGGCAGACATGACACCGGTACAGTGATCGGCAGTATCGATACCAACAACATCAAGCAGATAAGCGGGACCCATAGGCCAGCCAAATTGCTTCTCCATGACTTTATCAACCGCAGTAAAATCAGCGCCTTCAAGTACCAAGTGGCTGAAACCGGCAAAATACGGGAATAATACCCGGTTAACATAGAAACCAGGACAATCATTCACTACGATAGGTGATTTACCCATTTTCGCCGCATAGGCAACCACGGCCGCCACGGTTTCATCTGAAGTGTCTTTACCGCGGATAACTTCAACCAGTGGCATTTTATGCACCGGGTTAAAGAAATGCATGCCGCAGAAGTTTTCCGGACGTTTAAGATCTTTGGCCAGCAAATCAATGGAGATAGTAGAGGTATTAGAAGTAACAATGGCATCATCAGCCACAATATCTTCAACTTCCGCCAGTACCGCTGTTTTCACTTTCGGATTCTCGACTACGGCTTCAACTATCACATCAACGTCTTTAACGCTGTCATAACTTAAGCTAGGTGTGATGTTGTTGAGTACTTTAGCCATTTTCTTGGCATCCATACGGCCACGTTCCACTTGCTTGGTTAAAATACCCGAGGCCGTGGTCAAGCCAAGGTCAAGCGCCTGGTCATTGATATCTTTCATGATGATAGGCGTACCTTTATAGGCCGACTGGTAGGCGATGCCGCCCCCCATAATACCTGCACCTAATACCGCCGCTTTATTCACGGCTTTTTTCGCCTGCTTGCCGGCTTTTTTCGCTTTACCTTTAATGACCTGATCCGCCATAAAGATACCGATTTGCGCCGTGGCCGCTTCGGTTTTCGCCAACTTGGCAAAACCGGCATTTTCCATCGCCATGGCACCGGCGCGATCTAAGCCTGCCGCCGCTTCAATGGTGTTTACGGTAACCATAGGCGCCGGGTAATGCTTACCCGCTTTCGCCGCAATCATGCCTTTACAGGTATTAAAGGTCATCATATGTTCGATTTTGCTTAAGCGCAAAGGCTCAAGTTTTGGTTGACGCTTGGCGCGCCAGTCCAGCTTACCGTCGATGGCAGCTTTAAGCATGTTAAGGGCAGCATCGCGAAGCACTTCCGGCTTAACCACCGCATCTAAAACACCTACCGCTAATGCCTGCTCGGCTTTATGGGCCTTGCCGGTAGACATCCACTCAACGGCATTGTCTGCACCGATCAGGCGAGGTAAACGTACCGTGCCGCCAAAGCCCGGCATCAGACCTAATTTTACTTCAGGCAGCCCTATGCTAACCGTAGTATCTCCAACCCGGTAATCACAGGCTAAAGTCATTTCACAACCGCCGCCCAGGGCAAAGCCGTTGATGGCAGCGATAGTAGGTAATTGAATATCTTCAAACGAATCGAAAACATCAGAAGCAGCTTTGACCCAAGGGACCAGCTGATCTTCCGGTTGTTTAAAGGTTTCTAAAAATTCCGTGATGTCGGCACCGACGATAAATGCCGGCTTACCAGAGGTAACCATAACGCCCTTGGCGTCTGCACAGTTATTAATGGCGTCAACTGCAGCCCTGAAATCTTCAAATGTTGCCTGATCAAATTTATTAACCGATCCCTGCGCATCGTATTTAAGTTCAACGATGCCATCGTCTAATAATTGGGCAGAAAGGCTGTTGCCTTGAAATATCATGCCTATACTCCTTCACCATTCTCTGGTGTCGATTATTGATGATTTACTGATGAATAATTAGTTTAAAATATTAGCTGTCTGAGTGTGCCCTGAAAAAAAGCTGAAAGCAAATACTTTTAAACAAGTGTTTAAATTGAATGTATCAATTTTGATTTGTTCGACGGTAGCATTATATAAATATCCTCCCTGAGAAATGTTGTTAATTTTATTTACCCCTTTGCAGCACAATGAACCTCTTTTAAATCACTGAGATCACAGGTAAGTTGAAAATAATTTATTGAGAGAATTAAAGGGCTAATTGTTTGTCTTTTATGCTTATTCCAAAAGAAACAAATAACCTTCAAGGGTCGTCACCTGATCAAGATAAAAGTTAAACAAATGACTTGAGCTTGAGTAGTGCTAATTTAATTTTATTCCAGCACTAACAAAGCCTATAAAAAGGTAAAAGCGCACAAGGCGCTTTTACTGAGTATTAATAAGGCATAAACCTGGTTAACAAACCCCTGTAGGGCCACACCATTGATTTACGGTAAAACAGGCTTTATAAGTAGGAAGGCAGGTATCCGTCGCATAATCTCCCCCACCGCCAACTCTCGGTGTCATATCTGCCGGCAATACTTTTTTATCTTGCGAAAGTTTTTTTAGATTTGTCTTTTTTAATTTTATTTTCATGACTCTTCCTTAACTGAAAATTGTTTGGCTGTTTTTTGTACAGCATTAAATACTACAGAAAAAAACCAATAAAGAAAGGGTGTAAAGCGATAAATAAACTAGAGATTATCTAGTGTTAGACTAAATGACTCTTATGCCAGGACCCAAAACCGAAAGTCAAAAGCCATTAACAAACCTCTTTGCTCTTAAACCAGAGTTATTCTGTCAAGGCTTTAAGGTGTTGCACCACAGAGCGAGATAGGGCCTGAAGCTGATAGCCGCCTTCAAGCAAAGAGACAACACGCCCACGGGCACTTCCCATGGCAAGGTCTGTGATTAACTGACTGATATATAAAAAATCACCGTCATACAAATGAAGCCCCCCCAGAGGATCTTCATGGTGAGCATCAAAGCCCGCAGAAACAAAAATCATTTCCGGATGGTGTTGACGCACCGCCTGGGTCCAGTCCGGCTCTACCGCCTTGCGAAAATCCGCACCGTCACTCCCGGCGCTTAAGGGGGTCAGACAAATATTAGGACGGACAACATCATCAAAACGCCCCGGATAAAACGGATACTGAAAACTGGAGCACACCAGGACTTCGGGGCGGTCCTGAAATATCTCCACCGTACCGTTACCGTGATGCACGTCAAAGTCTAAAATAGCAACCCGTGACATACCCGATGCCAATGCCCGCTCAGCCGCCAGGGCAACACTGTTAAACAAACAAAAACCCATGGCAATTGCCGACTCGGCATGATGCCCCGGCGGACGCACCGCACAAAAGGCATTTTTGGCCCGCCCCGCAATCACTTCATCTGTGGCATGCAAGGCTGCTCCTACCGCATAAAGCGCAGCGTCCAGGCTATAGGGATTTAACCGGGTATCACCGTCAATATCGGCAAAGCCATGTTGCGGCACAAGCTCCATAAGGGCTTGAATATGATGTTTGGGGTGGATGTTACAGAGGCAATTTAAATCAATTTTCGGGGCATCGGCAAAAGTCAGTTTATCTTGCCAGTCAGTTGCCCGCACCAGCTGGTCAATGGCCTGCAAGCGCAGTGGCGACTCGGGATGTCCTTGCCCCATATCATGACGCTGGCAATTTTTATGACTCAAAAATAAAGTCGTTGGCATCGGCATAATATTCCCTCTTACTCATTCAATCACGAATTACATAACCAAGTGATGTTATAGACGAGAGTTTCCCGATTAAGCAATATATCCATTAACTTTAGCTGCAAAAGCTCTGCCTGCTAAAGTTAATGAATTGTCACCGGCTCATTGCCTGAGCTTTTTAAATTCTGCGGGCAGTGCTTGTGCCCTGTACCCATTAAGCTTGGGGAGGTGCGGGAATAATATTTTTCGCATGGAAGCCCGTTGGAGTTTCTTCGACATTAAAGGTCACGGATTGCCCCGCCTTTAAGGTTAAATATCCGTCCATCTGAATAGATGAATAATGTGCAAAAATATCACCGGCTAAGCTTTCAGTATTAATAAAACCAAATCCTTTAGTATTATTAAACCATTTTACAATGCCTTGAAGATTTTCTACTACCATTTTTAAATTCCTTTTAAATAAACCAACGGCCAACTATAGATAAAACCCCAGGTTTTATCTGCTTGTTCTGCCGTTAACTATTAAGTTAATGCTATTAAAACAAATAAGTTGCTCTTTAATTTTTATTTTTGACAGGATAAAGACTGAAAATGCCGATTAAAAACTGTGTTAAACAGTGCTTTACCGGATGTTTTACAGAAAGAGGAATTGCCGCTAAGGTAACAATGACGGTCGTACTTTGAAGACACTACTAAATTACAACTAAGCCAGTCGATTTCCATTCATCCATGGTCAAATTTAAACCAAGGGAATGGCGGAGCGCATAAAAACATTCCATTTACATTTATTCATTCCCTTTAACAGGCATTTTACTATTAAACCGGGAGCGAAGCCATACTCAAATGACAGGAATTTCAACAAGCACCGGGATTAGATTGCAACAAAGTTTTACCGCATGACGGGAAAGCAGCCCGATTAAGCACCTTGCCTGACCTTTGATGCCTTGCCCGGTGGCAAATAGCCGCTTTTCTCAACTCATCGTGCTGTCTTCAAAGCGTTTCACGCTGGCTAATATTTCTGCCCTGGCGGCAGCGGCATTACCCCAGCCGGAAATTTTAACCCACTTGCCCGGCTCAAGATCTTTATAACGTTCAAAAAAGTGACTGATTTGATTAAGCATCAACGGCGGCAACTCATTCGCCTCAGTAATATTGCTGTATATCGGGGTTAATTTATCCAGCGGTAATGCCAGCACCTTGGCATCTTGTCCGGCTTCATCCGACATATTCAACACACCTACCGGGCGGCAGCGGATCACGGCGCCGGGGATCAAAGGAAAAGGTGTCGGCACCAGCACATCCACCGGGTCGCCGTCCTCTGAAAGCGTATGATTGATATAGCCATAATTGCAGGGATAAAACATGCAGCTTGACATAAAGCGGTCAACAAAAATGGCTCCGGTATCCTTATCCACCTCATATTTTATCGGTGAAGCACAAGCGGGGATCTCAATGATCACATTAATATCTTGCGGAATACTTTTACCTGCCGGTACCTGATTCAAACTCATAGCCCCTCCCGGTTTTACTGAGAAAATAACGGTAACTACTATTACTCTAGTCGTTATTTCAGCAGCAATCGTTAATTTTTTAGCTGAATTTCCCGCCATTAATGCTATAACCGGCGAATTCACGTACAATTGCCCGGCCGATACTCAAGCACAGTCAACAAGGAAACCTTTTCGATGAAACTCACCAGCAGATTTAACCAGCCTGAACATTTACTCCTGGCAATGGCCTTTATTATGCCGCTGGTCTTTTCTGTGTGGATGGTATTGCTCAATAACTTTGTCGTGGAAAAAGCAGCCTTTACCGGTACCGAGATAGGCATATTGCAGAGCTTGCGGGAAATCCCCGGTTTTCTTGCTTTTACCGTGGTCTATGTTCTGCTTTTTATCAAAGAGCAACGCCTGGCCATCGCCGCCCTGGCCCTGACCAGCCTGGGGGTAGCCCTGACAGGTTACTTTCCTTATGCCGCCGGGTTGTATTTCACCACGGTATTGATGTCTGTTGGTTTCCACTATTTTGAAACCGTCAACCAATCCTTGACTTTACAGTGGATCAAAAAAGAGAAAACGGCGCATTTTATGGGGAAAATGTTATCGGCCAAATCCGCCGCCTCGTTAATGGCCTTTAGCGGTGTGTGGCTGCTGATGGAGCATTTCACCTGGTCCTATCAAGCCACCTATTTATTATTCGGTGCGCTGGCGCTTATTTTTACCTGCTTTATCGCCTTGTCTTTTAAACAATTTACACCCCATACCGAGCAAAGCAAAAAACTCGTTTTAAGAAAACGTTACTGGCTGTTCTACGCCTTAACTTTTTTCAGCGGCGCCCGCAGACAGATTTTTGTGGTCTTTGCCGGCTTTTTAATGGTTGAGAAATTTCATTACAGTGTTGCCGAAATCAGCAGCTTATTCCTGATAAACTATGTCTTTAACTGGCTCTTTGCCGCCAAGATAGGAAAACTTATCGGCAAGCTGGGAGAGCGTAAAATACTCAAATTTGAATATATAGGTTTGATTGTCGTTTTTATTGCCTATGGCCTGGTAGACAATGCCACGGTTGCTGCGGTGCTTTATGTGGTCGACCACTTATTTTTCGCCCTGGCCATCGCCATCAAGACCTATTTTCAGAAAATCGCCGCCCCCGAAGACATAGCTTCCACTGCCGGCGTCAGCTTCTCCATTAACCACATTGCCGCTGTCGTTATCCCGGCTTTACTGGGTATGTTATGGGTGGTCAACAGCTCCTGGGTATTCTATATCGGGGCCGGATTTGCCGCTTGCTCTTTACTGTTATCTTTGTTG
This sequence comes from Thalassomonas actiniarum, assembly GCF_000948975.2. Classification (GTDB taxonomy): domain Bacteria; phylum Pseudomonadota; class Gammaproteobacteria; order Enterobacterales; family Alteromonadaceae; genus Thalassomonas; species Thalassomonas actiniarum. The sequence goes on from NZ_CP059735.1 coordinate 5,551,267, forward strand.
ATCCCCGTGGCGCCTAAATCCGGTATTGAGCTGCGTTACCAGGAAAAGCGGCTGGCAATCAGATAATTCGGCAAACACGGCCACTTAGCCGCTCAACGGCTAAGTGGTGCAATAAGGTTTTATTGATAAAAAAGGAAACAGAAAGAGGGAGTTATTTATTTTTTTGCAGAAAGGCCAAGAAGTCCTGCTCCGGCATAGGCTTGGCATAATAATAGCCCTGCACTTCATGACATCCCTGCTCTTTCAGGTGCGCCTCCTGGGCGAGATCTTCAACCCCTTCGGCAATCACCTTAAGGTTCATTTGCTTGCCTAAATTGATTATCGTGTCGGCAATCAGGGACTGTCCCGGCTGGGTAATATCATTGACAAAAGAGCGATCCACTTTTAAGCGATCAAAAGGCAACTTTTGCAGGTAACTCAAAGAAGAATAACCGGTGCCGAAATCATCCAGGGCAATACTGATCCCCTGCTCTTTCAGCTTTAATAAAGAATCAATCACCACCTGAGGTTCATCCATCAGGATATTTTCAGTAATTTCCAGCTCCAGCTTACTTGCTTGTACTTTATGGGCCTTAGTGGTCTCGATAATATTATCAACGAAATTACTGCGTCTGAACTGGGGAATGGAGACATTAACGGAAATACTGACCTGATCAAAGCCCTGCTCTTCCAGGGTTGTGATTTGCAAACAGGCCTGATTGATAACCCAATCGCCGATTTCTATGATCAAACCGGAATATTCCGCCAGCGGGATAAAGATTTCCGGAGAAATAAAAGCGCCGTCGGCGGTGCGCCAACGCAATAAGGCTTCGGCTCCTATCACCTTTCCCGTTTCCAGGCTCAACTGCGGCTGATACCAAAGTTCCAGACGGTTTTCGGAAAAATCAGTTCTTAGCTGACGTATCATGCCCAAGCGCCACAGGGTTTTGTCTTCCATTTCCTGCATATAGTACATGCAGTGTTGTTCACGGTTTTTCTTGGCCAAATTCAGGGCGATGTTAATTTGGTTTAATACTTTAACTCCCGGCAGGCGGGCATATTCTTTGGTGCAAAAACCAATACAGGCATTGATAGGCAACTTCTGCTCGCCGGCATCAAAAGGCTGGTAGAACAAAGCACTGAGACAGTCGGGATTGATAAATTCGCTCGGCCCTATCACACCGAAAACATCGGCACCGACACGGGCAATCTGACACTCCTCACTTAATCCGGACAGGCGTCTTGCCACCGCCGCCAGCAAGAGGTTGCCGACATCTTGCCCCAAGCCGTCATTGATATCACTGAAATGATTGATATCCACCAGGGCCGCGACCAGATCCTGATTGTCGCTGTTGGAAAACTGATCTAATAAATTAACAAATTCCAGCCGGTTGGGCAGTTCGGTTAACCAGTCTTTATAGGCGGCATTACGTAATTTCTGGAATAAGTGCACATTCTCATAACCAATGGCGATATTGGTAAGAAAAACCTCGATAAGCTGCTGCTGGGTTTCCGTTAACTCATTGGCCAGCTCTAAATAAATAACGGCACGATAACCGCCACTGGCCAAATATAAGCTGACATTTTTATCATCGAAGTTATGCTGCTTTTGCCCGAAACAAGAAGCAACCTGCGAGCTGATCTGCTCATTTTTAAGGGTATCGAGTTTTTGGTTAACAATAACCGCAGAATGCCCCTGCTGACCTAGAATATAAAAACTTAAATCATCGGCGCTGCTGATAATGCCCTGGCCGCGGGCGCAGAACAAGCCACAGACGTCATCGCCCAACAAGCGGTTAAGTTGTTGCAAAACTCCCTGCCCGAACGCCTGTACCGAATGCAGTTCGAGCAAGTCGGCAGCGGCTTCAATAATTTTTTCCAGCCCGATACGGTTTTGGCTGACGGTTGAAATTTGCTGGTAGGAGCGAATAGCCGCATAAACTGTGGTCACCAGTTTTCTGCGGGTCAATTCGGTTTTGGTTTTGTAGTCATTAATATCATAATCTTTAATGACACTTTCTTCCGGGGCATAACCGGGTTGCCCGGTGCGCAAGACTATGCGTATATCTTCGCGGCACAATTCTTCACGGATATGCTTAACAACATTTAAACCGGCATCATCCGTTTCCATAACCACATCGAGCAATACCAGCACAATGTCATCATGTTCTTCAATAAGTTCGCAAGCATCTTTGCCGGAATAGGCATGTAAATATTCGAGGCGGCGCCCCAGTACCACAAGGTCAGATAAGGCTAACTGAGTGACAGAATGTATTTCCGGATCATCATCAACGATCAACACTTTCCAAGCATCACCATTTAGTTCATCGATAATGTCATCTTCGTCGCTATCATCAATAAACAAAAAATCGTCGTTAGTGTTTTCTGTAGCCTGCATACTGTCCTCAAATAACTAGTAAAAACTTCAACTAGTTAAGTCTGCTTCTCGTTGGATTATTATCACTGTAACTTGAAACTATTTTTATATAACATTCTACTACATAATAAAAGTCAGATTCTAAATATTCAACAAATCAATGTAATAAAATACAATCTTTCAATGCTTTGTTCTAAGTATATTAAAAAATGAAAGGTAAACAAGACACTTATATAGGAATTGCCGTTAAATATGATTACACTGGAGCAGGCAAAAATCCCCCGATTTTGTCCGGAATTTGCGATGAATATTTCCTTTATTTACCGCTGTTAATCACATTGACCGCATGAACACAGGTTTGAGTTTAAGGTAGCAAGATGAAGATAACGAAACCCGCAACGAGCACTCCGGCAGTGGTACCGACAAGTAGCACTACACTTGAAGCTACCCCGGCTAAAGTTCCTTCCAAAGAGAGCGGTCATCAGACATCGGTTTCCGGCGCCAGTTCACAAATGCAACTACTCAATCTGGCCAAACAATTTGTTTTAGACGGCGGCCTGGTGTCACCCGACAAGCAAATGCCGCTAGAAGACAGATCCCGCAAACGCGAGCGCCTGCTCAGTTTACGCAAACAACAGAATATGGAAAGCATCATCCAAAAAGCCCTGGCCTACTGCTCTGAAAGTGAAATCACCGACAAGGCGGACCACGACTGGTTTAACCGCTTTATTTCCCTGGCGGAAGATGTCAGCAATAAAACCATGCAGGAGTTATGGGCGAAAATCCTCTCGGGAGAGATTTCCCAGCCCGGAACCTTTTCATTAAAGGCGCTGAAAATATTTCGTAATATGAGTATCAATGACGCCAAGCTGCTGGCCAAGGCCTGCTCGCTGGCGGTTAAAGATCAGGGCAAGAAAAACATCCGCATCATTTCCGGCAGCTACATACAACCCGGCCTGTTTAATTTTTTCGATAAGAACCGCGAGCAAAACCTCAATTTAAGCCACCACGGTTTAAGTTATGCCGACCTGTTGACCTTATCGGACAATAACTTGCTGTTTATTCAGGAAACCGAGTCCAGCTCTCTGGCCAAAGGAGAACAACTGCACTTCCTTTATAATGGCTCGCCGCTGGATTTAGTCGCCAAAGGGGCAAATACCGTGATCCGTTTTTATAAGTTCACACCTGTGGGGTCGGAACTGGCCTCTTTGATCGGCGATAATGCCGAGACTAACTATCTGAATGAATTAAAGCTCAAACTCGGGCATCATTTCCAGCTGTAGCATTCCTTTCTATTATTAACTTTGCGCTAAAAATACCGGTTTCAGCCCCTGACTTAAACAGGCAAAGGGGCTAAATACCGTCACCGTCTGTATGCAGACCACATTCACGCTGCATCCCGGCAAAGCGGGTATCGCTTTCATCCATACCTAAAGTTAACGGCCTGGTGCTATGCACATCCCCCACGGAAACATAGCCTTGATCCCATAAAGGATGATAAGGCAGGCCATGTTTCGTCAGGTACTGGTGAATATCTTTATTACTCCAGTCAATGATCGGGTGTACTTTAAAACGTCCCCTTAAGATACTGACCACAGACAAATTTTTCCTGTGTTCCGTCTGCTGACGGCGCACCCCGGAAAACCAGGTACCGGCATTTAACTCGGACAAACCACGCTCAAGCGGTTCTACCTTGTTAAGACGGTTATATTTTTTCAGCGCATCGCTGCCCTGCTCCCACGCCTTGCCATATTTGGCCAGCTGCCAGGAGGCACTTTCTTTGGCGCTGTAAACCTGCAGGTTTAAGTGAAATCGCTCGGTCAGCTCATCGATGAAACGATAGGTTTCCGGAAACAAATGTCCGGTATCGGTCACCAGCACCGGAATGTCAGGGTCGATTTGCGTCATCATATGCAACATCACTGCCGACTGGATACCAAAACTGGAGGACAGCACGAAATGGCCGGGCAAGTTTTCCATCGCCCACTCCACCCGCTCCATAGGAGACTGCTGTTCCAGCAATTCATTCCACTGGTTTAACCAGGGCTCCGGCAAGGATGCCGGAAACCTGTTATTAATCGCCGCTTTAGTCATGAAAGTCCCTTACGCTGACGATGACTTCGGCCACTACCCCGACACGGATAACAAAATCGCCAAAATCTTCGTTTTCATTGCGTTCACGTCCCCAACGGCCAATCAACTGATCCAGCTCCGCCAATATCGCCTGCTCGTCGAGGTTCTCTTTAAATAACTTAGGAATACGGGTACCGTTTTTATTTCCCCCCAGGTAAACATTATATTTACCCGGCCCTTTACCCACTAAACCGATTTCTGCCAGCATCGCCCGGCCACAGCCGTTAGGGCAACCGACGATACGGAAAATAATATGCTCATCCGTTAATTCATGTTTGGCCAGCAGCCCTTCAACATGGCCTATCATAGTCGGCAGGTAACGTTCGGCTTCCGCCATGGCTAACGGACAAGTCGGCAATGACACACAGGCCATAGAGTTTTCCCGCTGCACGCTATTATTGTCATCAATCAGGCCGTGGGCTCGGGCTATTTCTTCAATTTTTGCCTTATCCTGCTCGGCAACACCGGCAATGATCAGGTTCTGGTTGGCGGTCATGCGAAAATCCCCTTTATGGATTTTTGCAATTTCTGCGACACCTGATTTAAGCGGCTTATCCGGATAATCCAGTAAACGACCGCTTTGGATAAACAGGGTTAAGTGATGTTTATTGTCTATGCCTTCAACCCAACCGATACGATCGCCGCGTCCGGTAAATTCATAAGCACGGCTGTCGCTGAATTTAACGCCGGCTCTTTCTTCGACTTCCGCCTTAAAAACGTCAACGCCGATACGGTCTAAGGTGTACTTGGTTTTGGCATTTTTCCGGTTGACCCGGTTACCGTAATCCCGCTGGGTCGTGACCACAGCTGCGGCTACGTCCAGGGTATTTTCCAGCGACACAAAACCAAAGTCTTCCGCTTTACGCGGGTAAGTGCTTTTATCGCCGTGAGTCATGGCCAGACCGCCGCCGACCAGAACGTTAAAACCAACCAGCTTGCCGTTTTCGGCAATGGCGACGAAGTTGAGATCATTGGCATGGACATCGACATCGTTTTGCGGCGGGATCACTACCGTGGTTTTAAACTTACGGGGTAGATAGTTGCTGCCTAAGATAGGCTCTTCTTCAACCTTGCCGCCCTGCATTTTTTCGCCGTCTAACCAGATTTCCGCATAAGCCTTGGTTTTAGGCAATAAGTGCTCACTGATTTTTTTGGCCCATTCATAGGCTTCCTGGTGCAGTTCAGACTCCACCGGGTTAGAAGTACAAAGCACATTACGGTTCACGTCCCCTGCCGTGGCGATAGAATCTATGCCGTATTCGTTCAGGGTTTGGTGCATCAGCTTAATGTTCGGCTTTAACACCCCGTGAAACTGGAAAGTCTGACGGGTAGTAATACGGATACTGCCGTAACTGGTTTTTTCCTGGGAAAACTTATCGATCGCCAGCCATTGCTTCGGGGTAATAATACCGCCGGGCATACGGGCGCGTAACATCACGTTATGCAAAGGTTCAAGCTTTTGCTTCTGGCGCTCGGCGCGGATATCCCGATCGTCCTGCTGGTACATGCCGTGGAAGCGGATCAACTGGAAGTTATCGGCGGTAAAACCACCTGTCATCTGATCGCCTAAATCCTGGGTAATAGTGCCGCGCAACAGCTCGCTCTGGCCCTTTAAACGTTCGTTGTCCGCCAGCTTGCCGTCAACAACTAGATCCGGATTAATTTCTGTGGTGCTCATTAGTACACATCCTTCTGGTAACGTTTACTTACCCGTAACGTTTTTAAATAATCTTCTGCCTGCTCTGTCGATAAACCACCCTCTTGGGCAATGATCTCAAGCAGCGTATTGTGAACATCTTTGGCCATACGATTGGCATCACCACAGACATACAGATGAGCACCGCGCTCTAACCAGGCAAAAACATCTTTCGCCTGCTCTTTTAACCTGTCCTGAACATAGATTTTCTCTGCCTGGTCCCGGGAGAAAGCGACATTCATCTTAGTCAGCAGGCCGGATTTCAGATAATTCTGCCATTCCACCTGATAGAGGAAGTCCTGGGTAAAGGTTTGATCGCCAAAGAACATCCAGTTATCGCCACCGGCATCCCGGGCTTCGCGCTCTTGCATAAAGGCCCTGAACGGTGCAACACCTGTGCCCGGCCCGATCATGATCACCGGAGTATCATCACTTTCCGGCAAGCGGAAGTTATCATTATGTTCAATAAAAACTTTTACCTTGGCACCTTCTTCAAGACGTTGGGCCAGATAACCGGATGCGCCGCCAAGGCGGGTCTTGCCATCTCGCTCATAGCTCACCAGGCCTACGGTTAAATGAACTTCTTCATCCACTTCTGCCTGGCTCGAAGCAATAGAATACAGACGTGGCGTCATTTTACGTAAAGTGTCAATCAGCTCCTGAGGCGTCACTTTTGCCGGTGCTAATTTCAGGATATCCACCAGCTGATGATTCGCGGCAAATTCTCTTAAGGCATTTTTATCTTCAGCCAAAGCCAATAACTGGGCCGAAGCGGATGTTTTTGCCCAAAAATCAACAAATGACGGTGCCGTCTGGGTAATTTCAAACACAGAAACCAGGGCCTCACGGATAGCAAGTGTTTGCTCGCTATCGTCTTTGATGAAAGTTACCGGCTCATCTCCGGCAAAAGCTAATAGCTGGAGTAATTCATCTACCAGGGCCAGGTCATTTTCAAACCAGACACCCAGGGCATCACCCGGCTGATACTGTAATCCGGACTCGCCCAGGTCAATTTCGATATGACGGACATCTTTTGCCGACTCCCGGCCGGTGATCTTCTGGCTCACCAGAAATTCAGCGGCATAAGGATTTTGCTTGTTATAGCTGCTGACACTGCTGTTTGAAACCGGCAAATTCACCACAGGCGCCAGGGCATCATCAGATGACGTCAGCTCTTCCTTTAAGGTTTCAACAATTTGTGTGCTCCAGGCTTTGGCATCGCTGTCGTAGTCGACATCACAATCAACTCTGGCACTTACCTGGGTTGCCCCTAAGGCTTTAAGGCGTTCATCAAAATCTTTACCCGTCTGGCAGAAGAACTCATAACTGCTGTCCCCTAATGCCAACACACTGTATTTCAGGTTCGGCAGTTTCGGGGCCTTTTTCGAAAACAGGAACTCATGGAATTCAAGGCCGTCATCCGGCGCTTCACCTTCGCCGTTAGTACTGGCAACGATTAACAGGTGTGTTTCCGACTTCAACGACTTCGCTTTATAGTCGGCAACATTTTTTAAATTAACGCTGATACCTGCGGCTTCGGCGCTTTGCGCCAGCTGCTGTGCCACACCTTTGGCATTGCCGGTCTGGGAAACGTATAAAATGGTTAACGTCGATGAAACCGCCGCTTGCGCCGCCGGTAATACCGCCACCGAAGACTGCTCGCTTTTCGCGGCTAAATAACCACTGGCCCAGGCAAGCTGAAGTGGAGAATAACTACCTATGGTTTGTTGAAGAGATGCCAACTGATCCGCATCCAACATGGTTTGACTTAAATTTCGCTGCTTTGGCAACATAACAGATACTTCGCCCATTAAATTTGATAGCGACAGGATAGACAAAGCAAAACGAAATTAAAAAGAATAGAAAATGATTTTTTATTCCAAAAGTGTATATAAAAGTCAGTGAAGTGGAAAAGTGCTTTTTGCTCAGATAACAAACAGGTTTGCGCTTGTAAATTCCGCCTGTTGTTAAGTGAGACGCAAAACCCCCTTCATCCTGAATATCATCACTCTTTCACATCCATGTGATCATGACATACCGTTCATCCTGAACATCACCATTTTTTCACATCCATGTGATCATGGCATACCGTTCATCCTGAACATCACCATTTTTTCACATCCATGTGATCATGGCATACCGTTCATCCTGAACATACTTGCTCCTTTAAATCCTTTTAACCGCAAAATACCGTTCGTCCTGAACATAAAAAAGAGGCCGTAGCCTCTTTTCAAATAACAAAAGTTTAGTTGTTAATCCTAGACCATATCTTCAAACGGGTTCGTTGTCGGTAAAGTAATATCATGCTTAAACCCAGGTACGGATATCGACTGTTCGCTGATCTTGATATCATTCTCATCAATCTGACCCTGACCAAACTTATAGATCAAGCCAAACTGGCCATTGTCAGCATTTTGCTGGTAACGGGCCTGCGCCTGTTCTACCTGCTGCAATTTCTCCTGATAGCCGGCAAAAGCTTCTTTACCGTAACGTTTTTCCATCATCGACAGCGTCACCTTAGGTGAGAAGATGGCCGCCGTGGCATTATTACCGCCAAAACCCTTGGAGTTAATAAAAGCCACATCCATATCCGGGCAAGACCAGTGCTCGGTGGCGATATTTAATCTTTCATCATAAACATCATCCGCCACCTTATCGATAGTCGTCACTCCCGGCATAATATTATGGGCGAAAATTCCCAGCGCCATCGCCAGCTGATCGCCACTGGCAGGGCCTATGGTATGACCGACAAAGGCTTTAGGCGCTGCTACCGGCCAGTTGCTGATATTAAAACTGTCGGCAATGCGATCATAAATCAAGGATTCGGTTACCCGGTTTTGCGGGGTACTGGAACCGTGGGCGAGAATAAAGCTGCGCTGTTCCAGGGCTTCGCCCCCTAAAATGCTTTTTGCCAGCGCCACCGATTTTGCCATGGTAATATAATTACCCGGACCCGGGGCAGTAATGGATTTTTTGAAACCGTCGGCATTAACAAAAACATCGGCTACGGATCCCATGACCTGGGCGCCCATTTCCAGCGCTAGTTGATCATCCATCAATATCGCAAACTGGGCGCCTTCACCTATGGTAAAGCCGCAATTTTCCCCGAACGGACGGCTGGTTCTGCGGTGATCGACATTGTCTGTGCCATCAAGTCTTTTCAGGCCTTCTTCATTGGCCAGGGCGCTCATATTACCAAAACCTTCCACCACTTCAGGGGTCACGGCCGCTTCGGCACTGCCGACAATGGCCACGCGGATCCTGCCCGCCTGCATATCCTGCACGGCGGCGCGCATATTATATAAGAAAGTGGCACAGGCGCCGGAAGCGGTAAAGGTAGTACCGACATTACCGGTAACATAGGCGTTGATGAAATCGGTAGACATGGTATTTAAACCTAATGCCAGGTTTTTCGTCGACACCCTGTCACCGCGTAAGCGGTTGTTCATCATGCCGCCCAGGCCTTCATTTTGTACTTGCCCCATCACGGAAGCCGAGTACACACCGATCTGATCGGCGCCAATCTTTTCCAGGATATCTTCCCAGGCAATCCCGGTGGAATGTATCGCATCACTGGCGCCAAAAATGGTCGCCTGCAAACCTCTGGGCTGATAACGGCTGTTATAGAGGTTTTCCGGCTTAAAGCCGGTAGGAAACTGTCCAGCCGCCTTAATGGGGTTATCGCGCACCGAATGATGTTTAATATCTAAATTATCCGGAATTTCCACCTTCACCCGGCCACCATCAAGCTCAGTTACCTGCCAGCTTGAAGGCAATGGCGTAGGCAAATCACGTTTACGGGTTTCAAAACTAAAACCCTGCTCACTTGGGGTCAGGGTCATTTTCTGGTGCCAGGGGGTCGCATCAGGATCAAAATGGTTGCTTTCTATTTTCCGGATCAGGGTACCGCGGAGGATCTGCTCGCCAAAAACACTTTCAATATCGGCAGGTGCAATCGCCTTACCAGCCTGATCAAAAAGCTCGCCTTCTCGGTAGCTCACCAGATTCATTAATGTCGCCAAGCCGACAAACGTTTCCTGCCGTGCCCGGGCATTGAGTTTATCGATAACGATTCGGCGAAAGCCCTGATGAAACGATGTACGTCCTGCAGCGTTGATGCCGCCCATGCCAACAATAAGAGGTAAAGCCGTCATTAATAAACCTTTTACTTAATTCAATAGTTTTCTCAGATATTATTAGTTTATGTGCTTTACCCTAAAAATAATTAGCATATCAGGCCATATAAGATGCAAAAAAGGCCAAACAAAAGTAAACTGGCTCAATATAAAGAAAAGACATGACCCTCATGAGCCAAAAGCAAATCACCATAGCCCTACCGATTTATCAGCATGTACTGGCAACCAGCTTAACCTTACCGATAGAAATGTTACTTGCAGGAGAAGCTTTTGCCAGACGCCACGACAGGAATGCGGCTTCATTGAATATCCAGCTGGTCAGCCAGGATAACCAGGAAATTGCCTCCCGTGCCGGTATCAAACTCACACCTGATGCCCGGCTCCAGGACTGCCCGACCCCGGATATCGTGATTGTACCCAGCCTGTGGCGAAATCCCAGGCCGGTTTTACGCCAGCAGCAGGAGCTCATTCAATGGCTACATGATTTATGGCAACAGGGAACTACCCTGATAGGCACGGGTACCGGAGTATGTTTTCTGGCACAGTCGGGATTGCTCGATAACCATCCCGCCACCACCCACTGGCATTATGTCGAGCAATTTAAACGGGACTATCCGGCTGTGGTGCTGAAACCGGACTTCTTTATCACCCAGTCGGAGCGGATTTATTGTGCCGCCAGCTTAAATGCCCTGGCAGATATTATTGTGCATATCATAGACCAGACATACGGTCGCACGGCTGCCCAGCAGGTGGAGCGTAATTTCTCCCATGAGATCAGGAAACCCTACGAACAGCAGAGATACAGGGAAGGAGCGGTAGATCGCCATCCCGATGAATTAATTTCCCAGATCCAGTTCTGGTTAAAAACCAATGTCTCTTCCCCCCTGACCTTAAATCAGGTCGCCGCCCAGTTCGGCTTGAGTCAGCGCTCTTTTACCCGGCGCTTTAAAACGGCTACCGGCAGCAGCGCCGGGGACTACTGGCAGCAATTAAAACTGGAGACCGCCAAAGAGCTGCTATCTTCGAGTAATTTATCGATCCAGGAAATATCCTACCAGGTGGGATATCCGAACCAGGGAGATCTGACCCGGTTATTTAAAAAACATCTGGCGCTAACCCCGAAGGATTACCGCCAGATGGTACGTAAAAAACTCTTCAGCCAGGAATAAGACCAGCCCTTATAAGCCGGGGTCAGATATCATCCGGACGACCAAGATCACCTTGCTGGTAATCACAAACGCCATCGGGAAAAACCGCTTCAAGCAGTTCAATGTGTCCGCTCATATCATGCTCGCCGTAGAGACCTGCTTTTACTGCCTTTTTCACCGGCATCAACTGGCATTTGAAGACATCTCCGGCCCAGCCGCCGCCGGCCTGGATACGGCTGGTGCTGTACATGGGATATATTTGCTGACAACTGCCGCTCTGTTTTTGATTCCACTGGCCATCCCAGACATCCTGACCCCGGTGTAAAATTGCGCCGTCGGCAGCAAAACAAGCATCTTGCAACTGCTCGGGCTTGGCCTCAAGCACACCGGCAAAAGAATCCTCTTTTTTATTTAACAGCCAGCTGTCCATCATTTTAAACGCCTGCTGCAACGGGTTATGCTCTTTGTGGGAGATCCAGATCACATGATTATCCGCATGGCCATTGGCTTGCTGCATCCGAAGCCGGCTGTAGAATGACGCAGAAACATGGTGCATATCCAGATCATCCTCTAAATAATGGCGCACATCGATCACCGGCAACGCCACCTTACCGATAAAGACCTGGCCGGAGCGGTAGGCCGCCTGCATCGCCGCAAGAGAGCCGGTTCTTCTTTTCGCCGCATGCCCGTTCACTTTGGTAATATTCTGATTGCCCCATAAGGAAAGCCATAAGGGGAGTTTTTTACCAAATGGCGTGATCAGCGATTCTGCTTTCATCTCATTCTGGGGTTTCCAGCTGCCGATATGTTTATTGATATCCAAAAACTCTTCGAAGCTGATACTGTTATCAACAAAAGCCGATAAGCCGTATTGCACGCCGACATTATCCCAGGTAGTCAGACCAAAACCCTGATTATCCTTGCCTAATACGTTCGCCATATCCTGCCAGTAACTCCAGTTGACCTGTTCTACCACCCGGGGGTGGAAAAAATCGCGGATAAAGCCCTGCCTGGGATTATTAATAAAACTGGATAAACCAAAATAACCATTAATACATTCACTGTTGCCCTTAGGCAGAGAAGGAACAAAGCCCGCCATCAACTGATTAACCGGCTGCAGAAAAGCAGCCCTTTGGGGAAAATCATTGATGGCATTCATACCTTCGATCAACTGCCTTTTTTGCCAGTCATTCCAGGTCGCCTTATCCCGGCTACGGAAAGTGAAATAGTTATTTAATAAGTCACAATCTAAGGCATAAGTGGTTTGGGTGATCATATCGGGATAAGAATATAAAGGGATCAAACCATCGAGTATGTCCTGACTGTTCTGGCCTATCAGATACTGCGCCAGCCCCCCGCCCGAGCCGCCGATGCCCACGGTATAAAGGGGCTCGCCATACAAGCTGACAAATTGTTTTTTCACCCGCCGGGCGGTATCTTCTGCCAGCAGCATGTTATAGGTATAGCTGGTACGGTTACCGCTGGAGCTGATCACCGCATACCCATCCAGTAACTGCTGCAGCTGCCGGGTGATCACCCGGCGCGCCGTTTGTCGCCCCTGGCGGTAGCCTATGCCGGAGCCGCCGTTAAACTGATAGATCAAACGCTGATTCCACTTGGATGTTGCCGTGCGAGAATCCATGTCATCCAGGGATACCGGCACCACCAGGGTATAAATAAAGCGGTTAATAGTGCCCTGCTCCACCCGGAATAAATTCCCTTTGCTCATTTGGCCATGTGCCTGCCGCTCCAGCCAGTCCTGAGTGACCCGCCCAACCTTATCCCCGGCATCAACCCTGTAATAGGCCACGGATGTTGGTAAAGAACAATCTTTGCTGTAGCCGATAACCTCTTTTTTGTCCGTTATTGAGCGGTAGACAGGTACTCCCAGACCAAGCTGGTTATCCACTTCAGGCTGTCCCAGCCCGGAATCTAAGGTCATGCAATAAAAGGGATATTGCATTTTTCCGGCATATAAACTGTTAACCGGCCCGGTTTCACCGATAGCAATCGGGAAGGCAAAGGTTTCTTGCGGTCTCGGAAGCAATCGAATATGGCGCGTAACCGGCAGTTGAAAATTATCCGGCGCCACTGCCACGGCTTTTACCTGCCGATAAGCAAAAGATTTAGCCGGTTGCCAAAGTTTAATAAAGAAAAAACCAATGATACTGACTAAAAATAGAAGTGTAACCCCAAGGAAAATCGACCTTTTTTGTGTCATAACCCGCTCCTCCTGTACAGCTGTTTTTGAGCATATACACCTTTAATTCTAGTTTAAAAAAGCACAGGTTTTCGACGAGCCGATTGCAACTCATGTAAAGTATTTGGATTTAATCAGGTTATTTTTTAATTTGATAACGGGAAGAAAACAGGGAGAAATAACCGGTGCCTGAAAAACCAGCACCGGCTGATAAAGATTAAAAGTGCATGATAACCCCGGCAAACAGACCTTTAAATTCAAGATCTGCATAAAAGTCATCCAGATCATCCAACTCAAATTTCACTGCCCGGTAACCTGCGGTCAGGTTAACATCCAGGGCAAAATTCTCTGTCAGGGCGTAGCTGACCCCGACCTGATAATCGTACAAGGTATGATCATCAAAAGTTAAATAGTTGCCTTCGGCAAACAGATTCCAGTCGGTAAAAGGTAAACCGATAATTGCCGAACTATAAACCATAGGCACGATTTCAGAAACCGAGCGGCTGGCACTTTGGGTATTGCCGGTATCAGCCACCTTGACATCGCCGTCAAGATCCCTGGCGGTTAAACCAAAATCAAAGGTCAGCAGATCATTGTCAAACAACTCATAATAAAAAGTGTAATCGTTATAACTGACATCAAAGACGGCATCAACACTGGTGTTGGCGGTAAAGGTTTGATCGTTAAATTCAAAGTCGGTTGTCAGCGTAGTATTACCGTCGGTATCCAGGCTGGTATGCGCCAATTTAACATTCGGTAAAAACGGCAACGGATGCTCCACGGCAACAAAAAAGCTGCCCTGCTGCTCATCCTTTAAATTAAAATCGCTTTGGGTGGTACTTTCCCCGAACACCCCTTCGGCTTCGTTATCCCATACCTGGCCGCCGAAATAGACCCCCAATAAAGTGTCCGCCTGTACCGATGCCGATAGCAAGGTAGTAAGTGTTAACGCTATAGCTGCTTTTTTCATTTTTTATCCCTGACTTAATAATTCATTTAAATCAATTAGTGCGGCATTGGCCCGCGAAATATAATTGGCCATCACTAACGAGTGGTTGGCAAGGAAACCAAAACCGTCGCCGTTCAGGATCATTGGACTCCACACCGGTTGCTGGCTCGCTTTTAGTTCCCGGATAATTTGCTGTACGCTGACCTTGGCATTTTTCTTTTCCAGGACATCATTAAAATCGATTTCTATCGCCTGCAAAAAGTGCAATAACGCCCAGCAGGCGCCCCTGGCTTCATAAAATTCATCATCGATTTTCCACCAGCTGGTTTTCATTTGCAGACTCGAGGCCGCGCTGGTGGACTGCTGGGCGACACTGTCACCCGCCAGATCGGTGTTCATCTGCTCCCGGCCGACACTGGCACTTAACCGCTGGGAATAGCTGCCTAAACGCTTTTCCACTTCTTTAAGCCAGTCGCGCAGATTATCGGCACGGGCATAAAACTGCGCATTCTGGCTGCTAACATCGGTAAGCGCACTGCGATAGGCATATAACTCTTTGATCGCTTTCTTATATTCCCCTTCGGCACTTGGCATCGCCCAGCTGGTATGATCGATATTTAACTGCGGATGGGCACTTTTTAAATGCTGATTTTCCAGCGACTGGGACTGGGAGCGGCTAAATTCCTGACGCATCACCAGGGCCATATCCCGCACCATTTCCAGGGCGCCAAATTCCCAGGCAGGAATATTATCTAAAAACACCGACGGCGGGATGGCATCGTTGGATAAATAACCGCCGGGTTTATCAAGCATGGTTTCGATCACCCGGATCAAAGACGTGGTTGTGGTATAACCGACCACGGGGGCAACATTATCAAGGGTGGCATCCTGGGTCACCTGGGCCTTGATATCAAATTCATCCGGCTCAAAACTCCACCACACCCCGATAAAATAAAAAATAAACAACACAGCCACGACCATAGTCACGACTGTTTTTGTGGAAAAACTAACTTTCATAAACGGCTCCTAATCTCCTAATGATGGTGATGGTGATTGTCTTTCTTCTGGTGAGTGTTTTTTTTCTTTAAGCCCTGCACCGGCAGCTCAATATTGACATCCTGCCCCCCGGCAAAATGCAAGGTGACCGGCACGTTTTCCCCATGTTTTAACGGCCCGGGTAAATCGAACACCATTAAATGCAGCCCAGAGGGTTGTAAGGTCACACTTTCCTTGCCCTTGATAGTGATTGACGCCTTTTGCCTCATACGCATCATGCCGTCGGACATGGTATGCTCATGAATTTCAATACGCGGGCTGCGTGTGCTGCTGGCGCCGGTTAAGGTAAAGGCCTTGTCGCTGCTGTTGGTGATGGTCATGTAGGCCGAGGAAATTGCGGTGCCGGGAATGGTTTCCCTGACGTAGCCGCCATCAACAGCGATTGCTGCGCTTGCCGTAAAACTTAAGGCACTGAAACTGCAAACAGTTAAAAAACAACATATAAACAATGAAAAAGCCGGGTAAAATTTTTTCATCTCTCTCTATACTTCCTTATCCAGACGCATTATGGTTGTGGTGCCCGCTATTGTAACTAAGCTAAGACAAAATGGATAATTTAATTCTTACTCATGAACACCAAGGCGTTTTCACTATCACCTTGAATCGTCTTGATAAAAAAAATGCCCTTAACACGGCCATGTACCAGTCCCTGATCAAACACTTTGCTTATGCCAGCGAAAGCGATACTGTGCATTGCCTGCTGATCCAGGGGGATCAAAACTGCTTCACCGCAGGTAACGACCTGCAGGACTTTATTGAAAGCGCCGAAAGCGGTGACCTGGTGGCAATGGACTTTGTCAGGACCCTGGCCGCTTTCGACAAGCCGATTATTGCCGCCGTCGCCGGTGTTGCCGTGGGTATCGGCACCACCTTGCTGCTGCACTGCGACATGGTGGTCGCCGCCAACAACAGTCATTTTAAACTGCCCTTTACCCAGTTAGGCCTGTGTCCGGAAGCCGGCTCCAGCTTATTGCTGACCCAACGCCTCGGCCATAACCGCGCCTTTGAACTCCTGGTCTTAGGAAAGTCCTTCGAAGCGGAGCAGGCGCTGGAATATGGCCTGGTAAACCAGGTATGCCAGCCGGATGAAGTACTTTCACGGGCCGCGACCCTGGCCGCTGAAATTGCCGCCCTGCCGCAAGATGCCGTTAAAACCAGCCGGGCCCTTATTCATCAAGCCAGCCAGGCAATATTACCGGCGGTCATTGAAAATGAAGGTAAGGAGTTTGTCCGGCTGATGGCCACCGATAGCTGCAAAAACATCCTGGCCAAATTCTTCAAATAAATGTGTTATCTAACCTTAAAGCCAGATAACAACCACAAGTTATCCGGCTTTTTTCTTCACGATAAAAAAGTAAAAACCTCTCCTTAATAGGCAGGTTGGCGGCCACCGCGACTCACCAGCCAAATGGCACAGGCAATCAAAATAATCGGCCAGAACATGCCCAGCATCAACATCAGCCCACCGCCAAAAATCAACAAGATAATAAAAATAATCGAACCAAAGACACTCAATACTATGGCTAACGCCGCTATCACCAGTACCACCACAAACAGGGCAGCAAAACTTACCGCCTGAACCGGCTCAAGTAACTCATTGTCCATATAAACATCTACGTTAAACCAATCGATAACACCGGCGCCAAACACATAGGTTAAAAATAATGTGGCGATAATGGCCAGCAATAACGACTTCATAAATGACATAAAACCTCCTTCTTTAGTTCTTCGACCGCAGCTTTTACGGTTGTTATTACCTGTCCGACATCAGCAGGGCTGATACCAGGTAAGCCACGCCGGTTGCTACCGGAAAGGTGATCAGTGCTACAATTGCTGCCATCCTTACCACTAACCTGGGCAACTGATAATATTTGGCCAGGCCGGCGCAGACTCCGGATAGTTTTTTATGGTGAACATCTTTGCTCAGTGTTTTTTTAACTGAATAACTTCTCTCGTATTGCATCTCTACTCCCCTTTCCGGCACCTTCAGGAAGATTTCATCATTGAAGGCCTACCGGATTGCTTGTTCATAAAATCATTGCCAACCAAGGTTGGCGACCGGAGCCGGGTTAATAACTAACCGTTGGCCACCTGCTTTTTCAGTTGCGCCAGCTCCTGCTCTATGTTGTCGTCATTTTCCAACTCACGGAATTGGCTATTGAGATCTTTGTTTTCCATCAGATCATAAGCCTCAACTTCCGCCTCGACCCGGTCAATTTTTTGCTGGTAACGCTCAAATTTAGCTATCGCTTCATCAATATTGACCACCGCCGCCTGCTGACGCACTTTCAATCTGGCCTGGACGCTTTGTTCACGCACCACATAAGCCTGCTGGCGACGTTTGGCTTCGGTTAACTTATCCTGCAAGCGCTGACTGTCTTCCTGTACCTTGCTTAAATATTCTTCCAACGTATCCAGCTCTTCCTGAATAAGCTGCGCCTGCTCTTTGTTTTTGTTTTTTTCTGCCAGCGCTGACCGGGCCAAATCTTCCCGATCTTTACTGATCGCCAGTTCGGCTTTCTCCTGCCAATGGCAAATGCTGGTCTCTATGGTGCGCTTTTGCCGTAATAACGTTTTCTTCTCGGCAATATGTTTTGCCGCCGCTGCCCGTACCTCAACCAGAGTTTCTTCCATTTCCTGAATGATCAGCTTGATCATTTTTTCCGGATGTTCGGCTTTATCTAACATGCTGTTGATATTGGCGTTGATGATATCGGCAAATCTTGAAAACATACCCATAATGGCACTCTCCTACTCTTGTAAATAATTTTTATGTTCTTGGCTGTTTTGCTTTTTATCCGCTGTCGCTTTAATCGCTTCACCGGAAAGCAACAGGGCGCTTTCGGCTTTAAACTCGCGGATCTCCTGGCTGATAGAATGGCTCAACTGCTGTGTCAGCTCAGTTACCATCTGCTGCCCCTGGGCAACAACAAACTGGCTTACCGTCGTTTCAACCGACACCTGCTGGGCACTGGCGTTAGTCGCTAAAGCCGTTACTAAAATGCCCGCTAATACCAGTTTTTTATTCATTCGTTTATTCATAACCGAGATCCTTATAGCCTTTAAATAACCTGATAAAAGTGCTTAATCACATAAGCTTTGAACTATCTATTACAATCCACATGCCAAGTTAGAAATAAAAAATAAACAGTTGATAAATAAGGACAAATAATAAAACAAAGATTGACCGCCCAAACAAGGACATATTATGTCAAACTAAAATATAGTGATTTTAACCACTGAAGGTGTGAAATTGACCAACAAAAGAGGCAGGATAAATGAGCGTTTTCTTTAAAGGTAACTCAGGGTAAAGATCAGAAAAAGCCCGCAATAACATACGGGCCTGTTGCAGCGTTCAATCTTAATCGCAACTAGCGGGTAAATTCAGTTTTTGTCCCCATTCACTCCAGGAGCCGTCATAAACACTGACATCCCGATAGCCGCAATAATCGGCGGCAAGCGCCAGGATACAGGCGGTGATGCCGGAGCCACACGTCATTACCAGGCTATTTTTATCCCCGGTTAATGCCCGAAACATCTGCTGCAATTCATCTTTTGCTTTAAATTGCCCGTCACTGAGCAGCTCGCTATAAGGTAAGTTTACCGCCCCCGGCATATGGCCGCTGCGGACACCGGCTCTGGGCTCAGCTGCCTTGCCATAAAAGCGGGGCGCTCCCCTGGCATCCATCACGGCAACATCAGATTCCGTCAATACCTGGCTCACCTTGTGATAATCACAAAAATACCCGGCCCTGGGGTTAGCAATAAAGTTCCCTTGTGCCACCTCCCGCGTTTTAGCCGGTGCCTGCGGGAATTGCTTTTGACACCACAAGGGTAAGCCCCCGTCTAATACCGCCAGATTATCAAAGCCCATGGCTTTAAACATCCACCAGGCCCGGGCACTGGAAAAAATCCCCAGATCATCATAAACCACAATCTGGCTGTCCTGATTTATCCCCAGCTTTCTCGCCTCGCGGGTAAAGGCTTCGGCTGAGACCATGGTATGGGGTAAATCACTTTGCTGATCACAGAAGACCCCTTCCAAATCAAAACGGCGGGCATTGGCGATGGCATATTGCGGCCACTGTCGTACCGGAGCGGCAGTATTTCCCACGGGAGGAATACTGGCATCGAGAATAATTAGATTTGGAGCTTCCAGGCTTGATAAAAGCTGTTCGGGGGCAATGATATGCTTAAAAGTAATTGACATAGCTAGCATTTATAGAACAAGAATTAAACTAGCTTAATTTTAAAAATGGCCGGTTTCAACCACTAAATCAGCAGCCAAGGCCGAAAAGATATGCAATAAAGGGAGTAACCTATGGTTTAGGCAGCAAAGAAAAAATAGAGATAAAACGGACAGCCACCACCATCCGTTTAATCACAGCCGGTTATCATAGACGATTCATCGTTGAGCAAACTCGTTTGCTTACCTTCAAAATAAGCGACGATTAATGACACGGCTAGCAAACCAACCCCGGGCAGCATCATCAAAATAAATAACATGCTCAAACTGATCATAACCACAACCCCACTTATTTTGCGTTAACCTGGACATTGTTTTTAGCACCGCTGAAATAACCAGTCTGTACCAGTAATTCATTCGCTTTGCTTAGCTCTTGCACCGATAACAGGTTTTTCTTGATCGCCTGGCGATTTTCCTGCTGCATTTGTTTGTTTAACTGCACGGCATTTTGCTGCATCATATTTTCAACTGCCTGCTTTACTGATACTTCTTCATTGGCTTGTACGGATAAAGAGGTTAAAAACAAGCCGGTCATCACTACGGTAACTAAAGATTTCATCACTATTCTCCACAAGTCTGTTATTAAAAAAGGTAGCCAAATCAGCTCCCTTTCATTCGGTATTAATTATTAAGTCGACATAACTATTACAAAGGTTGTGCCAGCAAATGAAAAAAATCATAAAGCCATGATTTTTAATGAAATTTAGTTTTGATAGCAAATTAAGCTAGAAAAAGAACTAACAAGGAAAGCCATTGAACAGCTGAAAATTAGTGAAAAAAACCATTAATTGGTAAAAATAATGATTAAATAACAATGAGGTTATAAAACAGTAAGAAGGGTAGAAGAAATGAGATCCCGAATTAGGGATCAGATTTCCCGAAAACGGGAAATCTCAACCATAAAAAATATTTTCAGCCACAGACAGAGCCAAATAAATTAATGCTGCTTTAATCAAAAGACACTTGGGCGAAAGCATCCCGCAACACTTGACTGTCAGCTCCCGATTTACTTGAGCTCTCGCTTAAATGACGACGAAACAGCCTGGCGCCGGCAAAACCGTTGCACAGCCCCAACATATGCCTGAGCACATGCCAGGCCCTGCCGCCGTCGCTAACATAACGGTCAATATAATCGGCCATTTCATCGATCACCTGCGCCCGGGTGATCACAGGAGAAGTGCTTTGCCACAGGCTTTGATCTGCCTGTGCCAGCAAATAAGGGGTCTGGTAGATTTCCCGGCCGATCATAACACCGTCGAGATGGCCTAAATGCTCATTCGCTTCCGCCAAAGATTTAATCCCGCCATTAATGGAGATTTCCAGATCAGCAAAGTCCTGTTTAATCTGATAAACCCGCTGATAATCCAGTGGCGGTATTTCGCGGTTTTGCTTCGGACTCAGGCCGCTTAACCAGGCTTTTCGCGCATGAATAATAAAATGCTGGCAACCTGCTTGCGAAACTTCGCTGATAAACTGATGCAAAAACTCGTAACTGTCCTGGTCGTCAATACCGATACGGGATTTTACCGTGATCGGAATATTCACCGCCGCTTGCATTTGCTCAACACACTGGGCCACCAGGGACGGCTCCGCCATCAAACAGGCACCAAAACGGCCGTTTTGGACCCGATCCGAAGGGCAGCCGACATTAATATTGATTTCATCATAACCACGCTGCTCGGCAATTTTTGCGCACTCGGTCATGGCAAGCGGATCACTGCCTCCCAACTGCAACACCAGTGGATGTTCCTCATCATTAAATGCCAAATACTCCCCTTTGCCAAATAAAATTGCCCCTGTTGTCACCATTTCTGTATATAAAACAGTCTTTTTTGACATAGTCCGGTAAAAATAACGACAATGACGATCGGTCCAGTCGAGCATGGGAGCCACGGATAGTTTATGAGAAATCATATAGTTAACAAAAAACCTTTAAATTTAAAGCGAGTTCAGGCATTGGAAGTAACAGCTGAAAGTTGGCTAAATTATACGGGATTATAAAGTGCTGAACAAAAAAATAATAATCTATGATTAAACAAACTATTGCTGCCTATCACTTACTTTATGATCGAAAGAATCTTGCGAAAGTTTTCAATTTTAGAAGTTTTCATCAATTCAAAAATACACATTTCTAAGCTGGTTAAACGGGCGCCACTATCCCTCATCTTTATTAACGCTAAATCTATATTTGATTGTAAACGAGAGGAAATACAATCCGAAACCACATCAACTTTAAACCCTTCGTTTAACAAACCTAAAACACTTTGATAAACACAAATATGGGCTTCAATGCCGGCAACCAGCCACTCCTGCCTTCCCGTGGCTTTAATCGCCTTATTGATCTGTGGTTCAAACATAGCATTAAAATGAAACTTCTCAATTGCATCCGCTCCCTTCATCAATTCAACTATTTCCGGAACAGTTGCACCTAAGCCTTTGGGATTTTGCTCTAGCCATATAACCGGCATCGCCAGCAATTTACTGCATTGAAGCAATTTTTTGGTATTAGCAAGAAATAGCTCACTATGTTGCACCGTCCCGGCTAAACTGCCCTGTATATCCACCAGGATCAGACCGCAATTTTCTTTTTCAAGCATAAGTCCTCCGCTCCGGGCTAGAGTAAAATGGCCTTGACCCAATGTAGCACTATTATCACTTACAGCGACACCACTGTATGAGACTAGATACCTTCAAGCACCTCATAAGTGACTATTTCAGGAGCTTGATTAAGAAAGCTCAGCAGGATGGCAAAATCTCCCTTCTTCTCTCTCCAGCTCAGATAAAGTTCTAAATTTTGCTCTTGCTGCCAATAGGTTATGATCATAAATTCACTTTCAGATAAGCATGAAAGCTCGGCGCCGTTATTCCCTGAAAAACTTCTGGTTCCCGGTAGAATTTTTTTAAAAAAAGATAAAAGCGCTTCTGATTGCCCGGGTTTTGCTTCAAATGCAAATGTTGTCATTCGGCTCATAATATAGTTCCTGATTGATAATCCAAAAACTATTCATCCGGGCTGATTAAGGCTATTTACCGGCATCAACCCTTAAGACAACTCTCCTACCGGACTAAACTCAGCAAATTTTCGGAACTGTCAACATTACAATAACCGAAACTTAATGCCGCCATAAACGCATGATGGACATGATGAGCAGGTACGACTACCCCGTTAAATTCCAGATCCAGCGTTGCGCAAGCATTGTGGGCAACATGGCATTCATAACCAAAATCGACAGCAGCACGGGTCACAGCATCTATGCACATATGGCTCATTGCACCAACAATAACCAGTCTTTCGACATTAAGGCGCTGCAAGAGGCTTTTTAATTCAGTATCGCGAAAACTGTTTATTTGATGCTTCAAAATAACCGGCTCACCTTTAGCCGGGGCTACACTGGTATGAATTTTTGCTCCCTCGGATTCAGGCAAAAAGAAAGGCGCATCATGTGAAGGAAATTCATGGCGGACATGAATAACCGGCAACGCCTGCTTACGAAACTCAGCCAGCAGAGCAGCGGCATTCGCTGCAGCGGCTTCAGTCGCCGATAACGCCCATTTAGCGCCAGGGTAACTTGCATAATAGTCATTTTGAAAATCAATTAATAATAAAGCTGTATTTGACATAATCATCTCTCGTGTATTGTTTCAATGTGTTGTTGGCACTATTATGCAAAACACATATCAATCACACCTATGGCGTAACTGCCATAAACCAGTTCAAAAATGACAAAAAATGTTCATGTCGTTATTATCGACTATCCTAATGCACTGCAAAGTGCAGTACAGGGGTTAAAAGAACTTTTTTTAATCGCTAACCGGATAATTGCGGAAAGCCAGCTGGATACCCGGTTTGCAATAACCGTAGCCTGCCCAGAAAAAGAATTGGGAGCTGTCGAACAAAGCGATATCGTTATTCTTCCTCCCAACTTAGACGGTGATTATTACCGTGCCCCCGAAACCGGATTATTAACATTTCTCAACAACGCCCATCAAAGCGGGGCAATCTTATGTTCAGCCTGTGCAGGCACCTTTATACTTGCTCAAACAAAGCTTTTAGATCACCGGGCAGCGACCACACATTGGCAGTTGGCAGATAAATTCAATAAGCAATACCCCAAAGTCTCCCTTAAGATAGAAAGCCTGCTCATTAATGATGGAGATATAATCAGTGCCGGTGGTTTGATGTCGTGGGTCGATCTGGGGCTGGAAATAGTCGCACAATTCACCCGGCCACATATCATGCGTACGCTTGGCAAATACCTTATTGTGGATACAGGCAAAAGAGAACAGCGCTATTACGACAGCTTTACCCCCAAACTCAGCCACGGCAATCAACAGATATTACAAGTCCAGCACTATATACAGGCACATTATAACCAAGCCTTGAATATTGCTATGTTGGCTGCTTTGGCCTGTATGAGTGAACGCACTTTCCTGCGCCAGTTTACCCAGGCAACAACAATAAAACCTATACAATATATTCAAAGAGTTAGAGTACAAAAGGCATGCGAACTCTTAGAATCGAGCACACAGAGCTTTGAGCAAATATCCCTGAACATCGGCTATGATGACGTCAATAGTTTTCGTAAAGTTTTCAGTAAAGTCATTGGTCTAAGCCCGTCAGCTTTTAAAGCCAGATTTGTTTGAATAACTTTTCATGAAAACGGGCCCACTCATTTTCCGTCAGGACAACACCCTAACCAACAGATAATAAGGCCTTTAACAGAGCCCCCACACAAGAACTAAATAAAAATGATGACAGCTAGGGTTACTTACGGGATAAGAGCCACAAATGATGTCACCGGTTTGATTGGCACCAGGATACCTTGCAAACAATACTATATAACAATTATCCCGGTAACCCCCCCAGAAATTCAGCACGAATGAGATAATCCCGGTCAATTCCCCTATTCCCGCTCCCGTGAATTCTTTCCTGATTAATTGACTCTCGCCGACAGTTAGATATAACGTATGAGCTAGACCGATAAGAAATTAAGCGCATCGGTAAAGAGTATATATAAATTTTGTTAACACAGGTCAGATCATTTGAAGCTAATCACCGCATTGTTGTTCTTTATGCTGGCAAGCGTCCCCGGCTACGCCGAACAAATTTCTATCGGCGCCGATGAATGGCAGGGATATACCCATAACGACGGCAGCGGCATCTATTTTGAATTGTTAAAAAAAATTTATCCCGACGACCGCTTGAACTTTAAAGTCGACAGCTTTAACCGCGCCCTGAAGAAATTCGAACAAAACAAGCTGGATATCATTATCGGGGTCTATAAAGAAGACTTAGCACGCGCGCTGTTCCCCAACTGGTATCTGGATACCGAATACCCGATCATGGCCTTTTACAACCCCAAGTTGCTCACCATCAACCACTTAAACGACTTTAAACAACTGACCACTTCCTGGCTCAGGGGTTATGCCTTTAACCGCTACCTGCCGCCATCTAAAAATACCTACCTGATCGACGATATCAAGCTGGGTTTTAAAATGCTGGCCAATCAACGCATTGATACCTTTATCGACTATAGCTATAACCTGCCGGATCAATATCAGGGCCAGCTTTCCTCCTTTGAAGTATTGCCGTCACGCCGCATTTATATCGCCTTTCAGCGTAACCGGCATGGTAAAAAACTGGCATTACAGTTCGATCAAAAAATGGCGCAATTAAGGACGTCGGGAGAGCTGGAAAAATTATTTTCAGATGATTATCAGCGCACCGGACTTGCCGATTTTAATCCAGATAAAAATGAAATCATTATTTACACCGATGAAGTCAATGTCTTAAAAGAGCCAAATATAGAACAGTTAATCCTGGAACCCAGCCTGAACCGTATCCTCAACCTGACGCTGGACTCGCTGGACAATTACCACTTTACCTACAAGGTCATGCATGACTTTTCAAAAATCTATCAATATAAGCAAAAAGAAAATGTTTGTTTTATCGATATGATCAAAACCCGGCAACGACAGGCGCACTTTGCCTTTAGCCAGCCTTTCTCCCTTTATTTAGGCCTGCACCTTTACAGCAAAATCCCGCTTAGCGACAAGGAAACCATTCATTTGCCGCAACTCTTTGCCAAGCAAGAGCCGGGAGAAAAGCAACTCAGACTGGCGAAGATCAGCGGCAGGAGTTATGGCGAACGCTTAGATCAGCAGCTCAACCTGATCGACCCGGCGCAACGCTACCCGACCCCGGTAGATGCTAAAACCGCCTTAAAACAACTCAATAACGGCCGCTTTGAACTCCTGATAGAGTACCCTTCCGAGGTTGACTTTTACTGGCCGCAAATCAGCAAGGAAAAAATATACAGCTACGCTATCAAAGGAGCCGACAGTTATCTTTTAGGGCACATGATGTGTGCAAAATCGGCGAAAACCGCGCAACTGATTAATGATTTTAATTTATCACTAAAAAAGCGTATCCCCACCCAGGCCTTTTACCAGATGCAATCGCAAGGAGTGGCAAAAAGCAATCAAAGCGAGTTTACCCGCTATTTCAACCAGGTATTTCTAAATACCCCCCAAGCGCAATAACCCTTCGGCAGTAACAGCTCTGCCAAAACCAGCTCAGACCAGTTTATAGCCAGCGCTATTTTGCAGCAGCGCACTCATATGATAAACTGAGGCAAACTCTCAAACGATAACGATATGGCTATTCAGGGACTACTACTACAAGCTCAACAAGTGTGCCAGCAACGGGGCGCCCGGTTGACAAAAATTCGCGAACAAGTCTTTTTGCTGCTTGCCGAACATGACGGTGCCGTCGGCGCCTATGAATTGCTGGAGGAACTGAAAGCCATAGATCCGGCAGCCAAACCCGCCACCATCTACCGGGCGCTGGACTTCCTCAGCAAGCAGGGGTTTGTCCATAAAATAGAATCTATTAATGCCTTTGTGATGTGCCACCATTTCAGCGAATGCAACCACCCGGTACAACTGCTGATCTGCGATGAATGCGGCCATGTGGAAGAAATTCAGTCAAACAATTTTGACCTGGCATTACGCTCTATGGCGGACGCCAGCGGTTTCAATATCAGCCACCAAATCGTCGAGGCCCACGGCACCTGCCAGGCATGTAATTAAGAGAGCATAATTTAACTATTTATAAACTATTTTTATGAGTTAATAAGGCGTGTCAGCCACCAGACCATATCAAAAGAATATGGCGTTATAAATAATCATCCACCACGTTAACCAGGACATCCATGAAATACTCAATGCGCACAACTTTTGTCTGCTTATGCCTTGCCGTGAGCGGCAATGTTACCGCAGGAAAATTAGCTTTTGATGACAAGTTTCGTCAATTAGAAGAAATTTTACCGACTCCCAACAGCTACCGTACCGCCTCAGGCGCCCCCGGCCACCAATACTGGCAGCAACAAGTCAATTACGACATCGACATTTCATTGGATGATAAAACCCAGCGCCTCACCGGAAGTGAAACCTTAGACTACCAGAATAATTCTCCCGACAGCCTGCGCTACCTGTGGCTGCAATTAGATCAAAACAGGATGAAGCCTGGCTCAGGCTATAAAATGAGTGAAAGCGCCCCCGCCAGTAAAAAGATCACCTATAAAAAGTTCCGTACTATGGTGGAAACGCCGAAATTCGACGGCGGTTATCAAATCACGAAAGTCACCGACAGCAACGACAAGCCACTGCATTATGTGATCAACGGCACTATGATGCGGATAGACCTACCCAAGGCACTAAAATCCGGTGATAGCGTTGAAGTCAATATCGACTGGAATTACCAGCTGCATGAGCAAAAAGTGCTCGGCGGACGCTCAGGTTATGAGTATTTTGAAAAAGATGACAACTATCTGTATGAACTCGCCCAATGGTTCCCGCGCGCCGTAGCCTACTACGATGTGATGGGCTGGCAAAACAAGCAATTCCTCGGCCGCGGTGAATTTACCCTGGAATTTGGCGATTATGAAGTCGACATTACCGTACCGGCGGATCACATCGTTGCCGCCACCGGGGTATTGCAAAATCCGAAAAAAGTCCTGACCAAAGCCCAGCAAAAACGTCTGAAAAAGGCTAAAAATGCCAAGAAACCTGTGCTGGTAATCACTCCGGAAGAAGCCCTGGCCAACGAAAAATCCCGCGCGACAACAACGAAAACCTGGCGGTTTAAGGCGAAAAATGTCCGTGACTTTGCCTGGGCATCAAGCCGTAAATTTATCTGGGACGCCCAGGGTTATAAAGCCGGCAACACAGATACCATGGCCATGTCCTATTACCCTAATGAAGGTAACCCGTTATGGGAGCGCTACTCCACCGAAGCCATTATCCATACCATGGAGCAGTACAATAAGTACACCTTCGACTACCCCTACCCGGTATCGATTTCCGTGAACGGCCCGGTGGGCGGCATGGAATACCCGATGATCACCTTCAACGGCCCGCGCCCGACCCTGAATGAAGAAACCGGTGAAAAAACCTATTCCCGCAAGACCAAATACGGTTTGATCGGCGTGATCATCCACGAAGTAGGCCACAACTACTTCCCTATGATAGTCAATTCCGACGAACGCCAGTGGACCTGGATGGATGAAGGCTTAAATACCTTTTTGCAATTTATCGCCGAGCAATCCTGGGAAGAAAACTACCCGTCCCGCCGCGGCCATGCCAATGATATCACCAGCTATATGAAAAGCAGCAACCAGGTGCCTATCATGACCAACTCCGAGTCTATTATGCAGTTTGGCAACAATGCCTACGGCAAACCGGCGGCAGCCCTGAATATCCTGCGTGAAACTGTTCTCGGCCGGGAACTGTTTGATTTTGCTTTTAAAGAATATGCCCTGCGCTGGAAGTTTAAACGTCCGACCCCGGCAGACTTCTTCCGCACCATGGAAGATGCTTCCGGTACCGACTTAGACTGGTTCTGGCATGGCTGGTTCTACACCACAGATCATGTCGACATTGCCCTGGAAGACATTCACTTATACCGCCCCAACAGCCAGAACCCGGATACCGAAGAAGCCTGGGAACGTGCGCTGGATAATGAAAGTCCGGAGTTTATCAGCAACTTACGCAACAAAGGCCAGTGGTTACGCACCCAAGACAAACCTGAGTTGTTAGACTTCTACAATGAGCATGATAAATTTACCGCCACCAATGCCGACCGTAATAAATACAACAAGGCGCAAAAAGACCTGGAACAATGGCAAAAAGATCTGCTGGTAAATGACAGCAACTTTTATATCCTGGATTTTCGCAATATAGGCGGCTTGGTGATGCCGATTATCCTTGAACTCAGCTATCACGACGGCAGCAAGGAGCGGTTAACCCTGCCGGCAGAAATCTGGCGGAAAAACCCGAAGAAGACCTCGAAAATGCTGATCACCGACAAGGAAATCACCGCCATTGCCGTTGATCCTAACTGGGAAACCGCCGATGTAAATGTCAATAACAACTACTGGCCGGCCAGACCAATCAAATCCCGCTTCGACCTGTATAAGAAGAAGAAAGCAGATATGATGCGTGATTATAATGAAGCGCTAAAATCAGCGGATGAAGAGCCTTCAGCAGGTAAAGAGCCTTCAGCAGGTAAATCAGAAGATGAAGCTTCTACAGACAAAAAAGCACGATAAGCGCCTATATGCTTAAGTCATTATTACTTTGCCTGGTTTTCTCGGCCTATTGGGGGGCAGCACCTGCTGCCGCCCATAACTTTTTCTTCGGTATCACCGACTTGTCGGTAAACCCGAGCAGCAAGCATATCGAAATAATCCATCAATTTACTGCCCATGATATTGAAAATGCCATTGCCGAGCAGCAGCAAACACATTTTTCCCCTGAGCATAAAAACTACCAGGGTCTGATCCGGCAATTGTTCGAACAAAACTTTTCTGTGATGGAAGCTCAGCGGGCTTTGCCCCTGAGCTGGGTAGGGCTGGAAGTTGTGCGCGGAAAAGTCTTTGTTTATCAGGAAGGACCGGCAAAAAACTTTTTATCGGGTTTAGTGGTAAAAAATACATTACTCGTCGATACTTACCCTGAGCAGATAAATACCTTGAATTATCAAGATAATGATATCAAAGGTAGCTTAACTTTTACTCAATTAAGGAAAATTGCTAAAATTGAGTCTAATAACTAACCCAGATGGATTTACATTTGCCCGATAAGCATGCAAAATCAATCTACTAAGAAACAATCAAGGTCCGGAAAACTTCATGAATGTAGAGTTTATTAATCCTTTTTTAGCTTCAATGCTCAATGTAATGTCCACCATGGCACAAATGGAGCTGTCCCCGGAGAAGCCTAAGCTGAAGAAAGATGAAGTAGCCATGGGTGATGTCTCGGGATTAATCGGCATGGTCAGTGACCAGGCTAAAGGCTCATTATCCATTACCTTTGAAGGCCCATTAGCCATAGCCACCATGAAAAACATGGTCGGGGAAGGACCTGATGAGATCAACGAAGAAATCACCGATTTGGTGGGTGAAATCACTAACATGGTCACCGGCGGCGCCAAGCGCATGTTAAGTGAAAAGGGGATCGAATTTGATATGGCAACCCCCATGGTAGTTTCCGGAAATAACCACACCATACACCACAAAGCCGAAGGCCCTGTGGTGATTATTCCGTTAAACTCCCCTCACGGTAAAGCCTTTATCGAGTTCAGCTTCGATAAGTAATCAGGCCAAATCAATTATCAAAACCTAAAAAGCCCTGCTAAAGCAGGGCTTTTTAATACATGGATGTATGTATCCGGCGGGGCTGGGAACAGCCTGGAGCCGGGTAATACATGGATGTATGTATCCGGCGGGGCTGGGAACAGCCTGGAGCCGGGTAATACATGGATGTATGTATCCGGCGGGGCTTGGAACAGCCTGGAGCCGGGTAATACATGGATGTATGTATCCGGCGGGGCTGGGAACAGCCTGGAGCCGGGTAATACATGGATGTATGTATCCGGCGAGGCTGGGTAGTCAGGCGCAAAGCACTATGAAGCCACTTTATCCTGCAATTTCGCCCTGAGGGCTTTTGCCGCCAGCACCATATTCTCCAATGCCGCCTTGGTTTCCTGCCAGCCACGGGTTTTCAGACCGCAGTCAGGGTTGACCCATAAACGCTGTGCCGGTACATAATCCAGTGCTTTGTCCAATAAATTCACCATCCAGTCGACATCCGGTACATTAGGGCTGTGAATATCATAAACTCCGGGGCCTAAGTCATTAGGATACGCCTGCTGCTCAAAGGCATCCAGCAGCGCCATATTCGAGCGGGAAGTCTCTACCGTTAATACATCGGCATCAAGTGCAATAATCGCCTCAAGAATGTCATTAAACTCGGAATAACACATATGGCTGTGGATCTGGGTCGCCGACGGAGCCGTTGCCGCCGATAACCTGAAAGCGGCGGTGGCCCAATCAAGATACTCCTGCCATAAACTCTGTTTCACCGGCATGCCTTCACGGATCGCCGGCTCATCGATTTGAATGATTTGTGTGCCGTTTGCCACCAACTCTGCCACTTCATCTCCTATCGCCAATGCGATTTGCTCCGCCACCTGTTGCCGCGGCAGGTCATCGCGGACAAAAGACCAGGCGAGGATAGTCACGGGGCCGGTTAGCATGGCCTTCACCGGTTTGTCCGTCAGCGACTGGGCATAATTGATCCATTCCAGAGTCATTGCCTGCTTACGGCTGATATCGCCGAAAATGATCGGCGGTTTTACGCAGCGTGAGCCGTAACTTTGCACCCAGGCGAACTGGGTAAAAACCACCCCTTCGAGTAGTTCACCGAAATACTCCACCATATCATTGCGTTCGACCTCACCATGTACCAGCACATCTAAACCTATGGCTTCCTGTTTACTGATAACATCGGCGATTTCCCCGCGGATATATTCCTGATATTGCTGATCGCTGATCTCACCACGGCGCCATTTGGCCCTGATTTCCCGGATTTTCCCGGTCTGCGGGAAAGAGCCTATGGTGGTTGTCGGCAACAGGGGCAAGTTAAGCTCTCTTTGCTGTATCGCTTTACGCTCGCTAAAAGCTTGCTTGCGATGAAAGTCTTCCGGCTTCAACAGGCCGATGCGTTGCTGCACCGTCTGGTTATGAATGCGTTCAGATACCCTGCGCGCTATCGCCGGGGCAGAATACAGGGTAATGGCATCGCTGTTTTCATTAATCAGGGCAGACTTTAATAACGCCAGCTCACTGCATTTTTGCCGGGCAAAGGCCAGCCAGGAGCTAAATTCCGCATCCAGCTTTTGCTCCTGTGCCAAATCAACCGGGGAGTGCAGCAAAGAGCACGAAGGGGCCAGCCACAAGCGTTCACCCAGATGGCGATACAGCGGCAGCAAGGTTTGATAGACAGAGACCAGATCGGTTTTCCAGACATTGCGGCCGTTGATCACCCCTAATGAAATCACCCAGGAGTCAGGTAAAGTATCAATAACATTCATCACATCCGTTTGCTCGGCCACAGTATCCAGGTGAATACCATCAACAGGCAGTGTCTTAATCAGCTTAAGATGATGATCAATGGAAGCAAAATAGGTGGTTAACAGTAACTTTACTGCTCCTTTATCCAGCTGCTGATAACTGGTTGTAAACGCCTGCTGCCACTCCTGACTTAATTCCAGTCCCAATACCGGCTCATCAATTTGCAACCAGCTGACACCGGCATGTGCCAATTGAGTCAAAATCTGCTGATACCCCTTGAGCAACTGCGGCAGCAGGGATAGCTTTTCTACGTCCTTGGCAACACTTAAATACAAATAACTCACCGGCCCCAGCAATACAGGCTTCACCTTGTCGCTAAACTGTTGTGCTTCAGCTATTTGCGCCAGCAAGCGAGACGCATTCACCTTAATGTCCAACCCGGCACTAAGCTCAGGCACGATATAGTGATAGTTGGTATTAAACCACTTGGTCATATCACTTGCCGCACACTGGCAGCCGGAGGGGGCCTGACCGCGGGCGATACGAAATTCCAGATCCAACTCATTGTCATCGCTGCTGTGGCGAAAACGCTCCGGCACTATGCCCAGCAGTAAAGAAGTATTAAGAACATGATCGTAATGGGCAAAATCTCCCACCGGCAAATATTCAATGCCCTCATCCAGCTGGGTTTGCCAATTTGTTTTGCGAATATTCCGGCACTCTGCCAGCAAGGTTTCTTGCGAGCTTTCACCGCGCCAGTACCTTTCCAGGCAAAATTTCAATTCCCGCTTTGCACCAATGCGGGGAAAACCTAAGTTATGAATTTGCATATTGTCTCCAAATATTTACATGGACGTCTAGATGTTTATACGGATATACTTATCTAATAACGGAAGACAAACAAGCGCAAAATATTCAGCGGGGTATGAAGAAACTTCATCATGTTCGAGCTTAAACATTTAAAAACCATAGCGGCCCTTAATGCCAGCGGTACGATTCGTAAAACGGCGGAAAAACTTTTTTTAAGCCAGTCGGCCTTATCCCATCAGCTGAAAGAGCTGGAGTTTAAACTCGGCGATAAAATTTTCATCCGCAATACCTCCCCGGTGCAATTTACCCGCCCGGGCCAGCTTTTGCTTGAACTGGCCCACAAGGTATTGCCGGAAGTGGAAAACACAATTTCAGCCCTGAAAGGCCAGAACAGCGCTGAAAAAACATTAACCCTGGCTTTTGCCTGCCACGCCTGTTTTCAATGGTTATTACCGGTAACCCAGGCATTAACTGAGCAAAACCCGGGGTTAAGGTTCAGCTTTACCGACCCTTTGTTTCTAGAAGAGCATCAACAGGCAGATATTCTGTTTACCGATGAGTTAAATGAAAAAAGCGACCTGGAGTTAAGGGAAATAGGCCAGTTTGAACTGGTTGCCGTCGTGGCAAATCAGCACCCGCTGGCGCAGAAGAAGTTTTTATTGCCGCAGGATTTTCAGGACATTAACCTGCTGACGTATCCGGTGAAAACACAACGCCTGGATATTTTTAACCTGTTTCTAAGCCCGCATGCGGTCACCCCGGACAAGATAAAGCAGGTGGACAACAGCCATATGATGTTGCAAATGGCGGCGGCAGATATGGGCGTGGCGGTATTGCCCGACTGGCTGGTCACCAGCCTGGCCACGCCTGCGTTGTTAAAAAGATTGCCACTGGGCAAAACCGGCCTGTTTAAAACCTTATATGCCAGTTATCGCCCGGCCAATAGTAAGCTTCCTGAAATAACGGCCTTCCTGCCCCGAGCCATCGACGCCTTTAAGGCGCTGTACCGATAAAAGAATCGTCTAATTAAAGGTCAGTGCCAGCGGCTTACCGTCAAAAGCCAATGACAACTTCAGCTGCTTGCTGCTTTGATCATAACTGCTATTGAGACGCTTGCCTTCCAGGTATACCGCTTTGAAATGCGGGGCATTATGCACCACCAGGCTCAGTTGCTTACCCGGCAGCTGTTTTTTGGCGAGTTCGGCCAGGGCGATATTAAAGCTGAGTTTCTGCTCCGATGCTTTAGCGATAAAGTCGATCTTGGTAAATTCTCCTTGCTGATATCCCAACGTTTGCCCGTCATCCTGATAAAGCCGAAAACGCGACTCGCCGACACCGGCATCAAACCAATAATGGATAATCAGTTCATCGCCGGAATACTCCCGGGTATTTAGCATATCCGGAGCATGGGGAATAATCGCGCCCCCTTTCACCAATACCGGAATCGTCTCCTGGTTGACGGGGATCTTTGACTTACCGCCCTCTTTACCCATTGAGTAGGGTTGATCGGTAAAATAATCAAACCAGTTACCGGCAGGTAGCTGATAGTCAAGCGCTGTCACCCCGGGAGCGGTAACCGGCAACACCAGCAGGTTCGGCCCCCAGAAATAAGCCTTAGTATCCAATAAAGCATCACCGGCTAAGGTGTCATCCTCAAAAAATACCGGGCGCATCAACGGCGTGCCCTTACTATGATTTTCCCAGGCCAGGGTATAGTTATAAGGCAGGAGTTGATAACGCCAGCTTAAAGCTTCTTTCACCCGAGCCGCCACTTCTTCGCCGTGAAACACAGGCTCAGGCAAGACACTGTCGTCAGCATGGGGGCGAAATACCGGCGAAAAGGCGCCAAATTGCAGCCAACGTACGTAAAGCTCGGCATCAAAGGTTTCTGCAGCAACAAAGCCGCCTAAGTCAGAATGGGTATAGCCCAGGCCCAATAAGCCCATTTGCAGCGATAACTCCACCTGGGACGCTAATGCCGCCCAGCTGCGGCTGACATCCCCGGTCCAGGGGATCATGCCGTAGCGCTGACTGCCGGCAAAACCCGAGCGCATCATGATAAAAGGACGTTGCTTTGGTTTCGCCCGGTTAAAGCCCTGATACAGGTTTTTTGCCCATTGATGACCGTAAACATTATGCACTTCATCCGCCAGCGCGCTTTGTCCCGACTCACTTAAGCTATGTACGGCATCCGCGGGATGCACTTCCGGCTCGCCCAAATCCCCCCAAAAACCTGCTATGCCCCAGTCCAGCTGTTTTTGATAAAAAGGCCAGAACCATTTTTGCCCTGTTTCAGAGAAAACATCTACCAGCGAGGTATTGCCGAAATAAAAATCAAAAGTTTTTGCCTGCCCCTGGGCGTCCATGGCAAAAGCCCTTGCATCATTTCCTGCCTGCCAGTTGCCGGAGCTGGTTAAAACAAAAGGCTCACTGATCAGGATGCTCTTGATGCCCATATCGGCAAAGTCCTTTACCATCTGCTCGCCCTGGGGGAAGGTTTTTCTGTCCCAGTCGAGGTTACCCATATGCCCTTTGATATCCGGACCAAACCAATAAAGATCAAAAATAATGGCATCAAGCGGCATTTTTTGTTTTTGATATTCGGCCACCACTTCCCTGGCCTGAGCTTCGCTGCGGTAGCCAAAACGCGATGCCATACTGCCCAGCGCCCACATAGGCGGCATAGGCTGCTTGCCGCTGGCAGAGGTATAATGATCAAGCAAGTCAGGATAATCATCCGCCATAGTCACCAGGTAGGCCGTTCTGCCGCCACCGGCGCTAAATTCCAGGATATCCTGTTCACTGGCCCCCAGATCAAGCGAACCTTTGGCACTGTTATCGAACATCAGCATATATTTATTGCTGGACATCAAACCGGGCAGGCCAAAATACATCTGCTTGGAATTATCTTCATAACCATAATGGGCCTTGTTATACAAAGGCAGTTTAAAACCTCGCCTGTCCATGCCCAGTACCCTTTGCCCGCCAGCAAAAAGCTTTTCATCCGCCGCTAACTTAAAACGAAAGCCCTGGCTGTTTTTACCGGCGATATAACCCAGCTCCTCCTCAAGTTTCAGCTGCCCCTGATGATAAAAGGCAAGTTTAAAAGGTGAGTGTCGGATCACTACCGAAGAGGTGGTACTGCTAAAGCTCAGCGCATCTGTTTTTTCAGTGACTGACGTCGTTATACTTTGCTTATCAAGCTGTAAGTTTTCATCCAGCCTTTTCTCATCAAGTAAATAACCGGGCAACTGCTTGACGCCATTGGCCTGATAATGGATATAAACACTGTTATCGGTAATATATTCAATAACAATCTGTCCCCGGGGCGAGTGCAGCACAAGTGTATTGCCCTTGTGCCGGTAACTTTGCCATTTTTCAGCAAAAGCCGTTTGTTCCCCTGTATCAGGCGTAAAAGCCTGTACCGGCATGAATAAAGCCGGATATAAGGTGATACTCAGGGCTAACAACAGTTTACTTAATAACTTCATAAGATTGGTTCCATTTGCTGGCGGCTTATCAGGCTTAGATTAGGCGTCAAAGCGCCATGATATCAAGGCAATATAACCCGCATAAAATGATCCGGGCCAGTCCGGCCAGGGTGAATACGTATGCAAATGCTTGTCATATCCGTGCCCGAATGAATAGGATAAACTCAATTACAGCAGTACCCGGCCCGATAACATTACCTGAGCTAACGCCGGTGGCCAAAATGCCGGAAACCGACAAGCCTGGCCTTAGCCCCTGAATATTGGCCATATCAACAGCAATACAAATAGGAATAATTAACCATGAATCTGACCCGCCTGGCTTTACTCCCGGTTTCGGCAATTTTATCCCTCTCCCTTGGCGCCTGTGTGTCACAGCCGGGCCAAAAAGCAAATTTGGCCCATGAACAGAGCATGCCGCCAGCGTTTTATGGCAGCCAAAATCCCTTTGCCTCAGAGTCGGTTTATTTCCTGTTAACCGACAGGTTTGTCGATGGCGATCCCAGCAATAACCAGGAAGATCAAGGGGGTGAATATCCCACCTTTAACCGGGTACTCAAGGGAGAAAACGGTGAACAGGCCAATGTCGGCTATATGGGGGGCGACTTTAAAGGGGTACTGGATAACGCGAATTATATCAGGGACATGGGCTTTACTTCGGTATGGCTGACGCCGATAGTCGACAATCCGGACCAGGCCTTTAGCGGCGGAGAAGAAGTCACCTATGGCGCCTATTACAAAGACGGCGGTAAAACCGGTTATCACGGCTACTGGGGCACAAACTTCTACAAGGTAGACGAACACCTGCCGTCAAAAGATTTAACCTTTGCCGATTTTACCCGTAAGTTAAAGCAGGAACACCAACTGAACTTTATCCTCGACATAGTAGCCAACCACGGTTCACCGGCTTACAGCATGCCCGAGCAGCAGGGGAATTTCGGCAAAATCTTCAATGAACAGGGACAGCTGATTGCCGACCACCAAAATATCCATCCGGAAAAGCTGGATAAGAACAATCCCCTGCATGCCTTTTATAATACCCATACCGGCCTGGCCCAGCTTTCAGATGTCGATGAAAACAACGAAGCGGCACTGGATTATTTTACCGGGGCTTATTTGAAATGGATTGACCAGGGGGTACATGCTCTCAGGGTAGATACCATCAAGGAAATGCCCCATGCTTTCTGGAAAAAATTATTTGACCGCATCCGCGCGGTCCATCCGGAGATCTTTATTTTCGGCGAAAGCTATTCCTACGAGGCAGAATTTATCGCCGAACATACCCGGGAAGAAAACGGCGGCGCCAGCGTACTGGACTTTCCCGGCAGAAAAGCCATCACCGGCGTGTTTGAAAATCCCGAAAGCGACTTTAGGGAGCTTTTGTCTTACCTGCATTTAGATGACGGCGTCTACCAGAATCCCTATGAGCTGATGACCTTTTACGACAACCACGATATGGAGCGCATGAATGCCTCCGACATGGGCTTTGTCGATGCCAATAACTGGCTATTTACTTCCCGCGGCATTCCGGTGATTTATTACGGTTCAGAAATGAACTTTATGACCGGCAAGCCGGAGCACCAGGGTAACCGCAACTATCTCGGCCAGGACAGGATAGAAGAGGCAAAAAGCCATGTTATCCACAATGAACTAAAACAAATCGCCGGACTGAGAAAAGCCACCCCGGCCCTGCAACGGGGATTACAGCTTAACCTTGACTTTAACGGGCAAACCGCAAGTTTCTACCGGGTATATCAGGACAAGGGCATCAGCCAAACCGCGTTAGTGCTGTTAAACAAAGGGGACAAGGCCGCCGATTTTAACATCAGCGAAAAGCTGAGCAGCGGCCGCTGGACGGACGCCATCAGCGGCGAACAATACCTGGTTGATGATAGCAATGCCGCCATCAATACCCGGGTGAAAGCACACGGGGTTAAGGTGTTGCTGCTAAATGCCCGGGCGAACCACCCTCAACTGCTCGCCGAACTGGCAAAACAGCAAGAGAGCTTATTTCCTGTCAGTGCAAAAAAGACTGAAATCGCTGCCCATTAGGCCCTACTTGTAAGACAACAACGGACAATCAGCATAAATAAGATAACATTCATTTGAAAAGTTTTTATTGCTGATTGCCCGGCCCCGGGTTATCTGCTAAAAATACCTGTCAGCAAAGATGTTTTAGCAATCGTTTAGCAAGAATAAAGCGGGAGAGTAATGATGTGGTTTCAGACGGAAATAACCCTGGCGGCGAGGGGGCGTGGTTTTCATTTAATCACAGATGAAGTTGAGCATAACCTGCCCCAGCTAGCCTCAATAAAATGCGGCTTGCTGCATTTATTTATTAAACACACTTCCGCTTCCTTGACCATCAATGAAAACGCCGACCCCACGGTAAGATCGGATATGGAAGAGCACTTTAACCACTTTGTTCCCGCCGATGCCATCTATTACCAGCATATTTATGAAGGCAGCGACGATATGCCCGCCCATATCAAGGCCAGCACTTTAGGCAATAATCTCACTATCCCGATCAGCAAGGGCCAGCTCAATATCGGCATATGGCAGGGAATTTATCTTGGCGAGCACAGGAACCACGGCGGTAAACGCACCCTGGTGGCTACCATTCAAGGAGAAACGCTTTAACTTTTACTTAGCTCACATGTTTTACCTGCTTTAACAACCGCGACCAGTTAACAGTATTAGTCAGCTTTATTCGCTATGATAAAGCTGCCGTACCTGCTTTAAGGCACAGCAGCTTGGCTTATGGCCTTTTAAAAAGCCCGGGGTTATTTTTCAGCTAACAGGCTTGGTTCCGCCTGCTTAGGTGTGATGACCAGCTCTGCCTGATTGACAACAATACTGAGCTTTTGCCCGACCGGGAAACCGGCCAACCGCAGCCATTTCCCCCTGAGCACAACACAGGGCTCAAGCTTGACGGGCACATAGTTAATGCCTATGCCGCGGGTTTTCGTCGCTGTGTTGCAGACCGTTTCCTGTACGGTAAGTTGCCGATAAATGGGATATTTTACTTTTGCCGAGACTGGCTCTGGCGTATGATGATATTTAGCCATGACGTACTCCTGCTGAGTTCGTTGTGGTTAGCGACCTCTGGGTGTTGACGCACTCAGGGGTTGCGACTTAAGTTACTACTTTTGCTTTATTGCTTAGTAATAACGCCTGTTATTGCAGCATTTCATTGGTGGAAGTGTGGCAATAAATGCTCTCCTTTTGGACTTGGATAGCATTATTAAGGAAAGACCAATTTACGGGGAAATCAATAGTAGATTGGTCTTTTTTTGAGGGAGATTTGAAGGCCTTTTTCTTAATTAAAAATGAGAGCACTCCCATCCGTATTTAGCAGCATATTTATGAAGGCAGCGACGATATGGCCCATATCAAGGCCAGCACTTTAGGCAATAATTTCACTATCCCGATCAGCAAGGGGCAGTTCAATATCGGCATATGGCAGGGCATTTATCCTGGCGAGCACAGAAACCACGGCGGTAAGCGCCCCCTGGTGACCACCATTCAGGGCGAAGGGCAATAAAAGCGGCTTAGTTTGAGACTATAATGCCCGTTAAAGCATATGGGAATGATTCAGGGATGGGCGAATCCTCAGCCTAACCAAGGCCATAATTAGCGTTAACTCCCCTACTTTCTCCTAAGTCAAGTCAGCTTGCGAATACCAAAAAGAATAAAGACAATTAAGTAAATTGCCCGCCTGCCATTTTTCAATTCACGACTGCGGGCCTTTCAGTATTAACTGAGAGTTAGCTTTTAACCCGGCGCAGCCCTAATCCCAACAACCCTAATCCAAGTATGGCAAAACTCGTCGGCTCCGGCACATCACTTATCGGGTTTAAATCACGCACTACATATATAGCCATATTTTCATCTGCATAATCGGCAGTATAAGTATAACCACCTTCGATACCGACAATAGTCATATTTGTATACCAATGATTAAAGCCCATGGTTTTCACTTTATCATCTTCATCTTTATATAAAGCCCAGAGAAAACGATTGCTGGAATTATGGCGGTAGGGAGAAAAAAGCCTTTTAAAATCCCAACCTTGCTCTTTAAGATCCAGATCAGGGCTTATATCGCCATGATCACTATCACTTAATGAAAAGGCAGTGTGGTAAAGATTTTCCACCTCGTTATTGGTTGCTAAACGCCAGCCGTCATTTTGGTCGACTTTTTCATGCCAATTGTTCATGCTTGAACCAAATGTACTCCAAAAGCTTAACCAAACCAAACCTTGCTCTTCATCCAATATCCCTCTTTGTCCGGCTGAATCTTCGCTATCAGCCAAGACCAGGCCGGCACTTGCTTGACCAGATATCACGAAAGCAGTAATTAGGGCTGAGGTTTTAACAAAGTTTTTAATTTTAGCTATCATAGGTACTTCTTTTTGCTCATAATTTGTAATGCTGCGGATTCTACAAAGGCAAGACTTAAGTTACAACTATTTAACCATTACATCACATTACACCTAGATGTTCGCTACAGACGGACAGGATAAAATACCTCAATGCGAAATCATGCATTTTCGCCAGCGGAAGTCGCAGTGATTTCGCCGATAGTGGTGATGGCAAGTAAAGAGAGGAACAACCACGAAAAAACGATTAAAGTAGAAGGGATAACAGCCTGCCGATCGCACTTACTTCATACTGGGGCAAACAATGGCAGGCAAGCTTGTAACGGTATTGGCTGTACAATTAACTTATCTGCCAGACCCGCTTTGTCCCGCTACGGTCAAAACAAAAAACTTGACTCAAGTTGACAGCCCGCCGCCTGTCCGTTTACACCACTTCTATCTGTACTCGCCGGGTAATATTACATAACAGCTCGTAGGGTATAGTAGTAGCATGCAGGGCAATTTCCTCAACCGGCAGCCCCTGCCCCCATAAAATAGCCAAATCTCCTACCTCATCCCGGGAGTCTTTTCCAAGGTCCACTGTGATCATATCCATGGACACCCGCCCGACCAGCGGTACCCGGCGGCCATTCACCAATACCGGGGTGCCGTTACCGGCATGGCGGGGATAGCCGTCGCCATAACCTATGGCAATCACGCCGATAGTCGTATCTTCTGAGCTTACCCAGGCAGCACCATAACCCACGGCTTCCCCTGCTTTTAAAGCACGTACCGCAATCAGGCTCGACTGCAGCGTCATCACAGGTTTGATCCCCAGACTTTGTGCACTTTGTTCGGGTGCCGCCATAGGCGATACGCCGTATAAAATCAGTCCGGGGCGGATCCAGTCGTATCGGGTTTGCGGCCAGGCATAGCTGCCGGCGGAATTGGCCAGCGACTTTTCATTATTATAACTTGCCGTTAATTGCTCAAATAACGCCAGCTGGCTATTGGTGACGGGGTTTTCTTTGTCATCGGCACAGCCTAAATGGCTCATCAGCACTATATCCGGGTCAACATTATCGCTTGCCGAAAGTGCCTGATAAAAATCATCAAAGTCTTCCGGGTTTATCCCTAACCTGTGCATGCCGGTATCTATTTTCAGCCAGACTTTTAATGGTTTTTCCAGCTGTGTCCGGGTAAGGGCATCAAGCTGTTGCCGGTTGTGTACTATGGTTTGCAGGTTATTGACCGCCAGAATCGGCAAGTCCTGCTCGGTAAAAAAACCTTCCAGCAAGACGATAGGTTTAACCACGCCGGCGGCACGCAGGGCCAGTGCTTCATCGAGGCGGGCAACGCCGAAGGCATCTGCCTGGGGCAAGGCGCGGGCGATGCGCTCCAGGCCATGGCCATAACCATTGGCTTTTAGCACCGCCAATACCTTGGCCTTGGGAGCAAAAGTTTTTACCCGGTTGAAATTATCCACCAGGGCCTGGCGGTCGATCACCGCCGTTGCAGTTGTTAATGTCACGAGTCGGAGAAACCCTTAATCTTCTTCTAATACATGCGGACCGGCATAATTGTCAAAGCGGGAGAATTGCCCCTGGAAGGTCAGCGGCACCCGGCCTATCGGACCGTTACGCTGTTTACCGATAATGATCTCCGCCATACCTTTAAATTCCGAGTCGTCATGGTAGACCTCATCCCGGTAGATGAACATGATCAAGTCGGCATCCTGCTCGATCGCTCCCGATTCACGCAAATCCGAGTTTACCGGGCGTTTATCGGCACGTTGCTCCAAACTACGGTTTAGCTGCGACAGGGCAATAACCGGCACTTCCAGCTCTTTTGCCAGCGCTTTTAATGAACGGGAGATTTCCGAGATTTCCAGGGTACG
The DNA here is from genome assembly GCF_000948975.2 of Thalassomonas actiniarum. Classification (GTDB taxonomy): domain Bacteria; phylum Pseudomonadota; class Gammaproteobacteria; order Enterobacterales; family Alteromonadaceae; genus Thalassomonas; species Thalassomonas actiniarum. The sequence goes on from NZ_CP059735.1 coordinate 5,594,156, forward strand.
GTTGTCCGAGAGCGCCGGTACCCGCATCAGCTGCAGGTAATCTATCATGATCATGCTTAAACCGCCGTGATCCCGGGCAATACGCCGGGCACGGGAGCGGACATCGGTGGGGGTGAGGCCAGCGGCATCATCGATATACATCTTGCCTTGCTCCATCATCAAACCCATGGTAGATGATAACCGCGCCCAATCCTCGTCATCAAGCTGACCGGTACGAATTTTCGTCTGATCGATACGCCCCAGGGAGGCCAGCATCCTCATCATCAACTGCTCTGAAGGCATCTCCAGGCTGAAGATAAGCGCAGGTTTGTCCTCCATCATGGCGGCATTTTCCGCCAAGTTCATAGCAAAAGTGGTTTTACCCATGGACGGACGGGCGGCCACGATAATTAAGTCCGAAGGCTGCATCCCGGCGGTCATCTTATCGAGATCGGCAAAACCGGTAGAGACCCCGGTAACACCGTCATGAGGCTGTTGGTAAAGTTTTTCGATACGGTCTACGGTTTTTTCCAACACCGAGGTGATATTTTCCGGGCCTTCGGATTTATTAGCCCTTTGCTCGGCAATTTTAAACACTTTGGTTTCGGCAAAATCGAGCAGATCGGCACTGGTGCGCCCCTGGGTATCGTAACCGGCTTCGGCAATTTCATTGGCAACACTGATCATTTCCCGGGTGACCGCACGTTCACGGACAATTTCCGCATAAGCGGTAATGTTGGCGGCACTCGGGGTATTTTTCATCATCTCGGCGAGATAAACAAAACCGCCGGCGTCTTCGAGTTTTTGATCGTTTTCCAGCGATTCCGACAAGGTGATCAAATCCACGGGTTCGCCCAGTTCAATTAAGGCGCCGATAGATTCAAAGATCACCCGGTGTGCCCGGCTGTAAAAGTCCGCGGCCACCACCCTTTCACTGACCCGGTCCCAGGTCTCGTTATCCAGCAGCAGACCGCCGATCACTGATTGTTCGGCTTCAAGCGAATGCGGCGGTACTTTTAATGCGTCAACCTGCTGGTCACGATCAAAATCTTTGTTCTTTTTAAATTTAGGTGCCTTGCGCTCGGCCATGAATAACTACCTTGACGATTTTTCTGATCACCGGGATATAAGGACAAATATCACGGTCATTGTATAAGACCGCTAATGTAGCAGATTATGGCGCTAAGAAGAACATCAAAGCGTAAAGAAAGGGATTAAAAATGCGCGCTCAAAGCTTTATAAGACATAGAATATGCCGATACCAACAAGCGCTGAAGGATAACTTGCCCGGCCGCAAAAATTCGCCCGGAAAATTAATCTCCCGGGCATATCCGTTTAGCTCTTAACGGCTGGCAACCCTGATATTGCCGCTGACGGTATTGCCCCTGACCGAACCATTACCATTGCCGGTCACAAATTCCAATTTTGAGCTCGGCCCATATTTAGCTTCTACCGCCTTGTCTGAGGTGAGTTTATTGACTAAGTCGCCCCCGGCATTGGCCTTCAGGCGGAAACTTGCCTGAACGTCCGGCTGAAATTTCAACGCCATATCACCGCTGACACTGCTGAGTTTAACCAGACCGCTATCATTTAAGTTCAACTGCCCTTCCACATCCCCGCTGACGGTGGATATCGCCAGTTCATCGACCTGTGCCAGATTAAGTTCGATTTCACCCGAAACACTTGTCACCTGGACTTCACTGGCCTCGGACTGACTCTTGATATCGCCACTGACGGCTTTCAACTGAAGGCGGCCACTTGATGCCTTATCCCGAATATCTCCGCTGACGGTAGAGAGCTGCACCTTGCCAGATAACCCCTTAACTTTAATGTGGCCGCTGACGGTTAACAGTTCCACATGATTGCTGAGATTTTCCCCGCTAAGATCGCCGCTCACGGTTTTCACGTCAACATTACGGGTTAAGTCCACCAGGGTAACATCGCTGGAAACACCGCCAAAACTTACCCGGGCATTTTTAGGCACAAAGATGGTCAAATCTGAACCCTGCTCATTCCAGCGGTTATTGCTGTTATGCGGCATCATCACTTTTATTTCGATCAAAGAGCCCTTTTGCTCAAAGATAAACCCCTCCGCATTATCGTCCAGCTCCCCTTTAACCGAGACCTGGTCTTTATCCCAGCCGGTAATGCTCACATCCCCGTTCGGGCTTTCGATGCTGATATTGCTGTCCCCGGAGGCGGGCAAGACTTTATCTATCTTTTCCCCGGCCAAAGCCGGCAGCGCCAAGCTTGTCAGTAAAACCGGTAAAATATATTGAAAAACCTTCATAATTAACCTCTTTCCGGCAAGTTTCGTTCGCCGGTAAAATTACTTTCTTAAAATTCGTGACTTAACACAGCACTCAAAACCAGGCTAAATCGATTGCCACTGCGGGCTGTATAACTGCTCGATTAAATCCAGCTCTTGCTGCTGGGTCCAGCGTAATAAACTCAACAAATCGGCATTGTTGGGATCTTCTGCCAGCGCTTTATTTATCGATGACCTTGCCGCCGCCAGCTGATTCAGCTGGTTCTGCATATCAAGCGGTAACTCGCTTATTTTCGGCTGGCCAAAACTCACCAACATGGTATTTTTTTGCAATTCAAAATCTTGCTGCATCGCCGCCACTAAGTTTAACTGGCCTGGCTGGCCCTGCTGCGGCGCTAAATTCATCCAGGTCAATAATACCGCGGCAATCACGGACGCCGCCCAGGCGAGTGGCATTGTCACCTTATTGGTTTTCATGCCAACGGATGATACCTGCTCATTTGTCTGCTGCGGCTTTTGTTGCGGCAGCTGCACCAGTGCCCGCTCAATGCCCGGCCATAAATCACGCTCCGGTGATATTTCTTCAGGCAATTGCTCTATCCGGCTCTGTAATGCCTGGTCCGATAGGGGTTTGTTCATCTCGTTACTCATTCTTCCACCCACTCTTTTAGCAAACTTCTTGCCCTGTGATATTGCGCCTTACTTGAACCGACCGCCATATTAAGCATTTTGGCAATTTCCTCATGCCGGTAGCCTTCAACGGCAAATAAAACAAACACCAACCGGGCGCGCTCGGGTAATTTCATAATTTGTTTGTCCAGCTCGTGCAGCTCAGGCATCTCGGCACTGTCTTCCGCCTGCGGCTGGTCTTCGATACTGAAAACCCGCTGCAGCCAGTTTTTCTGCTTTCTTAAATGTGCCAGTACTATGTTGGTGGCCACACTGTGCAGCCAGGTGGTGAACTTACTTTCACCGCGAAAATTGGCAATTTTTTGCCATAACTGCACAAAAACTTCCTGACAAACATCTTCGGCACTGTTTTTATCCGCCAGCATACGCCAGCACAACGCGTAAACCCTGCGATGATGCAGCTGATATAAGTGATGAAATGCCTGCTGATCTCCTTGCTGGGCAGCTTTAATCCACTGCTGCTCCTGATCGGCAAGAAAAACCTTCTGCGCATCAATTATTGTTGAATTGTCCAATCAGCCTGCTCTCGTATTAACCAAATGTGTCGTGTTAAAAGATTAGATGCAGTATGCCGGAAAAGGGTTTAAAGGAAAGGATAATTTTTTAACTTTTATTTGTTTTCAAAGAAATAAAAAGCAATTTAACCCCTAACGGTAAAAATAATGGCTATGGGGTTCGAGAAAGGTACTGGAAAGGCTTTATTTCCCGTTAACGCAAACAAAGAATCGATGAAAGGTTTGCCCTGATTGCCAGGAGTCGGAAACCGAAATATTGAAATGAAAAATAACAGGGGGAAAGTGGTAGGAAGCTTGGAGAGGTGAAAAATCAGGAACAGTTGTTCAGATAAGCCTTTGTAATGTTGTGTAATGTCATCCGTATTGGCGGCCATGTTAGATTAACGCCGTATTAACTTTTAGCAACAAGTAATTTAAAAGGCGCCATCGGCCAGAGAGGCAGGTTATCAGCGTTTTATTATCAAGAATAAAAATAAGGAAAAATGAATGAAGAAGTACATTTTCTTAAGCGCAGCTTTATTGTCAGCATGTTCTGTCACTTATGAAGCGCCACTTACAGTAGAGCCGGTCGTTAAAGCCAACCATAACCAATCGGTAAAAGATATCCTTAAAAATGCTAAAAGAACACTTTTAATGGATGGCTACCGGATCCAGACCTTTGATGATGAAGCCGGTATTATTTCCACCTCGTTAAAAAATAAAAAGCTTACGCCGCTGGAAGCCGATTGCGGACAAACCATGGGACTTGATTATCTCAAAGATAACCGCACCAAAACCGAACTGGCCCTGAACATTATCGTGACGGAAAAAGAAGTTACCGTGAAATCCAACATCCACGGTGAATACAAACCCGGCAGAGTAGACCAGGACATCACCTTAACCTGTATTTCCAAAGGAGTAGTGGAGAATAAACTGCTTAAACAGTTAATCACAGGTTAATTGATAACGGATAATGTTGCTATTGAAACTAGCCTTTTGCTAGCGGCAAGGACGCCATACCTTTTTTAGCAACCAGGCAAAGGAACTTGCCCAACGACAATAAGCCAGCAGCATCATCCCTTAAGTTGCTGGCAAATCGCTTTAGTGACAAACCCTTTTTTATCAATCAGGTGCTCAACTTCCGCCACAAACCAGGCACCGTCAACCCCTTCCCTGACCTGACTGATACTCACAGTACCGCCGGCCCTGATATCAGGTTCACCAATTACCATAATTTCTATAGTTTTCGCCACCCGGCTGGCATGGTTTAACCGGGTTTGCGCCGCCCATTTGGCCGTAGTTTCATCGGCATAGGTATAACTTAAATCAAAGCAGGGAGAGCCGGAGCCCACTTCCACCATAGTGCGGGTGGCACTGATAAAGTCGTGATACCAGGCCCGGCACGACTGATAAGCAGGGTATTGGCTTTGCAGGGTGCGCCAGCTGAGCAAATCTTCAATATCCAGCGCCACTTCGGCTATCCCCTTACCGCTGAGGGTTTTACCTGTACCGCGCGGCATGAAAAAGATCACATTTTCCTGTACCTTGCAAACCGCATCATAATAACTTGCCAGCCGGGTCAATAGCTGGATATCGCTTTCACTTTGCTCTATTTGCGGCAACACTATGCTCTCAAGCTCAGGCGATATTTTTGCCTCAAGGCCATGGTTACCGGCGACCTTGGCAAACAAGTCTTTGAGCAGCAAAGGTTCCTGTGGTGTCGATAACCAGCTGAATTTCACCGGTGCCTTTAAACTTTTCGTCCACAGACGCTTATCACCATATAAGGTTAATTTGTCTCGTGGGCCATTAAGAGCAAACTCGCCAACATTATACTCACCAAAATCATGCAAGATCTCCTTTTCATCTTCTTCTTTGCCATAGCCCAGGGAAATACGCACTTTGTCTTCATCACCGGGCAGCTGGATGCGGTGATCGATATGGTCGTCCACCACCAGTTCGCAGCTGTCGCTGACCAGGCCCATTTTCTGGTTTACCCGGACAGAGACCACACGCTCCATCAGTTTATTGCTGATGTCCTTGTTGTTGGCTTCGATATTAAATATTGGAAATTTTTTCATGCTCAGTCCCAGATATTGATGGTATTTTCGGTTTTAACCACCGCCAGCTCAGGTAACACGATCGTGATATTTTCCGGATATATCACGCCAAGTTCCGCCAGACCCGGGTTAACGGCTAAGACTTGCTCTACCGCCCCCGACTGACGGCCATAATGCTTCCAGCAGATATAATCCAGCGAATCCCCCTGGCGGGTTTGATATTTAACACTTGCCATAATTCCCCCCTGCTACTCGACTTTGAATTTGTATGCTTTTAATGACATGCTAAAGGTAATTTCTCTCGGGTTACCGTCGGCTAAAAACAAGGTACGTTCCTCATTGATAGCGCTGATACACCATTTACCTAATATTCGGCCAACCCCGCCAATGCCGCCGGATGCGGCTTCTACATAACAGAGTTGAAGCGGCTCACCTTTACTGGCCTGCTTACGCATATCATCAACCTGCTTTAAGCCATTGGGCGCCATTTGCGGATAAATAATCCCTTCAATATCCAGGGTACGCTCCCCCGGTCCGATATATTGCATTAACGGACTATTCGTCTTTGTTGGCGCCTCATTGGGCTCCCAGCGATAGCTGGAAGCATAACTGAGCTTATGAAAGCTTGCGGCTTTCACCGCAAACTCAAATTCCCCCAACTTCATCATGTAGTTTTTATTGCTTGCCGCCATGATCAGGCCACCTCATCCATATAACGTAAACGCACGCCACGCAGGGCTTCACGTTCTTTTTCTTCAAGTTGTTGTTTAATTTGCATGGCAAGTTTGTGCTCATCCATACCATCACTGGCGTTCACCGTGATTTCGGCATTGACCGTCACCGAAGCATTACCTGGCTGAGCGGTGCCTGCACCGGAGCTGACGGAGGCAACATTCGCCGCTTGCTGGTTTAATGCACTCACCTTGGCCGATGACAATCCCTGAGGAGCTGTGGTGCCAGCAGATAGTGCGGCGTCAGAAACTTGATTAGTTAAAATATTTCCTGCCGCCACACCAGGCTGGCTCTGAGGAGGTTGTGCCGGGACCTTTTCAGCGTCGTCATCACCAAACAGACCCGATACCAGGCCGCCGACAGAGCCGCCTATGCTTTCACCGCCAAATGCTCCCAGGGCGCCGCCGATCAGACCACCGATAGCGGTACCGAACACCGGGATGACGGAGCCCATGGCCGCGCCTGCGGCGGCTCCTGCCAGGGCTCCGCCCATCCCACCTGCAGCTGCCCCTACCTGCTTGGTTTTTTCACCGGTGCTGAGGCTGTCGTCGGATAAGGTGGTGGCAATATTGGCCGCTCCCATCAGTGCGGTTACCGGGGCCGCCACCCTTCCTAAGAGTTTTGATGCCGGACCTTTAAGCAGGGATTTAAACAGTCCCCCTTTGCCTTTACCGCCCAGCGCCTTGCCAAATGAGCCTAACTTGCCCTGTTTAGGGCCAGGTTTAGCTTTAGGTTTCGCTTTGGCTTTTTTCTTCGCCCCGTCGCCTTCATCATCAACATCCGTTAGCTGAGACGGTTTAAAGCCTTTTTTGCCCTTATGCTTTGCTTTGCCCTTTTTATTCTTGTTGCCTTTACCCTTGCCTTTGTTTTTACGCTGTTTTTTCTTCTCTTTTTCAGCTTCTACCTCAGCCATGGCTTCATCCTGCGACTCACCAAACAGGTTATCGTACAGACCGTCCATAGACTCAAAAATGTCGGCAGCACCGTCAAAGCCAAAGCCTTTTAATAAATCAGGGGCGGCATCAAGTACGGAAGAAAGATCCCCCGACATCACCTCTTTAAAATTAACCTGTTCCAGGCCGGCGATACTTTGGTCAAAAATATCGGCCACGCCGCCCATATCGAGGGAGCGGAATAAATCTGAGCCGGCGCTGGCAATCGAGCTGATATCGCCGTTCATGATGCTGTTAACATCAAGCTTGTCAAAAGCCGCCTGGCCTTTCGCCAGCACATCTGCTGCTTCGTCTAAACCTAAGCTCTGTAATAATTCAGGGCCGGCATCGAGTAATGAGCTGAGATCGCCATCAAGAATGGCTTTAGGATCAAGCTTTTTAAAACCTGCTGTGCCTTTGGCCAAGACATCGGCAGCATCGCCGTAGCCCAGTCCCTGCAAAATTTCCGGACCGGCATCAAACAATGAACTGAGATCACCGTCTAACATCGCCTTAGGATCAAGCTTTTTAAAGCCCTCGGCGCTGTTGGCTAAGATATCGGCTGCACCGTCGTAACCCAAGCCTTTTAGCAGCTCGGGGCCGGCATCAAACAGTGAGCTGATATCACCGGATAATATCGCCTGGGGATCGAGCTTTTTAAAACCGGCGGTGCCGTGAGCCAAAGCTTCAGCCGCGCCGTCATAACCTAAGCCTTTTAACAGCTCGGGCCCGGCATCTACCAGGGAATTGAGATCGCCATTTAAGATCGCTTTGGGATCGAGTTTTTTCAGTCCCGCCGCATGACCGGCCAATACTTCGGCTGCATCGTCAAAACCAAGCCCCTGCAATAACTCGGGACCGGCATCAAACAAGGAGTTGATGTCGCCATTTAAGATTGCTTTGGGATCGAGCTTTTTAAAGCCCGCGGTGCCCTTAACCAGGGCGGCTGCCGCGTCATCGTAACCTAAGCTCTGTAACAGTTCAGGACCGGCATCAAGTAAGGAGTTAAGATCGCCTTCGACAATAGCTTTAGGATCAAGCTTTTTAAAACCGGCAGTGCCTTTGACTAAGGCCTGCGCCGCACTGTCATAACCCAAACCTTTTAGCAGCTCGGGACCGGCATCAAGCAGGGAAGTGAGATCCCCTTCAAGTACGCCTTTGACATTGAGCTTGTCAATAACCGCCTTGCCCTGTTCAAAGGTTTTCGCGGCATCGTTAAGCTCGAATGAGCGCAACAGCTCAGGCGCAGCGACACTCAATGAGCTTAAATCGCCATCGAGTACGCCGTTAATATCAAGCTTGGCAATACCGGACTGGGCTTTTTCCACCACATCGGCGGCGTCATCAAGTTTAAAAGCCCGGAGAAATTGCGGCGCAACGCCGGTAATTTTCGTCAGATCTTCCGCCATCAGGTTTTGAAAATCTAATTTCGCCAGGCCATCCATCGCCTTGACCAACTCCGGCGACTTTGTTTTAAAACCCAGTTGCGTCAATTGCTTAACAACTGAGCCCAGGCTCTCGCCCAGATCCGGCATCTCTTGCCCGGCCGCGGCTGCTTGTGCTTGCTCAGCCGCTAATTGTGTTTTTACCTGCTTATTAACCGAAACCTGCTGTTGTGCCGCTTTTTTTTGTCTTGATTGGTTTTGTTTTGATTGCTTTTGTGCAAGCTGCCTTTGTTTTGCTTGCGCTTGTTTTGAAGATTTTTGCGAAGTCGCAAGGTTCTTTTCACCTTTGTTTTTCTTGAGTGGCATAACGTAATCCAAAGAATGCAAAGAAAAATAAGGAAACGAGAGGCTTCCCGGCTTGAATAAATATCCCTTTGCTAATAGCAAGCACGCATGAGCGGGCTTGCTATTAACAAAGGCATTATTACGAGGTGATAGTTAGGTGATTAATTGCAGCGTTAACCTGGACAAATAAAAAGAGCAGACCCTATCCCGCAGGATAAACATCTCCATATGTAAAGCCGCTCTTGGGCATCCATGATTTTTTATCTGCAGCAAAGGGGAACCATCTCCGTGTCACCCTTTGCTGTTGTGCATCCCTGCTTAAAGATAAGGAAAGCTAAATGCCTCCCGCGCTTGTTAAAACGCTCAGGATTCCGTTTCCTGCTTATAACTCAGAGCAGCCTCAAACCAGTCGGTTAAGTCCTGCTCTGTTAGGGCCGTCAATTCCTGCATGCCCCACCCGGTATACTTAGCTAAGGCAATAACCATAGCTTTTAAGCGCTGGGGCGGGATGCGAGAAAAAGTTGCAATTTTTCCCTTAACTGCACGAAATCACTCCAGTCTAACTCTTCGATAACATCGGGAGAGACTTCACATAAATGCGAGAAGTAGTGAATTTCACTTTCCGATTCATGCAGGTCGTTACGGTCAATCATCAGACGGTCACGTACCTTAGGTCGACGCATTGAAAGATTCGTATATTCATGGCCATCTATTTTAATGGGGAAGGCTAACTTGATATGTTCTTTCATTGTCTATTACTCTCCTAGAGCGGCACGTAGTTTAGTCATTTGGTCGACACCGTTAATCACACGGGTATCGTTATAAAGATCAATCTCGTAGATAGATTCACCGTTGATCTCTAACTTGTATTTCTGTACGGCATATTGCATCGACAGCTTAGCTTCTTCGCCGTCTTTCCAGTTGCCCATATCCATTTCTTTGAAGAAACCTTCCAGGGTTACTACCACCGGTTCAGGATCTTTACCTTGTGCCTGGATAGCACCACGGGCCGTCATGGTAGTGGTTTTGCCACCCCAGCCGCCCATCAGCTTCATCACATCTGTGTTGTATTCCAGTAAGGAAATAGAACCTTCGAGTTTTTCTAACTGGCCGACATCAAGTTCGATCGGCGCCTGGAAACCGGAAGTTACTTCACGGGTTTTGACCGTTACTTTAGGTAAAGTGATTTCATCGGCAATGCCCAGGTAACCTTTACCGTCAACGAACAGTTTGAATTTTTTTAAGATTTTAGGAGAAATAGCCATTATACAAGCTCCTCTAAGTAGTCATTAGTTAAGATGCTGCGGAATACGATGTGCTCGGCAGGCGTTGGCGGGGTGAAATCAAAGTTGAAGTAGATTTTACCGGCCTGGATGCTTTCTTTACTGTTCAGGTCTTCATCCGCCCAGATTGAACCGCCTAAGATAGCGCCCTGTGCTTTTAAGTTATCCAGGAAGGATTGCACACCGTTAGTGACATCTTCGATATAAGTTTTGGTGATGTTGCGATCCACAGCCCACATGTGAGCACGCAATAATGAGTCATTGATCATATCTGCGGTACGAACCACAGATAAAAACGCCCATTTTTCTTCGCTAGTGGCGGTACGGTTGCCCCATAAACGGAAACCATCCTTGCGGATAATCGTGGCGACGTGGTTTTTGTTTAGCAGATCGGCACGAGAGGCAGGGTCGCCTAACTGGAAATCAATGGAACGGGCCGTACCAACGATACCATTCATAATTTGGTTGCTCGGGCTCCACCAGAAGCCACGTTCGTTATCTGATTTGGCGATCATACCGGCAACACGGGCACTGGCCGGCTCGACTACGCTCTCACCATCTTTAAAGACCTTAACGTGTGGATCAACAATAAAGATACGCTTTGAACCAAGCTCTGTTTTATAAGCCACTGCAGCATCATGTGTGTCATTTGGGCCGTCGGCAATAACCACAGCGCGCAAACGTTGGGCAATACCATTTAAACCATCAACAACAGGGTTTTTGGCATCATTAGGACGCTGATGAGTAAAGCCCGGCGCAACTAAGATACGCGGAGTAACACCTAATACCGCTTCTGCACCTAAAAATGCATGAATGCCTTCATATTCCGCAGACAGGTCTGAACCTAACACGTTAGGCATCGTTGCTATCGCATCAAGTTTCCCTTGACCATCAGGTACTTCTTCCACACGGATAACAACCACAACAGCACCAACCTGATCGAAAATACCATCAAGCGCCGCCGGTAAGGTGCCTTCTTCTTTATCCTTATCTGCAACTAATGCCGCAGCTTCGCTTCTTTTACCGGCAATCAATACCGGTTTATTTAACGGAAACTTTTCAGCATCGGCTCCCGGTGCAGTACCGATAAGACCAATAACCGAACTTGTTACTGTTTTAATTGGACGTGTCCCTTGATCGAGTTCGATCACTTCTACACCGTGTTGTAAACCTGACATATGTTTCTCCTTTGAAAGTTGTCAGTAAAAAAACTATGCCAAATACCCGATAAGCAAACTTATCGGGTTATCAAGCAAAGCAAACGTAAAAAGCCGGGAGAAACCCGGCTTAAATAAATGAATTAACTGATTTCAGTTAATATAAAATGATGATTAAGTATTGAATCTATTGCGATTAATAAAGCTTTAAACCACCAACCCCTCAAGTTTTACCGGCTCACCGTTAAGTAAATAACGGCCGATAATATCAAGGCCAAGCTTGCCGCTTTCCACCTTAGACACTGAGACACTTTCCAGCTCGAATCTCGGCTCCCATAGAGCCAGAGCCTGGGATATATCCATAGTGACATCCCCCACCAAAGAAGAGGAATAGGGACGGTCAACTAAATCAAACAGGCCGCAACCATAATCGCGGCGCATTACCCGACTGCCCTTAGGCGTGGTCAAAATATCAACAATACTTTGTTTTAAATGAGCTAAGCCTGAAAGGCTGCGCCCGGTTTGTGCGTTCATGCCGAGCATAAATTAAACCTCCTGCTGTTTTTCTTTAACATCACCCACCTGCGGTAAAGGTAGCAAATCCCTGGGCCATTTTTGCACCACAGCCACAGGTATCTCCGAGTCGGGCAACGGCTTTACCACCGATACTAAAGCTTCCGGAACCTGCAGCTATGGTGATTTTTTCATGTTTGACCTTAGGATCTGTGCTTAACACATGGGTGCTGATTTCATCACCGAGACGCAATGGCGCAATACCGCCTATGGTAAAGTTACCCACAGTTGCGGTGCCGGCTCCCGGAAGAAATAACGCATGAACATCGGTGATATGACCGTTAAGTGATACCTGTGGCATCTTGCCTCCCCTTTATAAACGCTGCTGTGTCAGGCGACTATTCCTGAGCACTGATATGGCTGGCATTAAGCTTCATATTGCCGCCCGCTTCCAAGGTCATATTGCCGCCCGCTTTAACACTGACGTCTTTACCGGCATCCAGGCTGATATTTTCGCTGGCGCTAACATTGACGGACTTGGCGGTAAGTTCAATATTTTCCGTAGCCGTCACCTTGGCGTTTGCTTCGGTGACTACGGTAATGTCCGCGGCGGTATTGATATTTAAGGTACCGGCAGAAACAATATCTAAGGTGGCATTCTCCCCTTTGATATCGATAAAATATCTATGGGTTTTGCGGTTATATTCCACCACAGTGCCGTCTAGGTATTGCATCCGCTCTATGTCCTGGCGCTCCTCGGCCGGGATATCGGAAACCAGCTCTTGCTGCTGTTGCTGATAAACAGCCCCGAGCACCACAGCCTGGGCAATATCGCCGCAAGGGGCCAGCACTAATACCTGTTCATCAATTTCCGGTGCCTGCCAATTAAGGTTGTTGCTGGCCCTGGCGGTTAACCAGGGCAGCCAGCTTGTCAGCCAGTCTCCAATTGTTACCTTAACCCGGGCGGTTTGGTAGTCCACCTCGGCTATGGTGCCGACACTGATCAGCTTGGCTAACCTGTGAGGTACATCGGCATTGCCGATCTCGGCAAAGACCTGGTTTAAGTTCATAAAACTCTCCCTGATTTCAACATCCGGCATTGGCGTTTATGGGTTAATACCATTACTCCACCACCTCGGGAATCGAGGCAACAAGCTGATAGTTTTCTCCCTGCACACCAAGATAAACCTCATGAATGTCATGCCCCGGAATTTCCGCATCCGGCTCAGTGTAATAATAAAGGTTCGCTTTTTGCCTGATAGTCGCCACGACACTGCTGTCGATAACTTCAAAGGCAAAATCACTGCTCACCACCTGAATCGATTGCCAGGGCCTGGCTTGCGTTTCGGCTTGCTCCTCTAAAGGATCAAGTGCCTGCAAACTGCTTTCCAATGCCGTTGACAGCTGATCGGCCAAAAGCAGTAGCGCATCGCCATCAACGGCCCCGACCCGGGTGGTGAACTCCAGTTCAAGTTTGCGCTTATGCTCAACGTGATTTTGCACCCCTTCGCTAATGGCGACATAACTGTCATCGCTATTTGCCACCGCAGGTGACAGTACTTGCTCCCCCTGCATATTAAGGACAACTTCCGGCAGTGCCGGTACCTGATTCAATGCCTGGCTTGGCAAAAATAAAGTGACGAGTGTATGTTCCAGGGATTGGGCGGATAGCCCGGCCTTTAACCGCAGCACTAATTGCTGCAGCAAGGCACTACGGTTAATTACCATGATAAGATCTCATTATTTGCTCATATAAGAAGAGCAGAAAGGTAAGTAAATATTTACCGGACGGTAAAATAAAGCGCTAGGCTAACGCCGAATTAGCAGATTAAAATCAAGCAAACTCAACCAGACTTAGAGAGCCCTACTTTAGCCATTAATCGGGCTGTTAGACTGCTCCCTTTTTCCGGTTCACTAGCGCCATGCATGCTGCTGGGCTTACGGCTCCCTTTTGCTGTATTTTCAGGGTTAAATTCACTGGTTTGCCACCAGCGTAATGCATCGGCTTCGTTCGCCCATGAAATACCGCTATCGGGATGCGTCAGCTGTAATACACCGTCTAAATCAACGGCATTTAATTTTTCATTCCAAATAAACATCAAGTTTGTCCTTAAGCAAAATAAACCCGGCTGAGAGAATAAGTCGGCCTAGTGGTGCTCGAAGTATAAAAATTAAAGTATTGCTGCACCACCAATGCCCGATGAATGGGCGAATGTACCACTAAGCGGGGGTAATATTGAGCCACAGCCTTATAACCATTATTCGGCGTCCGGCTCTCTAACATCGCGCTATAAAAATTATCTTTCGCCTTTAACTTTATTCGGCTGCGAAACGAACGGTTGTAGATCCCGGTTCCGCCGTTAAACTCTTCCATTTCAGCACAAGCCAGATTCGGCGCCGTGGTATAGGTTACCGATTGCGCCCCTTTGTTATCATAAGCCAACTCCATTAACTGAGTCGGCCTTGTTGTCGGCAAATAGGCATGTGAATTAGTCCCTCCTGTGGCGCTGGTAATATGTTGATGACTATTCACAGGCGTTATTTTTAAATCATGGAGAGCACCATAATCTCGCTGCTGTGCCCAGGTATCGAAACTGCTCTCGGTCAGAAAGCTGGTGTCAGTAACCTGTTGCCAGCCATTACTGCTCAGCACATGCAAGATACCGGCATTTACCCCATAAATAAGATGGGTTGCGGGATCTTGATATAACTTGAAGTAATCCAGGGCATGCGCCACTTCGGTAGTGAAATTCATATTTTGGTAAAGGGCTAAAGATTTACTGCTAGTGGTATAGGTCGCCGCACGTACCGAGCCATCATTAAGGCGCAGTAACATAATGTGGTCGACACTATTCGTCCCTAATAATCTTGTAGCGCTGTTTGCCTGTGAAACCTGTCCTTTACTGTCTATTTTTAATAAGGTTGCCCGGGTATTAGTATCCGTTTGACTGCCGGCATCCCAGTAGGCATAAAATTCACCGGTTAAATAATCTACCAGGCTAATCGTATTATAAGCACCGTAACTGGTCACGCTATCAGACAAGGTGAAACTGCTGCTATCATAATAATCCAGAATAAAATGCGGCTCACCGATTTTATTTAGCGGCGAGCCCATAATACCGGGGATATTATTGATTTTTGCCTGTACATCACTGTTTAATTGCGTGACAGATCCGGTCAGTTCATTTTGCATTTGCGGAATTAAGTCCAAGCTAGTGGCATTTTGTTGCAGTTGGCTGCTGGCGGTTTGTGCCGCTACAGTGGCAGCAGAAACCGCACTCGTTGCAGTATCTAAATGCCCTTCTGCTACCGCGATTAAGGCTTGTTCGAAGTCTTCGTTATCCGCCAGCGCCTGTACCGACTTGGACAAGAGCAATAGCTCTTCTGCGGTCATGTCTGCTTCGGCGCCGACTTTTAGTTTCGCCAGCAGTGACTGCACCGAAGACGATATTGTAGTCGCCATGGTTACGCTCCTGCTGTTTCGGTTAGCGGTTCATTGCCGATTAATGTTGCAGCAATACTTGCATCAACATTCACGACGGCAAAGACGGTTTTATCCAGACCCAAACGGAAGTCATCCGCTAATTTACTGTTAACCAATTCTTCATTCACTTCCCAATAACCGGCTTTGGTCATAGGTGCATTAATGGTGATCACTCCATTTTCCAGGATACCAGCAAATAAATCCTGCTCTCCTGTGGCTTGATTAACCACAGGAATACGAAACAGATCTTTAGGTACACTGGTGAAAAGTGATTCAGGATCCTCTTTATCGGTTAACAATTTTGCGGTAAGCTGTAAAGTTGAACCTAAAGTCACAGTCGTTTCATCAAAATCGGTTTCTGAATTGGGAGCCTGTAAAATCACACCAGATTCAGCTGCTACGACAGGGGTATCAAATACAACATAAGCAGTATAAGTTATCTCAGTAACCTCAGGCCCAGCCTGCAATTCAACTTCGGCTTGAGCATACGCCAGTGCTTCTTCTTCACTTTGCCATAACAAACCTGTTTCCGGGTTATTGGTGAACTCAGTGCCATCAGTAGCTACCAAGACTTCTTTATGGTTATTCCATGTAAATTCAGTCATTTTCTATCTCCCGAATGATAAACCGCAAGCCTGCCAATAAGCTGCTGACGTGCTAGTGTAATAGTCATATCCCGACACATCAGATATGAGGCATTTATGAATATGAGAAAAAGCAACCATCACAGGAGTGTACATGCGTTGATTATCATCTCTATGCGTGTTCGCCAATGAAAATAGCTCTACGCTTTGGCGCTCCATCACACCATAAACATCCCTAAACATTGCCTGACCTTTCCAAGATAACCAAACAGCTCGGGAGGTTGTGGTGTCATATGCCGTAATCGCGGTATTGTAAACAGAAAAGTAATTGGTTAACGGGTAGTCTGCGGTCATAATGCCGCTGGTCAGGTCAAACCCAGCCCGCTTAGTATATGTGTTGCTAAAGCCGCCCATTATAGAGACTATCATTGGCGCATCGAAACGGTTTCCCTGGTTAGATACCTGGTTTTTACCGCGGGAACCATTAAAGTAATTAACAAAAGAGTCCGCACGTAGGTGGCCATTTTCTAACGCCCAAGCTTCAAAAGCCTCAACATTAATAAAAGTAACATCACCAATAGTGGTAAAACCATCGGTTGCGTCTATGGTATGTAAAAAACCACCGCTGACACAGTACAGATCTTTACTGGCTTTGTCGTAATAGATATTCTGATAATCTACCGCCTTACTGAACTCCCAGCTAAAGGCCCCTAATTTTTGTATCGATAAGGTGCCGGCATCATAGCGACACAATCGGCTGCTGCCGTCAGCGAAAGGACAAAAACCATAAATTCCACTAGTAAAAAATTGCGCAGCATGGCTGGCAGTACTCACCGAACCATCAGACTTGACTCGAATAATCAGTGCACGTCTGACACTTGTGGTCTGGTTACCAAAATCAACAAAAGTGTAAAACTCCCCTGTCGCATAATTATCGAGTGAAGCAACGTTAGCTGGCGCATATTGATAACCGTTCTGACCTACATATGCGGTTAAGCTATGGTCAACTTGATAATAGCCAATTTGATGTTTATTAAAGACCCCCCTGACATTGTCACGTACTGATGGTGCTATGGTTGCCAGGGAAGTATCTAAACTCGTATTCATGTCCGATAAACTAGTATCTATACTGGTTTGTATTCCGGGGATTAAATCCAGGTTAGTCGACTGGGTCTCTATCGAGGTTTTCGCAGCATTAATATCATTTTTCGCTGCGGTTAACGCGGCATCAGCGGTATTAAAGTGCTCTTCGACAACCGCAATCAATGCGGTTTCAAAAGTGGTGCTGTTTTTCATGGTGTCCAGCGCTTTTGCCACCAGTAACTGGTCTTCGGCGCTGAGCGGCGTTTCGCTGTTTAAATCGGCGACCAGCTTGTCAACCATGATTTGTGCAGCATTGGATATTGTTGACATGTAATTTCCTTAAAGCTTACTTAAACGTTAAACAACTGGTCATCCACTAAGTGGTTGATCTTGATGCGGCGGAATTTTTCTGCGTTGATCCTTTCTTCCTGCTCCAGTTTTTCCTGGAGGTCGACGGAGTTTTGAAAGAAATCATTATCGATGGCGGTGATCGCCTCGGCGATACGGACCACGTCGTCCTGCAGGAAGTTATCGGCATCCGGCAAGGGGTAGTCCTGGTGGAGTGTTCTGTTATCGAACATAAGTCCTCCTAAAATTTAGATGGGGTAATGAAATACCAGGAAATCAAGTGAGCAGGGATAAAACCGGTCACTTGAATTTAATTGCTGAAGTTAATACTGACTGTTAAAGCGCGAGTATTAAGTGGTCATTACCCGTAAATCACGCACCCGTGGTCTGTCCTGGGCGCTGCCGGTAAGCACCAGCTTCACCCGCACGGTATCACTGGTCACATCATCTAAAATAAATTTCAAACTCTGCCACTCATCCCCGACAGCGCTGGCAGAATTCACCGTCATTTGCTGCCATGCACCATTTAACTCGGCAAAGACATCAACGCTGGCCTGCCCGGGCACAAAAGATTCGAACACTACGGTCACTTTCTTATTGGCGCCGCAGGTAATGGCCCGGGTAATATAATCGGCGGTTTGTGCCAGGGTACCCGATGCCGCCTGCACACCCGGATATAGTACCGGGCTCAGGGTATCGGTACCGGTTAAGCGCGCCTGGACATCCAGTTTGCCGGTAAAGTTGGCCGACAAGTTAACCGGCTCACCTTCCTGACAGGTATAAACCGGCTGGTTTTCCCCCTGCGGGGTAAATTCAAAGCGCAGGTCGGTTTCCGTACCCGGACGTTCAACGGTGCCCAACGGCAACCAGTTGGACATATCAACAACGTCCATCTCTCCCAAAGGCAAGACCATGGAGGTTTCATCGAATTTTGCCGCCAATAAACGGAAGGTTAAATCCATGCTTTGGTGCGGGGTCCAGGTACTGGCGTTACTGGATGACAGCAATACCCCTACCTGGTACGGCTGGCTGGTTACCCAGCCCTCATCTTTATCGTATTTCCCCAGCTCCGCCACCGACACTTCATAGTCGGCATCATCGGTTAATACCACGATGGCATATTCCTGATCGGCATTTAAAAATACCGGGGCAAATTCAAAACGTGTGCTCTGGCCGTTTAATAAAATGTCGTCCTTGGTCAGGGTCGCTTCCGCCAGTACTTCCTGGTTGGGTAAACCGGTGGCGGTTTCGCGGATTTGCACCCGGACAGTATCTTCACCTAGGGTGGTAAACCACAGGTCTACCCCGGCAATATGCCGGCTTTGCGGTAAGGTAAAGGTTTGCGCCAGCGGATCCCAGCGTTGCCGCCAGGTATTAATGGTACGTACCCGGCGCATCGTTGCGACCTGGATACGGCCACTGCCGGTATAGCTGGCTTCACCAAAAGAGCCGCCATCACCGCTAAAGGTTACCGATTTCGTGCCCGAAGGCACACCGCTCGGCACGGTAAAAGAACCACGGACAACGCCGTTGCTGTCTGCTTGAACCATTATTTTGCTCCCGCTGTAATCTTTATTGTTGCCTGTGCAAAAACCATTATCTTGCTCCCGAGGTAATGTCGACGCCGTCAAACATCAGCTGATCTAATTTCTCGCCACCGCCAAAGCCGGTGATCTCAAAATTCACCTGGCGTACCCGCAAAAACTCGGCGGCGGTGGAAGAAACCGACACAGTTTCATTGGTATTGCTGACAGTATTCCAGCCCCTGCGCCAGACCCAGTTCCAGGTACGGGTGCGGCTATTCCATACCCGCTGCCTTACCCGCCACCAGCCACGGGTGATCCAGCGGGTAACAGGGCTGGTCCAGACCCGGGTGGTTTGGGTCCAGTGATCCACCGCCGGGGTAAGTTTCACTGTTGCCGGGATAGGTGAAAACGCCTGATAAGGGTTCACTTTCATTTTGCCGGTTTTCATGGTCTGCTCAAGCACGGCTTCAAGCTGGTAATTGAGCGTTACCGGACGATCTTCACTGGGCAAGGCTAAATCGCTGACTTCGACCTCCACCGGCAGCATCAACTCACCGTCAATAATGGCGGCCGTTTGTGCCAGCCCTTCATCACGCATATCGTCATCAAGGAAAGGGTCGACAAAAACCCCGTGTTTGGCTGCCGGCTCTTCGGCATTGGCATCGTTGCGCAGGCGCTCAATTGCCAGCAGGTCATATAAATCGCCGATTTGCTGCTGCATTTCTTCCAGCGTCGACATAGGTACCGAGCGTACCGCTAAATTGGTCACTTCCGGTTTGCCGTCGCTAAACCAGTTTTGTCTGATTTGCGCCAACACCAGCTGATTATCCGGGGCTACCGGCGCCGTCGGTTCATAACTGTTGGATGCCCCTTTAATGCGCTGCACCTGGCCTTGTTGATCCAGCACCACCAGGTCGATGCGGTTCATACTCCACTGATAATCAACATCAAAAGCAGAGTTCGCCACTATGGTGGTGCCGTCAGCCAGGGTTTGATTTAAGGTAAAACCGGTTTCATCGGCGGTGACATCCAATTGTTCACGGAACTGATAAACAACCTGATAACTTTCGCCGTCATCCGGCCGAGCGCCACCCAGGCCCCAGTTGACCTGATTGCCGGCAAGGCTATAGTCAACCCCTTCCTGATAAACCGTCTCGTTCTGAGTCACGGAGACTAAAGCATAAACCGCCACATCCGGCAGCGGATCGACAGAGCCGCGTATGTTACTGCGGGTCAGGGTGACGGTTTTTTCCAGATTGGCATCTACCCGGCTGATATTGTTTACCGGAGAGAAAGCCAGGTTGATACGCATATCACCGTTTTGATCCGGGGTAAAAACATGCGGCTCACTTTCTATCAGCTGCTGGTCGGGATCATAGGCAAAAAGCTCACGGCGTGAGGTGGGAAAAGACACTTCATAGCCCTGGATATGGGCCTTGCCTTCTTCCAGGCTGTAAACCTGATAATCACCCTCAATATCGCGATAGGTTAATTTCATGCCGTCAACCACATAACTGCCGCCGTTGGCTTCACGGTCGTAACGGGCCAGCGCCACAGTCACAGCATCAAGCTGCGGCGGCGGTTGTTTGATGATCAACACGCCTTTGTCGATGCGATATACCGGGTAAAAGTTAGCGTCATCAAAGCCGCTGTCTGTAGCCAGGCCCCACTGGCAAGTGATTTTTAAACGCGCAGCGCCGGGCTCGTCGTAGTTGTGGGCGCTAACGGCCGGATCCCTTAAGCTGGGATCTTCAAGTTCGGTGATTTCACTTTCACTGAGCCAGACGCCGATATCGACAATCTGATCGGTAGCAACCACCAGCTCTGCCGGCTCCAGGCTACGCACCTGACCGCGAAGATAAACCGAACAGGCACCAATTTGTACCAGGCCGGATTCACTGTTCACCGCAGGTTCGCCGTCAAGCACAACATCGCCGTCTTTCAACAAGACATCGGCAATACCTTTAACCTGGTGAGAAACCTGGGCCTGGATGTCGTTTAATTCCGCGCTTTGCAAACCTTTGCCCGAGCGAAACAGCAGTTGTTCATAACCCTTTGCAGGGTCAAATCTTTGATAATAATCTTGCATAAAGCTTCCTTTAAAAACTCAGGACAAATTCAAATGTTTCCCTGACCCCCTGGTCACGGAATAAAGGCTTGCGATGCTCCAGCAGCATTAGGCTGCCGGCAGACTCCAGCTCGTCCGGGGTAAAATAATATTGCCCGTCAGGCAAGCCGGCTTTAGGCTGAGCACCAACCATCACCGCCACTTCCCTTAAGGTTTCCCCTAAGCCGTTGTCGAAGTCGAAATTAAACTCGAGATAAATATGGTTGGTCGGTGTTTCCACCAGGGAAAATTTCCCGGTCGGTACCTCAATCACACCGTCACTGTCCGGCTGGCAAAATTTAATGCTTTTGGCTTTACGATAGCCAAAAGCATCAAGTAATGTCGTGCTGGTGATCTGCTCTGCCGGGGGGTTGTCGCCCCAGCTGACATCACCTCGTCCCCAGCCGATAAAAATAGGCTGGCTGGCAACAAATTCCGCCAGGGCAGTACGCCCGCTTTGGGTAAGTATGGCCACTGTAGTTCACTCCTGTGGGGTTAATGACGAACATCACCAGCCATAAGCTCAATAACTTATGGCCAGCACACATAACACCAGCACCGGGATAACTGAATTCAGTTCCGGTCGTTGGTTTATCGTCGGGTAAAAACGAAAAAACCCGCCGGCGGCGGGTTTCTTTAAAAGGCAACCATTTCTTTTTAATGGCTGTTTTTTCATTGCTGTAGTTAATGAAACCTTTAATCGGCTTCTTTGTCAGTATGGGTAAATGATACCCTTTTTTTCACTGCGTTACAGGTCAAGTCTGACCGGCGGTAAACTCAGTGAATATTGCCATATAAACAGACAAACCGTGATATCGGAGAAGCCTGAGATAACGGTTTGTCTGTCATTTAGTTCTTTGTCAGTATGGGGAAATAATACCCTTTTCTTCGCTGTATTACAGGTCAAGTCTGACCGGCAATACATTCAGAGAACATTGCCATAAAAACAGAGCGCCGCTGATACCTGGTAAACCGGGTTTATTGCAGCTCAGCTGATTAAATATTGTTAACACCTGATGTCAAAAGCACTTTGTTTGCTTCTTTGTCAGTATGGGAAAATAATACCCTTTTTTTCGCTGCGTTACAGGTCAAGTCTGACCTGATAACCTTTATCGGCTAAATTAAGCTTAAGTTTGCTGACGTAAACTTAAGCTTAATTTAAACGACAATTTCCCTGAAGGTACCAAAGCACAGGGCTCTGGGGGTAAATAGCAAAAACCCGGGCAAGAACCCGGGGTTAACTATTGGTAACCGAACAATCAGCCCATTATTCAGGTTTTAGCGGCCAAGCGATATCATCCGGATTAGCCGTTGATTGCGGCAAATCACGTAAGGCCTGACGGTACTGGGCAAACTCAGCTTTTTTTTCTGCAGACAGAGGACTGTCAGCAATTTGTGTCCAGTCGGTCGCGGCCATCAACGCATCCCGTTTCGTTCTGATCCGGGTCCATGCCATTAACTGGATTTCTTCCGTGGTCGGCGTTGGTAAAGTGATATTATCCATACATACTCCTAATGTTAAAAATCAACCGTATCGGCAAGCGAGACTTTGACATCCAAATCACCGGCATTGAATAAGCGGCCATTGCCCACCCGCATGGTGTCAATACACACCGAGTTGTAATAAGTATTAGGCACCAAAATACGCAAGATGACATTACCGGCTGCATCTGAATATGAGTCGGGGCTCATGCCCCCGGCATTGGCTTTGTTGATAACCGACTTGCTGGTGGCATAGCAATAACCGGCAATAACCTCATCAATCAGTTTGGCTCCGCCGTAACAATAACCTCGGATATTGAACCAATACATTTCGCTATGGGTATTGATATTCATTGGCGTTTTAAAATGTAAATAGACATTCGAGCTCGAGCCTAGATCATCTATTTTTCCGGCAAAACCGCCGCTATCTCCGCCAAAGCCGTACGGCGCTCCGGTGGAATGAAGAAAGCCCTGAAAAATATTCAAGCGCATCGCACCGTTGACGGCGATATCGCCGGTCACATCTTTCTGGTTTCGCCAGACATCAAATTCTGCTTCGGCAGCATCCATGCGCTGGTCAATCTGCCCCATTTTGCCGGTCACGGTCGCTGTCATGTTCTCAGCTGCCTGGACCACATTGGCAATATCTTGTGTTAAAGACATTCTTGTCCTCCTGTTGTTCTACGGCCTTGCTTGATGCACGCCGCACTGAAAAGCCCGGCAGGCTAAGCCAATTCACCAGACCGTTAATTTGAATAGAAACTTGAATAGAGTTTGAGTTAGTTTTGCTTTAGCAGCTGAGCAGCCCAGTGTATTGGCTACACAAAAAAGCCTGCTATTGGCTTGACTATGAAGCCGCCTGCTGCTCAAGGGCTAACAGGCGAAATTCCTGCTGCATTTGCCGGTGCAGGGTATTGATTTGCACCTCGGCCATTTGTGCGAATTCTTCATCTATGACCAGGTTAAGGTTTTCACTGCCAACGACAACAGTGACACTGTCGGTTGGCAAGGCTTCGATATTGAGGGTGAACCATTGCATGATCTTCACCACCGGTGTGCGATAACCCAAAGTCTTCCCTGCCTGGGAATACACCCCGAGTAAAGTACCGTCGCTAAGGAAAATACCTATTTCGCGGATAGCGTATTCAAGCTCGCCCTCAAATTTGCCCGCCATGCGTAAGTTTTTACCGTCTCCCTGGTAATCCATCACTTCGATGCGTTCTTTTTCACTGAGTAAAGCCGTCTGGTTTTTGCCCGGCGCATAAGCCCCGTCACCAAAGGCCATATGTGTGATCTCACCTTTCAAACCTTTGTCTTGTTCAGACAACAGCTTAGCCAGTCCGGCTTCTGTAAATTGCAGTTTAAGTCCTGCCATTAAAGTATCCCTTCTTAGTCAATGTCAACGATATCAAACTGGCACCTAGCCAGATCCATTTTCATAAATTGCCGCTTAAGTCCTGTCATTAATAAAGTATCCCTTCTAAGTTAATATCAGATAAGCACATCTGGTGACTGACCCCGGTCAGCTGAGGACTGGCAAAAACCAGCCCAGGTACCAGGGGGGAAAACTCGACTTGCTGATCGTTAAAATCCAGTCGATGTATAACCCCGCTATAGCCCAAACCAGCACTTATGGCGTCGGGCACCACAGGTTCTGACTCAAGGTTATCTGCCATCACGCCAATTGACGGCCCAACGGCCGCTGAAAACGCAAAACTTTCCTCCAGCGCCAACCCCAGCTCGACATCAAAGTGAATAACCCCGCGCCGCGCCGATTTGATCACCCGGGTAACCTGCTCCAGCATCTCCCGGGTAATGACCCCTTCGTCATTGTCGGTGAGGTTTTCATTAATTAACGCCACTACCGTCATGGTACCGGGCTCCTGGCTGCCGTTTGACGCCCACCATTCACGCAGGTGCGTTTTGATATTTAAACTGTCCAACGCTTCCTGCACTGCATAAGGAGTGCCTTTATAGCGATGGATATCAAAAGAGTTTTGCACTACCTGGCGTTTAATATGCTCCGGCCAGCGGTCATCCCATTCATCAACCGAGAACGCCCATGCCAGCCAGGGCAAAAGTGACAGCGGGCAGGTATGGGGATCCCACAACTGGGCTATCGGCACCGGCAAGTCAGTCGCTTTTTTGACAACTTGCTCAAGGTGATATTCCAACTCGGTAACATTAGGCGGTAACAGGCTGTTATCCTGATCAGGACTAGACATCCACGCCTCCTATCGTCACTTGAACACCGCTACAATATGCCGCCTGAACATTATTCATTTTCAAATCGGCTGTCGGCGTGATCAGTTCAACACTATGAACCCCCGCCTGGTGTAAAGCAGCGTACAAACCGGATTGGGTCACGTCATACCCCAGCTTATGCCGGTCCCGGACATAAGCCCACACCGCATCCTCGGCGGCTTGCTGGATCACCTCCCCCGACGGTCCCGGCAGGATAGTAAGTACCGCCTCAACCGGGTATTCAACCACCTGTGCCGCCACCACAGAAACTTTATCCCCCAAAGGACGGACCTTAGAAGCGGTTTCAAGCACCTGGCTGCCGTCATCACTGAGGCCGAAATAACGGCGCACATCAACCAAGACATTATTGTCGGGTATACCGTTACCGTTTCGCCCTAAGACAGTGACCACCATATGGCAGGGACTCGGACTGGAGGCATCGACATCCAACACCTCACCACTGGCGGATAAGGCATGAAACACATAAGCGTCATCACTGCCCGCGGTATTTAAACCGTCAAAGGCCATCTGGATACGGCGACGGTAACTGTTGTCCTGTTCCAGAACCTGTGCCACCGGCGGCACAGCAATAACATTCGCTTCCTGGATCACCAGGCGTTCGACGTTATAACGGGCACCTATGGCATCAAGATCATTTGCCGTAGCCGTTGCCAGCATATTAGCCCGGGTGGCATCATTAATTTTTGCTTCCAGCAAAATTTCCCGGTAGGCAAACACCTGCAGAGCCTTGGCCAGAGGATCAGACTCCAGCGCCAGCACATCGCGATATTCTTCTTTAAGGCCAATCAGGATATCCTTTAATTCCTGGTAAGTTGTTTCAAAGTCCGGGGACGAAATAACGTCCGGGACAGGCACCTTAGACAGGTCCAGTAATTTAAAAGCGGTCATATCCCCTCCCTGAGACAGATGTAGTTTTATTTAAAGTAAAAACCTCAGTCTTAACACTAAGTTGAGATACTTAGCTTTAGCAATAACGGTTAACTGGGCATTTAAAATCAGAAGATTTAATCCTGCCCCTTATCAGGAGGCAAAGATATCAAGAAAGAAGGAAAGCCCTCTTGTTAAATACAGGCTTCATCTGCGAGTATGGCTAAATGATACGCTTTTTTTCACAAGGTAACAGGTCAAGTATGACCGGAAATTCATTATCCGCCGGTCATTACTGGCTATCACCATACTCGCCTTGATGGTTTTTGGCGCTCAAAAATCAGCACAAATGAAATGCCTTTGATAACTTCTAAAGCGCGCAAAGTCTACGCAAGGTTTCCCCCTGAAAGAGAGCGCTACTGTGCCGGCTTGCCGGTAAATTCAGCCATGACTTGTACTGTGCTCCCTTGGCTACTTTCTATGGCGGCACCAAGTACACTGGTATGATTCACGCCAATAAAAGCAAAATTGGTTTTCGACCAGGGAGTAGCCGTCCATTTACCCAACCAGCCCGATGCCGCATAACTTAAACCGGAAGTCAGTTGTCTGACACTGGCACGTATGCTGGACACACCATGATCGTAACGCTCACTCAGGGTCATTTCTCCTAAAATAGGCTCTTTGATGTAACGGATCTCATCGGTTCTGAGACTTTTACGGGCAGAAACCTGTTGATACTCAGTCGCACTAGCCGCACTGCTGTGCTTGCGGCTAAACGACAGTTTGGTCTCACCGCCTTCGACCGCAATCCCCGAGTAGTCCGATAACAGGTGACCAAACTCACTGACATGCTGCTCAGACAGTTTTAACTTGCGCACATCGTAATCGTGAAAAATCCGCGCCAGGCGCGAACGCACCGGTGCCGACATTCGCGCCAGGTTGATGATCCGGGTGATGTCTTCATCACCCGGCACCTTGCCCGGATCTATCTGGTACTCATAAAAATGCCGGCCCGGCGCTTCATGCTCGATATCCGGGCTGACAATGCCTAACCATAACAGCGCCATTTTCAGCGCCCCGGGAGTACCTCGGATACGCTGCCAGTTTAAGCCAGTGGTCAGCATCTGACGCATATCGCTGCTGTAGGGCAATATTGCTTCTAGACCATATTCCCATACCAGCCAGTGAAGCAGCTCATCCGACGGGGTATTTTTCAGCTCCCGGATCTGCTTTAGCGCCAACTCAAATTCCGGCTTAAACTGGTTAAGCTCGGCTAAATGACGCTGCAGTTCGGAGGCATTCGGGGGTAATAAGCTCATAATTCCCCCCGTGACTTCAAGGTCAGATTGATATTACCCGGCACCACACATTGATTGGCGGCTATGGTAATTAATGCTGTCGGCGTACTGCGCTCAACATAATGAATACCGTCTTTATGTAACTGGGCATCAAGCCAGCTCGGGGTCAGATCCCAACCGAGTTCCGCAGAAAGCTCCCAGGCATCAAGCAGGCTTTGCTCCAGAGAATCGAAAATCACTTGCGGCGTATCCGGGTGCAGATAAATATCGGCGGTAACATCAACAGGGATCAGCTCAGCAGACACCACTTCCACGGTATCAGTGAGCATCTGCACATCTTCTGCGGTGACATGGTCACGGACTTTGCCAACAATTTCATCAACATCGTAACCGGTGCGCACCAACACAGAAACACGCACCTGCCCCGGGATCGGGCTGTCGATTTCAACATCGCGAATGGCTACCGGATCCACTTCAATCGCCCTGCTCCGGTAATGGGCCTTGCTACCAGCAGTGCTTGAAGCAATAGTGCGGTCACGGATACGCAAACGGAAGGTTTCATCGTCTTCCAAAGGTGAGCGCAACACCCCGTAGAAAACCCCGAGATTATCCAGATCCGCCCCTTGTGCAGTGGCCAGTAAGTTGGCATATACTGCTTCATTAATACGCTGACGCAGCAACATTTCACGATAGCTTTCCAGCTGTAAGTTTTGCACTAACGGCTCACTTTCCAGCTCCAGCGCCTCAGCATATTGCGGCGCCATTTCCAGCAGGCGCTGTTTGCGCTCCTGGAACAACTGCTCAAACTCGATAGTTTCAATAACATCAGGGGATGGCAGTGCATTAAAATCAATAGAACTATTACTCATATTTTCCTCTTCAAATATAAGAAAGCCCGGCAATAACCATTGCCGGGCCGGGGTATTTAAGGCGCTTGCCTTGAGTTAGGGTAACTAGGGAGATATTTATCAAATACCAGGGGAAGCAACTCCCCCGGCTGACAATCAAATCAGGTTGAGTGAATTACATTCCGGCTATTTCTGCTGCATGAGGTTCTTTTTGGAATAATAAAAACATTCACATAAAAAAATCGCCCGCCAAAGCGGGCAAAGTTTCATGAAACCCTTTACATAACAAATCGATAACACCTCAACATTCAAGGATTAATAGCTGCCTTTACCAAACAGCTTTACCGCCAGATACATGATTTTAGCTTTGGATTTTTTCACCCGGCAACGACGTAAGTTTTTATAAAATAACTTATCCGCCCAAGGCTTGGTATTGATCGCCTGCTGGTAACACCTGTCATGCACCCAGGCGGCAATCCAGCCCTGCTCTACCCGGTTAACGTACCAACGTAAGTACCAAGGGGAGGAGAAGCCGTCGGATAACATACCTGCGGGTAAATCAATCTCAGGGGTTTGTAACGGATGATTTAAAATAAATGCATCTAAGTCATCACGATAAAGTGCGGAAACATCAGGCAGCATATTAAATTACCGTAAAACTGTATTCATCAAAGAAAGACAAGATCATACGATATCTCCCACCATCTTTATTACGCTTCCCAGTACCTCACTACTAAAATCAGGTGTAGTAAAAAGAAAATCTGAAACGCTACTATCACAGGTATAGATATTGCCACTGACATTCTCGGCGATATATATATCACTCCCTTCATAGGTAAAAAATCGTCCCCAAATTGTTTGCTCAATACCTTCATTTACATAAATATGCTGCCACTGACTCTCGCCACTTTTTAATTGATAGCTTCCACCGCTTCCAATAATAAAAACATCGCCTGCATCGGTCTCACAAACGTCGCTTGCACTAGAAAAATCAACTGGCAAATTATAGTCCTTAAAGTTTGTCAGTGATGTATCCAAGCTTTTATAAATCATATTCGAACTTACAAACCAGAATTGATTACTTTGCCAGTCTCGGATTATCTTCAATGCATAACCTGCATCTATTGCGGCTATTTTATTCCAATAACTATTATACCTGCCGTAGTAAAAATCATTTGACCCACCCCAAGCAGTAACTACTGTTAAATTATCAACAAAATGACTCTCTCCACGAAAACCAATAACATTTCCTGAGACTTGTAACGAAGACCAATTAACTCCGTTATCAGTTGAATAGCAACTACGGCTTAAATCTTCTGTTACTGTCGAAGAAGTCCAATATTTGCGTCCGCCAACCCATAAAATGGATTCATTTTGCGAAATAGCAAAGGTTGTCCAGGCACCATTAATTCCACCCCACTCTATTGCGGAAACCCTCCAGCTCTTACCAAGGTCATCCGAAACTAAAATACGCGGGTCTCCATCATTACCATTTCCAATATTTTCAACTGTTAATAACTTATTACTAACCAGCCCCATTTGTGGTGCGTAAATATTATGGCCTGCGGCATTCCACAGTCGCTTTTCAGTCCAGGTTCTACCACTATCAACGGATTCAACGATGCCATAAGCATCCCAGGCATAAAGAGTGTCATCTACGGCACTTTTTTGAATATAAGTCGGAGTAAATCCGAGACTATTATTCGTTGGCAACCATTTTGCTGATTGCTCAATTAATGACGGGTCAAGGTTTTCCACCGTCTTAGGATGATCACTTGTCAAATACTTTGAACCATCACACAATAGCAAAGCATTACCTTCTTCAGTCTGTGTCCTTGCATCAAAGACAATGCGACCACTTGATAGCTTGGTAGTAACCTCTCCGCCTAAATCAATTTCAATCATACCTTCCATATCCCATTTACTTTTATCGCGTGATGAAGCACAGCTTTATCTTTAATATTGACCGCATCAGCCAATTTACCACTTACCATTATTGACTCATTTTCAGGGGGCAATAAACGACACTTACCTATGGTTAAGTCAACACTGGGGTCAACCATAAATTGAAATTTATCCCCTGACGAATCAGGTATTTGCAAATCCGCATAATTAAGAAACACATGTAACTTATTACGACTGATTTGCGCTACGGTATTTTGAGTGATATAAAGCGAGTTATAGCTTTCCTCCCACAAGTCTTGGGCAACATGCGCAAGATCTGGCGAAACAAAAACAGTAAAATCACTACTTCCCCCCACCCGTATGGTAAATTTTAAAGTCGCCTGCGAACCACCGTTTTCCAGTGTCCTGATAGGGTATGGCGCCGCCAGACGAAAATAGCTATGGGGGAATTCAATTTCACCGTATTTGGCATAAAGCAATAATTCAACCGCATCAAAATCCAGGCTTGGTGGTATCGCCATATCCAATATGCGTTGATTGGCGTCATTGGGATCTAATCTGTGATCCAGCACTTCACCGGTGATACGTTCATTCACCAGCGCAGTTATAGTATTGTCCATGGGGGGATAGCTGCCATTGGCATCTCCTACCACAACACGGGTAAATTCAAGTGGCAAGTTCAGTGCCCTGGCCTGGTTTTCACCGGCCATGCCTGAGGCTAACCACAGGGATTCGTTTTTAGATGACATGAAAGAGTTGTCCTTAGAGAACAGTGAACACTGCAATGCCTGTCAAGTTGTTTACTTGACCATCACTAGTGAAAGATAAAAAAGTGATTTTTCAGTTCGCACGCAGAGAAAAATTTATAAGTTCAATTTTATTAAAACTTATACCCAGAATGCAGTATCCTGACTTTCACTTTATGAAAGCGAATCGGCAACGATTTTCCAGGGAACTGATTCTCCAGTTAAGTTGGGTAGAAGCTTACCCTGATTAAAAGTAGCAATTCTTGCGAGTGGGTTACCACCACCATTAATCAAGCACATAACTTTTAACCCATTTGACGAAACGATGAGACCATTTGGATTATAATTTTCCGTCTTTCCTGTATTTGACATAAAAGAATTCGTCCATGTTTCCCCTGAATCAAAACTGGAAGTAACATAGACATCAGCTGTTGAAACATCCTTTCTCAACCTCAAACTAACATGAATGGAGTTTGAAGTCTTTCCAATAACAATTTGCCCCAAAGTGAAACCGAGTGAATAGACAGATTGGTCATAATTAAAAATAACAGGAGTAACAACTTTCCATGTTTCACCACTATCCGTCGAGATTTGCATAACACCGGTATAATAATTGGCAACAACTATTGTGCTGCCATCCGGCCCTACCGCAATTTGATAAGAGCTTTCAGCGCCCGCTACAACCTGAGGTTCAAGTATAATACTGTTAAACATCGAGCCACCATCTTTGCTGAGTTCAATACGGTCATAACCTTGAAGGTGCAAAGCAATAGTTAATAAATCCCGGCTCGCTTTCATTCTGACATTAGGGGCATCAATCAATGTTTTATGCAATTGAAATGATTCACCGCTATCAACGGATTTATGAAGCTCAACTGATGCTGTATCGGGGTTACGAAATGAAATTAAAATTTCGCTGCCATCTGCATTTCCTTCACAACCGTTAATTTTTGAAAAGTACGGCCCTGTGGTAAATGTCATTTCTTTTCTTGCGCCGAAGGTAACCCCCCCATCGGTTGACCTTTGCCATTGAATGTAATTATCTCCGACAGAATCGCCAATAATTAACACATTCAAGCCGTCATCCGACACTGTTAAACCTAGTATTTTTCGGTTAGTACCAGTAAAAGCCAAGTCTGAAGTTAACCATGCTTTACCATCCCAATAACTGTAATCATCATTTCCATAATAAGATTTTATTGTTACCGCTCTATTAGCATCTAAGTTTCCGTCTAAGTCATACGTCTCCATATTTCCTGTCCCAGAACTAAAGGCAAAGCCTGGAGATACAGAATCAGCGATTGTTGCTGCCAAAAGCGGATATTCTCCGGCGTCCACTTCAGAACCATCAGGTATCAAAAGTCGCCTTCCATCATCAAGCATGGTTCTGCTAGTGACAATATAATCGCCTATCTCAAACGCTCCGCCACCAGTTGTTTTTACATCTGTTTCAATCATATTTTCCAAATTCCATTAACCTTTACTACATGGTGGACAACACCGGACTCTTTGAAATTGGCGATATCCGACATTACCCCATTAACAGATACTTTCTGCCCTGATGGTGCGAATAACCGGCATTTTCCAGAGGCTAAATCAACACTTTCATCGATCATAAGCCGGAACGATGTACCACTATCATCGGGAATTTTCAGATCGGCATGCCTGGTAAAAATATGTAATTTATTACTTGTAGTAACAGCTTCATCACCAGCTTCGTTCTCATTAGCAACAATAGCTACCGCCTGGGTATCTGCTAACTGAGCAGTAGTTAAATAAGTCAGATTTGGAGATATGCTGACACTAAAATCAGAGTATTGACTCACCCTGATGGTATATTTCAGTTTTAGCTGAGAGCCACCGTTTTCTATGGTACGTACCGGAAAAGGGGCCGCCAGACGAAAGTAAGTATGAGCAAATTCTGTTTCGCCATATTTGGCATAAAGCAAGAGCTCTATCGCTTCAAAATCCAGGCTAGGCGGAATGCTCATCTCAATAATACGTTGATTGGCATTGCCGGGATCTAACTTGTGGGTCAATATTTCTCCGGTAAGTCTTTCATTAACCAGAGCAGTTAACGCACTATCTAAAGGGGGATAGTTACCGTTGCCATCCCCCACAACAACCCGGGTAAATTCAAGCGGTTGGTTTAACGTTCTGGCCTGGTTTTCCCCCACCATACCTGAGGCTAACCACAGGGATTCATTTTTAGATGACATTATCTATCAGTCCTGTACTTCGGTTATCATTAATTGTCTTTTCATTAATTTGGCTTAGCTGCCACTTAGGGGCTTTCAGCCTTTACCCTGCCACATAGGGTTCACCTTCTATCCGGCAATGCACTTGCAAACTGCCGCAGCGATAATGGGTCGAGTCAATACCATCAAGCACTGGCTCAAACGGTTTCCCGTCCACTTCTCCAACAAGCTGTAACGTCCCCGCCTGATAGTACTCTCCCGGGGCACTTAAATTCATGGTCAGGGTATAATGGCTTGAACCACGTTTATTGCTGGTGATGGATTCATGTACCGTGTTTATCAGCTCATCGGTGATCCCCTGCTCCGACACGTAGACATCTACGGCAAAGGTACCGGGGCTAGTATTGGGATCCACTTCAAACCACTCATGGATTTCGGTTTCCAGTTTTAACGGCTGCAGTGCTTTTTCGATGGCATAACGGGTGCCCTGGTAGCTATGTACCTCGAAAGAGTTAGCGATCACGCCGCGCCGGGTTTGCTCCGGCCAGCTATCATCCCAGTTCTTTACGCCATTGCCCCAGGCAAGCCAGGGCAACAGATGTTCGGGACAAGACTCGGATTGCCAAAGCTTGGTTATTTCAACGGGCAGGTTATCGGCGCTGAAACCGCTATCCATGACCTGCTCCAGCTGGTAGCTAAGCTCACTGGCGTTTGCGGGTAAGGCGCTGGCATTTAAGGTGCTGCCACCCGATAAATCAAGATCAGCCATTACTTGCCTCGGTCAAAATGATATCGCTGCAATAAGCGATCTGATCACTGGCTACCTGGATATCCTGTGTCGGTTGAAGTAAGTTAACACTGTCAACTCCCACCTGATTCAGTGCGGTATATATGCCTAACAAGGTCACTTTTTTCCCTAATATTTGATTTTCACGGGTATAAGCGGCCAAAGCCTCATTAACCAGGGCCAGAGTGTTTTCTTTACCCGGCCCGGCTAGCAACGAGATCTCTGCCTGGATCTGATAGTTTTGTACCCCGGCACTTTTAATGGTAAGACGATCCCCCAGCGGCCGGACGCCATGAACAGGGTTTTCACTGTCAGCTGTCACCAATAAGCTTGAGCCATCATCACTGAGACCAAAATAATTACGTACCTTAATGAGCAAGTCATCACTGGCAATGCCATCAGTACTTTCCTTACTCAGAATGGTCAGCACAATATCGCTCGGCTGCGGGCTGACCACGTCGGCATCCGCCACCCGGTTATCGGCACTTAAGGCATGAAAAATATAGCTATTTTCACTGCCAGCAGTATTCAGACCGTTAAAGGCCATCTGGATACGGCGGCGATAGCTGGTATCGTCTTCAAGAATTTGTGCCGTCACCGGGGTGGTGCTTTCATCCGCCTCCTGCACTACCAGGCGCGCGACATTGTAGCGGGAGCCGATATTTTCGAGATCATTGCCCGTGGCCGAGGCCAGCATATTGGCGCGGGTGGCATCATTGATTTGTGCCCGCAACAACAATTCGCGATAGGCAAAACTTTGCAGCAATACTGCCATAGGTTCGGATTCAAGTGCGAGTACTTCTTGATAATCCGGGTTTATCGCCAACAGCTGGTCTTTGAGCTGCTGGTAAATATGTTCAAAATCGAGCGCCTCGATAATATCGGGCACAGGCACCTGGGACAGGTCCAATAAATTATAAGCTGACATAAACTTCTTTTACTTTTTTAACTTAAAGGGGAGGAAAATGAGTTGGATACCTTCCGGTTGGTGTCCTGTTACGGGTATAGAAAAACGAAACGAAAAATAACAACAGAGGCTTTCAAAAATGGTTATTCATTTCAATAACCTTAACTTTTAAGGCAACCCCGGCACAGTAAAATAAGCCCTGCCGGGGTAACCAGAATAGCTAAATGATACGCTTTTTCCCGGCAAACAACAGGTCAATTTCGACCGCTTTTCCGGGGTTGAAGCACAGCTCACTTAACTCACAAGCAGGTAGGCCATCAAGATGCTTCAGTAATCAGCTGGTTTACCGCAGAGGCCCTATTTTCAATGTCCTGCATAACAACATCGACACCTTTTGTTTGATAAGGCAGCTTCACTTCCTGATTATCCACTTTAGTCACAAAATCAGCTAAAAGTGTGTTTAGCTCCTGGGCGGCGGCACGTACTTGCGCTAAAGACTCTGCCGTGCTTAATTGCGCACTCAATTTAGCTACTTGATAAAGCAAGAGGTGCATGCCATCCGTTGCCGTCCCCAACAAAGACTCAGTATCGCCAGCATTGACGGTAATTTTATCCCTCAGGGAAGCTCTTTGCTCGTCGGCGGTACAGATCAATTCGAACTCGGCATTAACTTCATCATGCTGGAAAACGTCAATGCCGGGAAATTGTGCTGCCGGGCCATCAAATTCAACGATACCTGTGGTTTTATTAATAAGTTTCATGATTAAGCCTCCTTTTGATAACCGTGATGAATCAACCAGAATCCTTTTATCTGAATCGGGTATGGTCCTAAGTTAATCACCCTGACCGTAGAGAAACCCACAGGAAAACCGGCCGCTTCATTCTCATGAAACGCCATCAAGTCATCATAGTTGGTCACCCCGTAAGATTGCCCCTTAATTTCCCGGTTGGCATTAATGCTCTGATTCATAAATGTTCGCGGCTGAGCGTAGTTCGGAGTAGGATCTCCGGTGGTTATCCATCTATGATGTGAACCAATGGAATTCATCAACACCGCTATCCTATTTACCGGTTTAGGCGACGGGTGCGGGGCTGTACCTACCGAAATATTGGCATAAACCGATTTTCGTCCGGTAAATTGCGTCGGGCCCGGCTCTGAATACCAATTGGTCGCGCCCGGGGTCTTCGAGTAGATATCGGCATAATAACTCTCCGTTCCTTCGCCATTTTGCGGCGCATAATCTTCGGCGGCATTAAAGCTAAAAGCTTCCGCCTCTTCCAGGGTACTGAACCTTGGCGGAATGCTAATATAACTGTCGCTGTGATCTAACAGGGTATCCGTTAAGCTAAAGCCGACATGACGGGTATCCAGCCATTGCTGAAACTGAGTTTGTGCTTGCGCAACCTTCTGGTCAATTAACTGTATCTTATTATCCACCACCCCGGTCAGGTTATTCGACGCCTGTACCAGATCGGCAATATCTTGCTCTAAAGCCATATCCTTATCCTTTTAAATATAAATGAGTACTTGTTTGAAGTTAAAATGAAGTGAAAGTGAGCCCGGTTAAATCAGCCCGGCATCCTGCAATAAAAATGAGTGTTTTACGTGGCGGTACATATTGCTGATTTGTGCCGTTGCCATTTTCGCCAGCTCGGGGGCAATCAAAATATTTAAATCTACCCCTTGATCGATAATATTCACCGAGCCCGCCGGTACCCCGGAAAGGGCCAGATCAAAAGCCAGCAATAAATCCACTTCCGGCGATTTATAGGCGAGCGTCTTATCCGGCTCCGAATACACGGCCAACAAGGTGCCGTCATCAAGATAAAAACCGACTTCTCGTACCCAGAAGGTTTTGTTGCTATCGTCGATAACACTCATATGAAGCTGGGTTGGGCTCACTAAAGTGCCGCTGCTGATATTGATGCGATTCTTTTCACTGGTTAACGTCGTGCGGTTTTGCTGCGGCACATAGGCCGAATCGCCTAAAGCGATGGCACTGATTTGTGCCTGCAGGCCATTGCTTTGGGCATTAAATAACGCCTGTAATCCGGCCTCGGTAATGGTGGGTGTTAATATGGTACTCACCTGGTTTCCTCCCTCTATTTCCTTATAAAGAAGCTTTATAAAAAAGCCCTATGAAAAAGTCTTATAAAACGCCTGATAAAATATCTGATTAAAAAGCAGAAGAGCTGCTAAGCCCTTAGCGCAAATAAAAGCGGCCAACGGCATAACGCTTTCCATTCAAATGCATATGGGCCGCTAACGTGCCGATACTTGCCGGTACCTGTACCGGTTTGGTTTCATTACTCAGCCGACGGCTTTGCAGCCATCCTGAACTTGCTGCGCCCAAACGGATATTGCCGTTGATTTTAGCCCCCACCAGAAAGTCAAAGTGCGAACGGGCCGGTTTCACCTTATTGGTCACCCGGTCAATGGCGTCATAAAGTGCCTGATCTAATACCACGGCATTGCTGCTATAGGCCTGGGCATTGACCCAGGCAATAAAAACAAAGGTATGGGGAGTAGTGCTATGAATAGGGGCCAGGGTAAGGTCGACATCCTGCTCAAACCATTCGATAAACTCCAGGCTGACACCTAAAGCCGCCAATGCCCGTTTGACGCTGCCGACCGTACCTTTAACCTTGTGCACCGCCGCAGACTGTTTGATCATATTGCGCTTGGTTTGCTCGCTCCAGGCTTCGTCCCATTCATCAAGGGATAAGGACCAGGCCAGCCAGGGTAAAAGCGAGGCCGGGCAGGTATCCGGGTGCCATTGTTGTGCAATCGCCAACTCCAGACTGGTTGCGCATGACATCACGCCTTCTATTGCCCGCTCCTGTGGCGTAGCGTTTACCGGCAACAAACTTGCTGCATTATCCATAACTTGCTCCAATCGCCAGATTGATATCGGTGCAATAAGCGGCCTCATCCGCCGCTACTGCAATATCGGTTGACGGATTTTGTAAAATCACTTTTTTCACCCCCGGCTGATGCAGGGCGGCAAAAATTCCCGACTGGGTAATTTCATTGCCTAAGGTTTGCTCTTCATGCAAATAACGGGTAAGCGCTTCCCTTGCCAGCTGTGCAACAAGCGTTTTGTCCGGGCCGCTGTGAAATAACAGTTCGGCATCTACTTGATAATATTTGATACTTGCCGCCTTAACGATAACGCGATCCGTTAACGGCCGGATATCATCATGGGTCAGGGTTTCTGTGATCTGCCCGAGCAATACCTCATCAGGCGTACCATCGGCCAAAGTGCTGAGCACAGCAACATGTACTTCCCCCGGTAAAGGACTGGAGATGGCGACATCTTTTACCTCGGTTGATACCGCCAGCGCATGATATTTATAAGCTCCCGAAGGCCCGGCAGTACTATAACCTTCCAGCGAGAACGGAATACGTTGCCGCAGTCTTTCATCGGATTCCATTACCGCTTTCACCGGAGGATTTGCCTCAAGATCTGCCGGGGTGATCACCAGGCGTTCAACACCAAATAGCGCCGCCAGGTGATCTAAATCTGTGCCTCCGGCATAAGCCACCATCACCGCCCTTGAAGCTTCATTGATACGTTGGCGCAACAATAATTCCCGGTAGGCCGCAATTTCCAGTACTTTAAAAACAGGATCGGACTCCACCATAGCATCAAATTCCGGCATCCGGTTTTTCAGGTCGGCGGTCATATTGGCGAGAATATCTTCATAATCCAGCGATTCAATGATCTCAGGGGGCGGCAGCAAAGACAGGTTAATCGCATTGTTTGTTGGAGAAAAATTCATGGGTAAACACTCACAGGTTACAGCCTAAAAGTAAGACTTTTGTTAAGGTTAACGCAGGACTTATGTGCGCAAATTTATGCCGATAGGGATATCCATATCACCTGCAACTAAGGAGAAAAAATCTGAGTTATAACTTACGACCACTGAGCAGGGTATCGAGCTTTTTATCAATCGAATCCAGCCGCTTTTCGATCCTTTTTTGATCTTCATTACGTATCTGCTTAAGGTGCTGGATCTCTTGTGAGTTGGTATTAATACGTTTATCCAGTCCACTCAAGTATAAAATCCCCGTGACCAGCAAAGTAACCGTGGTGATGATATGGGCCAGGTTAAGTTCCTTCTTCAAATGCCAGTGTTCCTCTTGGTTCATTTAGCAGCCCCCCTTAATTGTCCCTGAGGTCGTTAATACAACTAAGTCGAATACACTTACCCCTTTCATTTGCCCTTTGTTCAAATGGCTAATTTGTTCCGATTGGTTCATTTACCAACCCCCTTAATTTTCCCTGTGGCGGTTAATAAAACTAAGTCAGATACACTTAACCCTCTCATTTGCCCTTTATTCAAATGGCTAATTTGTTCCGCTTGGTTCATTTACCAACCCCCTTAATGTTCCCTGTGGCGGTTAATAAAACTAAGTCAGATACACTTAACCCTCTCATTTGCCCTTTATTCAAATGGCTAATTTGTTTCGCTTGGTTCATTTACCAACCCCCTTAATGTTCCCTGTGGCGGTTAATACAACTAAGTCTGATGTAGTTAACTTCTCCCTACGTGCCATATTCAACTGGCCCCTTGGTTTTTCTTGGCTCATTCAGCAACCCCCTTAATTTTCTCTGTGGCTGTTAATACAACTAAGCCTGATATGCTTAACGCTAAAATTGCAGCCATCTGCAAATGGCTATTTATTTCGGGGATCATTTAGCAACTCCCTTAATTTTTTCGACGGTTCTCAACCCGGCCAGACCTAACATGCCCAGGGTCAATTCCATCATCACCTCCAGCGGCAATTCAGGTGCACCTATTTCAGGAAACAGCCATTGCAAACTGGGATTGATAATAAAGGCAAACAAGAACCCCAGGCCGCAAATCCACATCAGAAACGGCCGGGCCCCGGCAACAAAAATACTACGATGGCTCGCCTGTACCTTGTTGATTTCCGCCTGCACCAGCGCCGGTTGTTGTAACAAGCGGTGCTTGATCAGGGCTAAATTAAGGGTTTCTTCTTCACTGGTGAATAACTCATCCAATATGCCCCCCACCGCCTGGATCGGCTCTTTGATATTGCCGCCCAATAAAGCACTGAACCAGCTCATGCCTTTTGCCATTCGCCCAGCACCATTTGCTTGGCCAGCTCTTCGGCCCGGTTAGGCACTTGCTGCGCCCAGCGGCTATCAAGCATTTCATTGGCGGCCCCGGAGAAATCCCCGACCTCAACGCAGGCAAGCATCTTCTTAAAGGCCATAAGACCGCTTGCTCCCAGGTTATAGGCCATATTGATCAACACCCCAACCTGGGCATCGTTACAATGGCGGGTATCAATATTACGTTTAACCACGGCCTTGCATTCGCTCAGATCGTTTTGTAATAGAATTTCCGCTTCCTGCTCACTGATACCGACATCATCAAGGTTACGGCCATAACCTAAGGTGAATTTTTTCGCCGTACAGTAATAGGGATGGCTGCGAAAGCCTTCATGTTTTTTAATTTGTTCAACGGTATTTTGTATAGACATAAAAAAAGCCCAAACAGTTATTAGCTCTTTGGGCCCGGTAAAGTGTAAAATAAAACCAGAAAGGGTTTTGTTAACAATAGGGTTATTTTAGCTTTTTTCAGGCCAGGCAACAGGACAAGTCTGCCCTGAGCTCACTTGGCGGCTCGCATCGGCTAGCGGCTCGAGTAAAGTAATCGGCGATAAAACAAAAGATCGGTTTAACCCCGGCAGTTTCCCCGCGGGATAAAGAGAGTATTTTCGAGAGAGTAGTCATCGCCTGCAAAAAACCGGCGACTTTGCTGTTACTTATGCCAGGGAGCCATTAACGCGCGCATATTAATAAACCCCGAAGAACACAAAACTAACAACCAGGTAGAGTGAATAAAAGAGTCACTTGCTTAGCCCCTTAAACATTAACATCACAAGAGCAGCAAGAGCTTACATAGCGGAAATCAAGCCTCGTTCGGCTTTTGCCAGCCAAAACTGCAACGAACGTTTTGAGTCAAAGCCCATCAGGGTGGCCGCACTGTCGAGCGGCTTATCCACCACATAACGGGCACGTAACGCCCGGATACATTCGGGTCTGAGCCGGGAAATAAAGTGCGTTAATTCTTCAACCTGTCCCGGTACATAAATATTCTCCGCACGGTTTTTATCGCCGGTGCCGCTGTCATAACGTTCGCGGATAGAACTTGAAGCAAAGCCGTTCACTGACTCTTTTTTCCGCCAAAACTTGCCCCAGGCCTTAAGCTCGCTGCGCAGCGCCTTAATATTGATCTGCGTATTTACTTGCTCTGACATGACATTATCCATTAGACAGCTCTCCTATGACATCAATGACTTTTAACATATAAACATCTTCGATTAACCCGACAACGTCATTCCATTTCGGGTTGAATTCATTATTCTCCCAACGGCGCAAGGTTCGCTCTTCAATGCCATAATCGGCAGCAGACTCCGCTTGCGTGTACCCGCGGCTTTGTCTGGCATACTTTAATAAATCCGAACCTTTTGGCGTACGACAGGTATTTGTCGCAGCAAAACCTACAACTGACTGGCCCATATTCATCCTATCCTGTTATTTTTCTACGTTACCGGAAATCCCCCTAAATACGGTTTCCGGCTTAACTCACTGTTATGATTAAATCAGCTAACCCCTGTTAGCTAACTTCCCTGCTCCCTTTAAAGTGGAACCTTTTATTTCTTCACAAAAACCTTTAAATAAACGTGAACAGACAACCCGGTTTTAACCTTGCTCTGACTGTATTCCTAGCCATCACTTATCTCCTCTTAATCATCAGATATCTGTCGATACCCTGTTTTAACGCTGTAAGCCCCTGCAACTTCACCACCAGCTCTATTGCCTTAGTATTGCTATCAGGCATTAACCTGAGCTGAATCAATAATGCATCGGCAATATTTATTGCCAGGCTGATTTATCTCCCATTAACGGGTCAATAAACTAAACCGGTAATCTATCTCAGGTTAATATCGCAATTTTTTATCCCGGTGATTACCCGGGAAAATTCACCTTGCCGAATAAAAAAAGCAGATATCAACTGACGACTTCCCGAGCATCCCTGAGGCTAATATCGCAACTTTTTATCCCGGAGATTACCCGGAAAAATTCACCTTGGCCGAATAAAGAAAGCAGATATCAACTGATGACTTCCCGAGCATCCCTGAGGCTAATATCGCAACTTTTTATCCCGGGGGTTACCCGGAAAAATTCAACCACAAAAGTGTTATTGCCACTGCCCGGATTCGAGCTGCAATAACAGCAGGGCGGTATACTGGGGCAGGTACTTGGCCTTAAGGCGAAGTAATAATTCATTGGTTGCCAGGACAAAATCACGGCTTTCAATCGCGGCAATCACCCGGTGAAAAGTCAAAAAACGTTCCAGCCCTAACAAATAAATAAGGTTAATCAGCGCCGCCAAACGCGCCGGATTACAATGCTCAAGGTTGATATTTTCCCGGGTCTCAACGAGCAGGGCATTTAAGTCATTTGCCAATAGCATTTCCGCTTCCTCGAGACGAATACCGACACCATCAAGATCACGTCCGTAACCTATGCTGAGTTTGCCTGCCGGACAATATTCGGGATAAGACTTAAATCCCTTATGTCGTTTGATTTGTTGAATTAATTGATGCATAAAAAAAACCCGAGTGGTTATTAGCCATCGGGTTATTAAAAAAGTAGAAACCAAGTATTAAGCAAATGGATTAATGAGCCATGATGCGTTGATAAAACGCCTGCCACTTGGTGAAGAGTAGCTCAACTATAGCCATTTCAGCATAGAAAAACAGGGCAAATTTGCCCGGCGATTATCTTGAAGGTGAAGATATTAAGAAATATGAGTTACTTGGAAAGAGATGATTAAAGATGAGAATATCAAGTTAATAAGGATATTTGATATAAATCAAGTTTACGGTTTGCAGTATATAGCAATCAGGGCAGAATTCAATGCCCTCCCTGTGCTCTTTTATGATCAGTCACAAGACTTATTGCAAAGAAAACTTAGCATTAACCATAAGGCACCATTCACTGGCTTATCTGTAAGCGACAAAAAGGAAAGTGCTTCGGATATTGCTCCCCCTGCTGGCCCCTCAAAGGATCACAGGATAAAAAACCTCCACATATAAAAAAAGCGCCGATTGGCGCTTTTTCTTAATGCTAAGGCAGAAATTACTTCTTACCCAGAGCACCGAAACGTTTGTTGAACTTGTCAACGCGACCACCGGTCTCAGCAGCTTTCTGCTTACCAGTGTAGAATGGGTGACATTCTGAACAAACATCTAAATGAATATCTTTACCGCGAGTAGAACCAGTTACGATAACGTTACCGCAAGAACAAGTTGCTTTGAACTCGGTGTAATTAGGGTGAATACCTTCTTTCATGGGAACCTCTGTTAAGGCCGTATCGCCACCTGATCTTTTGCCAGGTACCATACGAGTTAAAAATAATGGGGCCGAATAATAAAGCATCAAGCCATGAAGTTCAACATTAACTTCGCAATCAGGCAGGAAAAAATAACTTTTTCGCCGATCTGCGGTTTGTGACTTGGCAGCAAGTCGTTATGGGGTCAAAATAGCGCACAAATCACGTAAAGAAGTTTTATTGGTGTCGGTTCAATTTATCCAGGTGGCCATTCCTGTGCCCATGCGCCAGCTGTTCACTTACCAGTTACCCGAACAGTTGCAGTCCCCCGAAATCACAGCGGGAGAGCGGGTGATCGTGCCTTTTGGCCCCAGGCAGCTGGTGGCTATTATCATGGCAACCCAGGCAGAGCCGGATATTGAAGCCAGTAAAATCAAACCGATCTTATCCCGGTTAACGGACAACTGTCATTTCAGCCCTTCGTTATTACACTTTTTACGTATCTGCGCCGACTACTACCATCATCCCATCGGGGATGTTTTTCAGCAGGCACTGCCGGTATTGCTCAGGCAAATAAAACAACCGGATATCAGCGACCCTAAGCTGTGGTTTGCCTGCGATGATATCAGCGATGAAACCATTGGCGCCCTGGAGAAAAAAGCTCCGAAACAATACGATCTTTACCGGCTGATTGCCTCGCACCAGGGCCTGAGCTGGGTCGAATTGCGCACCCTTGGCTTTAGCAAGGCACAATTAAACGCCATCCGGGATAAAGCTTTTGTTAAAGAACAGGCGCAGCCGCCATCGGTTTATCAATACCAGCCGCAGGTGCTGATAGAAGAAAACAAACACAAGCTGTCAACCGAGCAGGCGGTGATTGTCTCGGCCATCAATGAGTCCCTGGACAAGTTCTCCTGCCACCTGATTGACGGCGTCACCGGCAGCGGTAAAACCGAGGTTTACCTGCAGGTAATGGAGCAGGTGCTGGCCAATAACCAACAGGTCCTGGTACTGGTGCCGGAAATCGGCCTGACCCCGCAGACCCTGATCCGTTTTGAACAAAGGTTTAACGCCCCTATTTTTCTGCATCATTCCGGCTTAAACGACAGGGAACGCCTGGATACTTACCTGGCGGCGCAGCAAGGTAATGCCGCTATCGTCATAGGCACCCGCTCCGCCATTTTTAGCCCGCTGCAGCGCCTGGGGCTGATCATAGTTGATGAAGAGCACGACAACTCGTTAAAACAACAGGACAGCTTTCGCTATCACGGCCGGGATATCGCAATATTAAGGGCCAGGCAGCTCAATATCCCTGTGGTGCTGGGCAGCGCTACTCCCAGCCTGGAGTCCCTGCAGAATGCCTTGTCGGGAAAATACCATTATCACCAGCTATTGCGCCGGGCCGGTAAAAGCACTAAGGCCAAGATAGAACTACTGGATGTGGCACAACAGCAAATGGAATACGGCTTATCCGGCACCTTAAAACATGCCATTAAGCAAACCCTGGCACGCGGCGAGCAGGTGTTGATCTTTTTAAACCGCCGCGGCTTTGCGCCGGCGATCAATTGCCAGGAATGTCACTGGATAGCCCAGTGCCAGCGCTGCAATAAACCTTATACCCTGCACCAGGGGCAACAGCTGCTGATTTGCCACCACTGCACCAGCCAAAAACGCGTACCGCACCAGTGCCCCGGTTGTGGCAGTATCCGCATTGTACCGATTGGCCAAGGTACAGAGCAGCTACAGCAGCGTATCAACGAGCTTTTTCCCGAATACAGCGTGGTGCGCATCGACCGCGACAGCACCCGGCGCAAAGGCGAACTGGCGAAATTACTCAACGAGGTCACCGATAAAAAACACCAACTGATGATCGGCACCCAGATGCTGGCCAAAGGCCACCATTTTCCCGATGTCACCCTGGTAGCTATTTTGGATGTCGACGGCGCCCTGTTCAGTTATGACTTTCGCGCCGCAGAGCAAATGGCGCAACTCTTGGTTCAGGTT
This sequence comes from Thalassomonas actiniarum, assembly GCF_000948975.2. GTDB lineage: Bacteria > Pseudomonadota > Gammaproteobacteria > Enterobacterales > Alteromonadaceae > Thalassomonas > Thalassomonas actiniarum. The sequence continues at coordinate 5,638,810 of NZ_CP059735.1, forward strand.
GCAGGACGCGCCGGACGGGAAAGTAAACCCGGTAAAGTATTAGTGCAAACCAGCTTTCCCGAACACCCGTTATTACAGGACTTAGTACATAACGGCTACCATCATTTTGCCCGTCAGGCGCTGATAGAGCGTAAACAAGCCTACCTGCCGCCTTTTAGTTTTCAGGCCCTGTTTCGCGCCGAGGCCAATTACCCCTCCTATCCCGACAAATTTCTGCGCGCCTTAAGCGACCTTGAGCTCGACGGCTGTGAATTTGCCGGTCCTATGCCGGCGGCCATGGAGAAAAAAGCCGGTAAATACCGCTTCCATTTAATCGTCCAGTCAAAATCCCGTAAGCTCTTGCATCAGGGGGTATATGCCTTGATTGCCGCCACCAGCGAAAATGAGTGGCATAAAAAAGTGCGCTGGTCGGTGGATATAGATCCCCAGGATTTAAGCTGGTAACCCGGCGGCTTCTTTACTCGCTGTCGGCAGTATGTACTTAAATTCCCTTAAACAGGTAATAGTTAAAGATAATTTCAAACCATAAGCGGATAAATTACTGTTATTTTCCCTTGACTCGGTTAGAATCAGGCTAAATTTTCGCAGTATATTATATTTTCATGGCTCATCAGGATTACGTTTCACGCCCCCGCGCAAACAATAAAAAAAATAATCCCTATAACCAGCAGGAAGCTGCCAGCGAGGGAATACCTTTAAAGGTTAAACTGATCAGTTTATTCACTGTGGCGGCCATTGCTATGTTCGGTTATTTTTTATGGTCGATAAAAGATAACCAACCGGCGCCGATCCATACCGGCACGCCGCAGTCACCGGCAAAAAAACCAAGCACAAAAAGCTTGCCCGCGCCTCCCAAGGAAAAGTGGAAATATATGGAAGAGCTGAAAAATAAAGAAGTGGAAGTGGGCGAATACGAAGTTAAAACCAGCGGCCCGTACCAGATGCAATGTGGCTCGTTTCGTACTCAAAAACAGGCGGAAGTGCTTAAAGCCAATATTGCCTTTACCGGCATAGAAGCGCAGATAAAGCAGGTAAAAGGCTCCAGCGGCATCTGGCATAAAGTGATCCTCGGACCTTATGAAAGAAAACGTTTGGCGGAAAAAGACAAGCACAAACTCAAAAACAATAATATCAACGGTTGCCAAATCTGGCTCTGGCGCTAAGCCTGCTATGCTCTTGATTTCCTCGCAGTCAAGAGCAAAATAACCGCAGCTGATAGCGCCAAAACAGCGCCGCTATCAGCTGCAGCAAAGCCCGTTTACAATCCCTCCTTTCTTTTCCCTTAAAAGAGCATATCAGCTAAAATTTCAGCAAGTTTACGCCGCAAGGCCGTGAATTGGCCGCTATTTACCGAGAATTATCTCCAGCCCCTTGAAAGATCTCTTCGCCAACCCAACTTAATCTACAATGATAAAATGCCGGCGATAAATCGTTGCCGGCCGGACAACTGGGATTAATTGTGACAACTATTGTTTCTGTAAGACGTAATGGCAAAGTCGTTATCGGTGGTGATGGCCAGGTTTCCCTGGGTAACACGGTAATGAAAGGCAATGCGAAAAAAGTACGTCGTTTATACAATGATAAAGTACTGGCGGGTTTTGCCGGCGGTACCGCAGATGCGTTTACCCTTTTTGAACGCTTTGAAAGTAAGCTGGAAATGCACCAGGGACACTTAACCAAGGCAGCGGTTGAGCTGGCAAAAGACTGGCGCAGCGACCGGGCCTTAAGAAAACTCGAAGCCTTATTGGCGGTGGCCGATGAAACAGCCTCCTTGATCATCACAGGTAACGGCGATGTCGTACAGCCCGAGCATGATCTGATCGCCATCGGCAGCGGCGGCAACTTTGCCCAGGCTTCCGCCATGGCGCTGCTCGAAAACACCGAGTTATCGGCGAAAGAAATCGTGGAAAAATCCCTGAAAATCGCCGGTGATATTTGTGTCTTCACCAACCACCACTACACCATAGACGAGCTTTAATTAGCCAGCAGCAAGGAATTAATGATGTCGAACATGACGCCTCGTGAAATCGTTCACGAACTAGACAGCCACATAGTCGGACAAAGTGATGCCAAGCGTGCTGTGGCGATTGCCCTGAGAAACCGCTGGCGCCGGATGCAGCTTAATGAAGAGCTGCGGGTTGAAGTAACTCCGAAAAATATTCTGATGATAGGTCCGACCGGTGTCGGTAAAACCGAAATCGCCCGCCGCCTGGCCAAGCTGGCCAATGCCCCTTTTATTAAGGTTGAAGCAACGAAATTTACCGAAGTGGGTTATGTCGGCAAGGAAGTGGAAACCATTATCCGCGATTTGGCAGATATGGCGATAAAAATGACCAAAGAGCAGGAAATGGCCCGGGTCAAACATTTAGCCGAAGAAGCCGCCGAAGAGCGCATCTTGGATGTGTTATTGCCTAATCCCCGCGACGGTTTCGGTAACGAAGAGCAAACCGATAACAGCGGTACCCGCCAGATTTTCCGGAAAAAACTACGCGAAGGCCAGTTAGACGATAAAGAAATCGAACTTGATTTGGCGGCGCAGCCTGTGGGCGTAGAGATCATGGCGCCTCCGGGCATGGAAGATATGACCTCACAGCTGCAGAACATGTTCCAGAACATGTCCAGCGACAAAACCAACAAGCGCAAATTAAAAATCAAAGATGCCTTTAAAGCGCTGCAGGAAGAAGAAGCGGCAAAAATCGTCAATAACGATGATATCAAGCAAAAGGCGCTGGAGTCGGTTGAACAAAACGGCATCGTCTTTATCGATGAAATCGATAAGATCTGTAAACGCGGCGATACTTCTGGCCCCGATGTTTCCCGTGAAGGGGTACAGCGGGATCTGCTGCCCCTGGTTGAAGGTTCAACCGTCAGCACCAAACACGGCATGGTGAAAACCGATCATATCCTGTTTATTGCCTCAGGTGCTTTCCAGATGGCCAAGCCGTCTGATCTTATCCCTGAGCTACAGGGTCGCTTGCCGATCCGGGTAGAACTTCAGGCGTTAACAACTAAAGACTTTGTCCGCATCCTGACCGAGCCCAATGCCTCATTAACCGAGCAATATATCGCATTAATGGCCACCGAAGGGGTTAAAATGGAATTCAGTGATGACGGCATCGCCGCCATTGCCGAGGCTGCCTGGCAGGTGAACGAAAGCACGGAAAATATCGGCGCCCGTCGCCTGCATACCATGCTGGAGCGCCTGGTGGAAGATATTTCCTTCAACGCCAACGACAGAGCCGGTGAAACGGTAGTCATTGATGAAAGCTATGTTAAAGAGACCCTGACCGAGCTGGTTAAGGATGAAGACTTAAGCCGCTTTATTTTATAACAGCGTGATAACAGCCTGAGTTAAAAGAGATGAAAATTACCCGTTTTACCCTGGCCGCTGATACGGCAACCCTGACCCTGGATTTTATCGAGCAGAAAGACCAGGAGCAGCAATATCAGCTGAGTTTTGAGTATTTACGGGTTTTCTCTCCGGTAAAAAGTGCGCCGGCGAAAGGCAAACAAGCTCAAGGGGCAAACCCCAGCCAGGTTTCCGGTTGGGAGATCCCCTTAATAGCTCATAAAAAACAGGTGTTATTGAAGAAGATAGAAGCGGCAGGTAAACATGGCTACCGCTTTATTTTTGATGATCAGCACCAGGCAATTTATTCTGAGGCTTATTTGCTGGGCTTATGCCGTCAGCAGCAAGTATTATGGCCTGAATACCTCAACGCCATGAAAAATAATAAATTAACCCGGGAAGCTAATATCAGCATCACCCAGCTTTAAGACTTCCTTACTTAAGCAGTAACTCTTCGCCGCTCAACCCCTTATATTGGTTGTTTACAGCCAAAGCCATAAACAACCAACAGCGGCTTCATTAACAACTAAACCTTAAAGCGGCTGACTTCATTATGCAGCACATCCGCCTGCTGGGAGAGTTCTTCACTCATCTGCGCATTTTGCTGTGCCGACGAACCCGACTGCTCGGCTACATCCCTGATGGAGACCACATGCTGGTTCACTTCCGAAGCCACGGCGCTTTGCTCTTTAATGGCGGTAGCAATGGCGGTATTCATCTCCATGATAGTAGAAACATCCTGATTGATTTCCTCCAGCATAGTACCGGCAATGCTTGCCTGCTCGGCGCTGCTTTGTCCCTGAGTACGGCAGCTGGCCATATGTTCGACAATTTCCTTGGTACGCCCTTGCAATGAACTGATAATCCCTTCGATTTCCTGGGTAGAGTCCTGGGTACGGCTGGCCAGGGTTCTGACTTCATCCGCGACCACGGCAAAGCCACGTCCCTGCTCTCCGGCCCGGGCCGCTTCGATCGCCGCATTAAGGGCCAGCAAATTGGTCTGTTCGGCGATACCGCGGATCACGTCCAGTACCGAGCCTATGGTATCGCTGTCTTTGGCTAGTTCATTGACAACACTTTCCGACTCCAGCAGTTTTTCCGATAACAGCTCGATCTGGTTGATGGTTTTATCCACCCCCTGCTTGCCCTGGTCGGCATTTTGATTGGTCATTTCCGCTTTATTGGCGGCTTCATGGGTATTGCTGGCGATCTCATCCACCGTCGCCACCATCTCCGTAACCGCGGTGGCCACCATATCCGTTTCCTGGATTTGCGCTTCGACACCAACATTGGAAATACTGATATTTTCCGCCAGGCTTTGGGTCGCACCGTTTAAAGTGCTCACGGAATGGTTAACTTCCACAATCAAACTTCTGAAACTGGTGATCATGCTGTTAAAGACTTTCGCCATATCCGCCAGTTCATCTTTACCGGACTCTTTTACCACCACGGTCAGATCATTGGTTTTTGCCACCACTTCCATAGTACTTTTCATTTCGGAAATAGCAGAGATAATGCTTCGGGTCAGCACCACGGCGAAACCAACAGCAATAGTTAACACAATAATCGCAATACTGTAAGAGGTAAGGTTTATCCAGCTCTTATGCTCTTCAACCAACTCGTTATTTTTTTTCAACAAACTGGCCATCACTTTATCCACCTGATGCACAGTACTGCGCATTTCCTTGAGAATACCATTGGCGGAAGAGTAGCCTAAATGTTTCTGCTCCTGCACTAAGTCAAGAAAGGCCCCCTGATAACTGGCCAGCAAATTATTAATTTGCCCTTTCTTGCTGGAGGCCAGTTCACTGTTGTCCACATCCCCCTGCAAAAGTGCTAAGTTCTTGGCAAACTTATCGACATATTTATCATCCAGGCGCAGCATAAAATCTTTTTCATTACGCCTTAACTGCAACATGCCGGCCCTTAGCTGGTAATCGCTGGTACCGATTAACTCTTCGACATCATGCACGGCCCCCCGCAGCTGGCCATAAAGACCGTCTTTAGGGTGCAGACCGATTTTTTGCTGAGATGCCACCAGCGCGTTAAAGTGTTGCTGATATTCTTGCAGTATTTTTCGCAAGGTATCAATTTCCGCGAGATCAACCCCGGCTTCGCGCAAATCGGCGTCCAGAAAGTTGACATCTTTTTTCAAGTCTTTCATTTGCTTAACAAACTTGTCTTGATATTTCAGTTCTTTGCGGGCTATAAAATCTTTTTCATGCCGTCGTAACTGCAACACTTCGGTTTCAACATTGGCAACTTCACGGGCAATTTTCAGATCATCTCCTAAAGACGATACCGAATAATTAATAATGACCAGCATTGACAACATAGCCACTACCAGCACCAGGGTATTCGCAATAAGTTTATGCTTAATTAACATATAACCTCATCTAAGCAGTTTATTAAAAATCATTTATTTTATATCACACCTAAGTATAGGCAGAGGTCATCTCGCCACTTTCGGCCTCCCACTTCCTTATCGCTTCCTACATCCTTCATTTTCTTACAAGTATAGCCATTAACTTGCAAATTTTAGCTATTATTTACCCTCCTATTTTTTTATCATCACCTTCTTTTCAAGTACTGGACAAACTCATCTTCAGGCAGGGGTTTTTTAATAAAATATCCCTGAACCGCATCACAGCCGATATGACGCAATAAATTAAGCTGCTCTACCGTTTCCACCCCTTCCGCCAGCACCCGTTTGCCCAGGCCGTGGGATAGCTCCACCATAGACTTGACTATGGTTAAATCAGAATCATTTGAAGCCACTTCCGTAATAAAACTTCTATCTATTTTTATCTTATCTATCGGTAACTTACGCAAGTATACCAGGGATGAATATCCAGTACCAAAGTCATCGATCGAAACCTTGATGCCCATGCTCTGCAAGGTGACGATAGTACCCATGGCGCTGTTAATATCTGTCATCACCATATTTTCGGTGATTTCCAGCTCCAGGAAACTCGACGGCACATTATGCTCAAACAATAACGCCTGGATCTTATCCACCAGTTCAGGATCCTGGAACTCAACCGCGGTTATATTCACCGCAATCACAATCCGGCGATGATAACGCTCATACCATTCCCCTATGGTCTGGCAAGCTTTATTTAATACATAACCATCCAGTTCGCTGTTTAATCCCAGTTTTTCAATATCCGGCAAAAATTTATCCGGCGTAAGCAGGCCTTTTTCCGGGTGCTGCCAACGCACCAGGGCCTCAACCCCTTCGAGGCGATTGGTCAGCAGGTTCAGTTGCGGCTGAAAATAAAGTACAAATTCATCCGCCGCCAGGGCATTGCGTATTTCCTTTTCCATCAGCAGGTAATAACGCCCCTGTGACTGCATGCTTTCATCAAATTCAACACTCGGTTTATTATGGCTTTCTGCCTCAAACAGCGCCATATTGGCATTTTGCAGTAGCTCTTCGGCATTTTCACCATGCTCGGGAAAGAAGCAATAACCTATGCTGCAGCTAATGCTGATTTCATGATCCTGGTAGCGATATGGTCGGGAGATCAATTCATGCAAGTGATCCAGCGCCATATCAAGCATATGGGCACGCTGAATATCGAGCACAAAAACAAAAGAGTCACCGCTAAGACGCCCCACCACTTGCGGCAATAAAATACTATTATTCAGACGTTTGGCGATTTCACCGAGCAGATAATCTCCCGCCTTGAGGCCATAGGTATCATTGATGAATTTAAAGTGTTTAATATCGAGCAGAAAAATAGACAGCTTATTATTTTTCTCTAACGCCATGGTCATGGCCAGGGGCAGTTTTTCGATCACTTGCTCACGGTTTAATACCCCGGTCAGGGAGTCATGTTTGCCTAAATACTGAATTTGGCTCATGGCCACCAGGGCGGCATTGCGCTCTGCCCCCTGCATCCAGATCAACATAGTAAAACCTAAAATGCTGTTGGCGCCAAAGTCGATAAACACCATCATAGTGCTTAATTCCCCAAACCAGTCTTCGGTGATGGCTATGATGGAAGCGAAAGAAAATAACAGATAACGGGCGCCCATCAAAAATAGCAACCACATTAAGATCTTACTGGAAAAATGCTGTTTGGGAGAAAACAACAGGTAAAAACTGGCGCCGAGTAAACTACAGCCAAAAACAAAAGTTTGCAGACTGACCCTTAAATAAAAGCGATTAAAAACATCACGTTGCTCAAAAGCATATAAAAGTGTCGCCAAGCCGCCCAACAGCAGGACTAAGCTTGTAGCCCAGAACAATTCTTTACCTGCCAGGCTTCTTTGAGTTTTTGCACAATAAAGACCAAATAGTAATAATACTAAGTGCAAGTAGCGGAAAACTTGCTCAAAAACCTCTAATACAACTGATATAATATGGGTTTGCGGTAGCGCATAATAATAGTTTTGCAGGGAGACAGCGACTGAGCTTACCGACAAGGCAAGCAAACTCAGCATCCATAATTTGACATATTGACGACCTAATCCCTGATAATAAATCCAGAGAAAAAATGCCAATAAAGCAAAAACAAATGCTTCTATCGCAAACAGCAAGGCCTGGGCTAGCAGGTGTTCTTCCATAACAACAATTTCTTTATTAAAATGATCATGGATGCTGACATTAGATAGTGTTTTCTCTGTAAATACAAGTCATTAACAACTTGAGTTAAGCAGCAAAATGATTTATTGACAACACCTTATCACCAATCAACAAAATAACTGTAGACAAGATTTTATTTAAGCAACTCGGACGTATTTCTGTTGTACCTTAGCCACAGCAGGTTATACTGGGTGTAAAATTCACTTATCTTATTGAAAATTTGAAGAGAACTGCCATGGAATATAATACTTCTGAGTTATGTAACGTCTACGCTGATCTGATCGACGTTGTTGAACCTATTTTCAGTAATTATGGCGGCAGAAACTCATTCGGCGGCAAAGTAGTCACCGTTAAGTGCTTTGAAAACAACGGCCTTATTATGCAGCTGCTTGACTCGGACGGTGAAGGCAAGGTACTGGTGATTGACGGCGGCGGTTCTACCCGTTGCGCGCTGATCGATATTGAAGTGGCCCGCCTGGCGGAAAAGAATGGCTGGGAAGGCATCATCTGCTATGGCAGCGTGCGCGATGTCGATGCCATTGAAGACGTTGATATCGGCATTCAGGGACTGGTTTCCATTCCGGTAGGCGCTCCCGACCAGATGACGGGAGAAAGCGATTTGGCCGTTAACTTTGCCGGCGTAACGATTCTCCCCGACGACCATGTCTATGTGGATAATACCGGTATCGTCTTGTCACCGGAACCCCTGGATCTCGAATAGTTTTCACAACAGATAACAAATAACCACAGGCGCTTACCGGCAATTACTCAGGGGCTTGACAAATAAGCCCGGCTCTAAGGCCGGTTAGCTTAGCTTTTACCCTCTTTCGCCTGCGGATACTGGCTGTACCAACGTTTAAGCCAGATGGCCAGTTCATCCGGCACCACGCCGCGGTTAATCACCTTGCCCTGGGCGACCTCTCCGCCCATGGCAACAAACATTTTTTCAACCTCCTGCGTTGCTATGCCTATGCCTATCATAGGCAGGCCCATGCTCCTGGTGAGATTGATCAGCGCATTGATGATCGCCTTATCCGCACGGTTTTCTTCCTGCCCGTCCAGGCGGGAGCAATCTATTTTGACCTGGTTGATCGCCATTTTTCGCAAATAACGTAACGATTCATAACTGCCGGAGAATTGATCAATCGCGATACCTATGTCCAGCACCTTGAGCTGATCGATAATCGCCTTGGTCCGGGTCGAAGCCGATAACATCACCTCTTCGGTTAATTCTATCACCAGATATTCAGGTTCGATGGCAAAGATACCGCTTTGCAATTCGATAAAATCAACCAATTCACTTTCCAGTAAATCTTTACTGGGAATATTCAGCGATAACGGCCGGTAGATACCCAGCTGCTGCAATTGAGCCAGCACGCGGAACGCCTGCAGGATCATATTTTTCATCAGCAAATGAATTTCACCGCTTTGTTCGGCAATATCGATAAACTCATGCAGCTCCTGGGCAACTTCGGTTTCACAGTACCAGTGCACCATCAACTCAAAACCTTTAATGCTTTTATCGCCTAAGGCGATTTGCGGCTGCAAATACCAGCGAAGGTTTTCTTCCATTAAATCTTGTTTTAAACGTTCCATTTTCAATAGCTGCTGCTCGGTATACAAGGTGGTGCTGTTATCAAAATAACTTAAGTTTTGCTGGTGTTGCTCGGCATCGAGCAAGGCATCCCCGGCAAAAGCAATCAGCTCGGCGGCACCGGCTTCATGTCCCTGGGCAAAGGCAACCCCGAATGCCAACTCAAAGTTAAGGGAGAAACTTTTAAAACTCATGGCATCGGGCACGGCATCGGAAAGTTGCTGACATAAGTCCTTGATAATGATTTTTTCAGGGTGAGGACTATGCGCCAGTTCGACCACAACCAAAAAGTTAAGCCCCTGCAGCCGCGCCAGCCGTATTGGCTGATGGCTGGCATCGAAATTTACCAGCGCGGTATTTTCCACGACTTTTTGCTGTATGCAGTAAGCCAGCTGTAATAGCAGCAGATCAGAGTTATGATGTCCCAGCACCGAATTAACCTGCTGAAAATTGACCGGTTTAAAGACAATGGCGGCAAAGCGCTGATTGCCGCCCTGCTTAAGTACCCGCTCGAACTGTTTCAGTGCTTGCTGGTAGGAAGGCAAATTAGTGGCCGGATCATGGGTATAGGAAAACAGATCTTCGCTGGAAATTTTGGTGTCGCCGCTCTTTTCTTCCCGCCCCTCATTGAGCAAGCCAGTTAATACCAGAGAAGTATTCAACAGCACCAGGGTGAAACTGACCAGGATACTGGCCAGCAGCCATGACAAGGGCACCATAGAAGTTAGCCATAAATAAAGCAACACAACAAAAGCACAGGTAAGCAGCCACTGCGGGACAAAAAGGGCAAAAAATCGCTTACTATTGACCTGGCCGGCTGCGGCTAAACCGGCTAAAGATGCCGATAATACTTGTATCAAGCCGCCGATAAACAACCAGCCGTAAACAGACCAGGCTAACGGCAAGGTAAACAAGACCGCACAATAGCCAAGATCGGCACATGCCACCAGGATAACACTGAACTTACTAAAACTTTTTGCCTCGCTATCCCCCGGTGGAAACGCTTGTTTGCTGCCGATGAAAAAAATCAGGTTGATCAGCAGCGCAGAAACCAGCAGCACCAGATAGAGCTGATCAGGCTCGCTGTCAAAGTGGATAACGAGATAGAGCAGAGCCAGGGTATTTACCAATAACAACCCCGGATAATACCATTTACCCAACCCCAGCTCTTTATTGGCAAATAAAAAAAACATCACCGCCAGGGCAAGACCGGCAATAAAACCTGCGCAACCAAGAAATAAAGCCAGGGGGGACGGATAAACACTTGCTGCCGCCTGAACGGGGAAAGTTAAAGCAAGCAGGCAATACACTAGGATTGCTTTGGAAAAAATCAGGCCTTTGCGCGGGTGAGACATAATCAGATCTTAGCGTTACTGCAAATGGAACAGGTAACGCTAAGCCTAATCAATCACTTAATAATTGTACAGACATTAAGCAGGCAAAAGCTAACCGATAACTTTAACACCAGCCCTTACCAGGGCCGTTAACGGATTAACACCAAACTGGTAACTCAGCTCTGCCGGCTGGCTGATATTCCAAAGGGCAAAGTCGGCATCATAACCAGGGGCCAGCTGACCTTTTTTATCCGCCAGCCCCAGGGCTTTGGCCCCAAAACAGGTCACCCCCGCCAAAGCTTCTGCCGGGGTTAACCTGAACAGGGTACAGGCCATGTGCAGCATCAACTGGATGGAATTTATCGGTGAAGAGCCCGGGTTGGCATCGCTGGCAATCGCCATCGCCACCTTGTGTTCACGTAAAAGCTCAATCGGGGGCAGCTGGGTTTCCCGCAGGAAGTAAAAAGCCCCCGGCAGCAATACCGCCGTCATATCGGCTTTTGCCATCGCCTTAACCCCGGCCTCGGATAAAAATTCCAGATGATCCGAAGATAACGCCTGATAATCAGCCGCCAGCTCTGTGCCCCCCAGATCCGAGAGTTGTTCGGCATGTACTTTCACCGGCAACTGGTGTTTTTTCGCACTATTGAACACCCGCCGGGTTTGCTCCAGGCTAAAACCTATGCCTTCACAAAAAACATCTACCGCATCCGCCAGCTTATCCTCGGCGATTTGCGGCATCATTTGCTCGCACACCAGCTCGATATAATCATCTGCCCTGCCCTTATATTCCACAGGCAAGGCATGGGCGCCGAGGAAAGTGCGCCTGACCGTTACCGGCAATGCCTGTGCCAGCAAACCGGCCACTTTCAGCATTTTTATTTCGTTTTCGGCGTCCAGGCCATAACCGGATTTAATTTCAACCGTAGTTACCCCCTGCTGATGCAAGGCGGTTAACCTGGGCAGGGCCGAGGAAAACAGCTCCTGCTCACTCGCTTTTCGGGTGGCGGCAACGGTGGAAACTATGCCGCCGCCGGCATTGGAAATTTCTTCATAGCTGGCCCCCTGCAGGCGCATCTCAAATTCATTGGCGCGGTTGCCGCCATAAACCAGGTGGGTATGACAATCTATCAACCCCGGGGTCAGCCATTGCCCCTGACCGTCAATAACTTCAACCTGTCTCTGGTCATATGCAGGCAGCTCAGCCTGCGCCCCAACCCAGGCAATTTTCCCCTCGCTTACCGCCAGCGCCCCCTGCTCTATAATGCCGTAACCGGCACCGCCTTCTGTCATGGTAGCCAGATTGATATTGACCCAGAGGGTTTGCCATTGTTGTGTTTTTACCGTCATAAAATTCTCCCCTGCCAGCGGTAAATCATTCCCCTGAACTATAGTAAATAAACCCGGTTTACTGCCGACAGCAAACGCTGAAGATAAGTGCCATTGCTCACCGGATTTGCAGCCCGGTTAACCTGAGCCGCCATCTGATGCCAATGTACTTGAATGCAATTAAACAAGCAAGCTTGTATATACAACTAAAATATGAGATTGTATATACAAGCTAAACTGCAAAATGAGATCTCGCACCCGATGACAACGCCGAAATTCACCATAATCAAGCAACATATTTGCGACATGATCGAATCCGGTCTGTGGTGCGAGCATTCCAAGGTGCCTTCGGAAAACGAACTGGCGGAGCAGTTTACCGTCAGCCGCATGACCGCCCGCCGGGCATTGCAGGAACTGACCGAGCAGGGGCTGCTGGTGAGATCCCAGGGAGCCGGCACTTTTGTCGCCACCTTTAAATCCCAGTCATCCCTGTTGGAAATCAAAAATATTGCCGACGAAATCCAGGTCAGGGGACATAAGCATCACGCGCAGCAAAGGCAACTTAAAGCCGTACCCGTCAATGAGGAAATGGCAATCCTGTTGGCGGTAAAACCCGATGAAACCGTGTTTTACTCCGAAGTGCTGCATTTTGAAGATGATCAGCCAATCCAGCTGGAGCAACGTTTTGTTAATGCCCGCCTGGTGCCTGACTATTTACACCAGGATTTCACGGTGATCACCCCCCATGAATACCTGTCGGTGGAAGCGCCGCTCACCGAAGCCACCCATGAAGTGGAAGCCGTGCTCGCCGACAAAGAAACCTGTGCCCTGCTCGCCATCGGGCAGACACAACCCTGTTTACAGGTAAAACGCCGCACCTGGTCCAGCCAGGGTGTCGTCAGCCTGGCCATTCTAACTTCACCGGGCAATAAATACCGCCTGGGAAGCCATTTAACTTTTTAAGATCAGAACTTGAGGAGCAGATCATGACAACAAGTAATGAGACAGAAAATAACCGCTTAGATACCAGCCGTAATATTCGCGCCGCCCGCGGCAGTGAAATCACCGCGAAAAGCTGGTTAACCGAAGCAGCCAAGCGCATGCTGATGAATAACCTCGACGCCGAAGTTGCCGAGCACCCGCAATCCCTGGTGGTTTACGGCGGTATCGGCCGCGCCGCCCGCGACTGGCAGTGCTATGACAAGATAGTAGAAACCCTGGATCGCCTGGAAGACGATGAAACCCTGATGGTACAGTCTGGCAAGCCGGTTGGCGTATTTAAAACCCATGCTGATGCTCCGCGGGTATTGATCGCCAACTCTAACCTGGTACCACACTGGGGTAACTGGGAACATTTCAACGAGCTGGATAAAAAAGGCCTGATGATGTACGGCCAGATGACTGCCGGTTCATGGATCTACATCGGCTCACAAGGTATCGTCCAGGGTACCTACGAAACCTTTGCCGCCATGGCCAAGCAGCACTTTGGCGGTAATGCCAAAGGAAAATGGGTATTAACCGGCGGCTTAGGCGGCATGGGCGGCGCTCAACCCCTGGCAGCAACTATGGCTGGTTTCTCTGCCTTAGTGGTGGAATGTGATGAAACCCGTATCGATTTTCGTTTAAACACCCGTTACGTCGATGCCAAAGCCACAGATTTAGACCAGGCATTAGCCCTGATTGATGAAGCCCATGCCAAAGGCGAAGCCATCTCGGTTGGCCTGTTAGGCAATGCTGCCGATGTTTTCCCTGAGCTGGTAAAACGCGGTATCACTCCAGACGTAGTAACCGACCAGACTTCTGCCCATGACCCGTTAAACGGTTACCTGCCTAAAGGCTGGACCATGGAATACGCCGCCGAAATGCGTCAAAAAGACGAAGCCGCCGTGGTTAAAGCCGCGAAACAGTCGATGGCTGTCCAGGTACAAGCCATGCTCGACCTGCAGGCCGCCGGCGCTGCCACTACAGATTACGGTAACAATATCCGCCAGATGGCACTGGAAGAAGGCGTAAAAAATGCCTTTGATTTCCCGGGCTTTGTGCCTGCCTATATCCGCCCGCTGTTCTGTGAAGGCGTAGGGCCTTTCCGCTGGGTTGCCTTATCCGGCGATCCGGAAGATATCTACAAAACCGATGCCAAAGTAAAAGAATTGATCCCGGACAATCCTCAGCTGCACAACTGGCTGGATATGGCCAAAGAGCGCATCGAATTCCAGGGCTTACCGGCACGTATTTGCTGGGTCGGCTTAAAAGATCGCGCCCGCCTGGCACTGGCCTTTAATGAAATGGTCAGAAACGGCGAATTATCGGCGCCGGTAGTGATCGGTCGCGACCACCTCGATTCTGGCTCGGTTGCCTCTCCTAACCGTGAAACCGAAAGCATGATGGACGGCTCGGATGCAGTTTCTGACTGGCCGCTGCTGAACGCCTTATTGTCCACTTCAGGCGGTGCTACCTGGGTCAGCCTGCACCATGGTGGCGGCGTCGGTATGGGCTTTAGCCAACATGCCGGTGTGGTCATTGTTGCCGACGGCACAGAAGCCGCCGATAAACGCCTTGGCCGGGTACTGTGGAACGATCCGGCAACCGGCGTGATGCGCCATGCCGATGCCGGTTACGATATTGCCGTTAACTGCGCCAAGGAGCAGGGACTGGATCTGCCGATGATCGACGGCGCCAACGGTAAAAAAGGAGCCTAAGATGACTGAACAAGTACTTAACGAACTTAATATTATCCCGGGCCAGCTGACTTTGGCCCAGCTTCGTGCCGTTAACAGTTATGACGGCATCCAATACTCTTTGGATGAAAGCGCCTTTGACGCCATCAACAAAAGCGCGGAAGCGGTACAGCAAGTGATCCGCGACGGCAAAGTGGTTTACGGTATCAATACCGGTTTTGGTCTTTTGGCCAGCACCCGCATCAAAGAGGAAGAGCTGGAATTATTACAGCGCTCTATCGTGCTTTCCCATTCCGCCGGTTTTGGCGAATATATGGAAGATGCCACGGTACGTTTGATGATGGTGTTGAAAATCAACTCCCTCGCCCGCGGTTTCTCCGGTATCCGTTTATCCGTGATCCAGGCATTAATCCAGCTGCTTAATGCCGAAGTCTACCCCTGCGTACCGAAAAAAGGTTCGGTCGGGGCATCGGGTGATTTGGCGCCTTTATCCCATATGGTACTGCCGCTATTGGGTGAAGGTGAAATGTCTTATCAGGACGAAGTGATCCCCGCCAAAGAAGGTTTACGCATTGCCGGACTTGAGCCGATCACCCTGGCCGCCAAAGAAGGCCTGGCGCTATTAAACGGCACCCAGGCTTCCACCGCTTTTGCTTTAGAAGGTTTATTTTTAGCAGAAGATCTTTATGCCGCAGGCACCACTATCGGCGCGATGTCGGTAGAAGCTGCCATGGGCAGCCGGGCGCCATTTGACGATCGCGTACACCAGATCCGCGGACAACAAGGTCAAATCGATGCCGCCCGCGCTTACCGTGAAATGCTCGGCGACAGCTCTGAAATCGGTCAGTCCCATTTCGAATGTGAAAAAGTACAGGATCCTTATTCCCTGCGCTGCCAGCCCCAGGTGATGGGTGCCTGTTTAACACAAATCCGCCAGGCCGCCGAAGTCTTGCATGTCGAAGCCAACGGCGTGACCGATAACCCGTTAGTGTTCGCCAATGAAGGTGACTTTATTTCTGCCGGTAACTTCCACGCAGAGCCGGTTGCCATGGCAGCAGATAACCTGGCACTGGCCATTGCCGAAATCGGCTCGTTATCCGAGCGCCGCATGGCCTTATTGATCGATGCCAACCTGAGTAAACTACCGCCATTTTTAGTAGAAAACGGCGGGGTAAACTCCGGCTTTATGATCGCCCAGGTCACCTCGGCGGCACTGGCGTCGGAAAACAAAACCCTGGCCCACCCGGCCTCGGTTGACAGCCTGCCGACTTCCGCCAACCAGGAAGACCATGTTTCCATGGCCGCCTTTGCCGGACGTCGTCTGGCAGACATGGCAGAAAATACCAATGGCGTACTGGCGGTAGAATTACTCGCGGCGGCACAAGGCCTTGATTTCAGGGCGCCGCTTAAAGGTTCAACCAAGGTAGAAATTGCCAAAGGCCTGCTGCGCACCCATGTCGCCTACTACGACAAAGATCGCTATTTTGCTCCGGATATTGTCGAAGCCTCAGGTATTATCGGTGACGGCCAGTTTAATCAGCTGATGCCGGAAAACCTGTTGCCGAGTTTTTAAGCTTTTTTACAGCATAAGCACTTGCTATTGCCAAAATTGAGCTATAGTTAACAGGTACTAACTAAAAGCTGGTTGACGTTTTATACGTTGGCTGGCTTTTTTAATGCTCCTCTTCCCAGCTCTCCTTCATTGCTCAGTCGATTTTCTGATATCCCTACAGCCCTTGTTTTTACTGGCATGTCATAACGGTGACGTTATAATGACGTAAGGGATTGCTCGTCTTTTTTTAACCGCTTTGGCATCTTTGGTCCCGAAACAGCAAATCACTTTTTTGGAGTTTACCCTTGCAACAACGTCCGATGAACTTATCCCCCGAGCGCATAAAATATCTGCGTCACGACAACGGCTGGTCACAGGAATTGCTGGCCAAGGCATCCGGCTTAAGCCTGCGCACCATTCAACGGGCGGAAAAAGAAGGCAACAGCTCACTGGAAACCCAGCAGGCCATTGCGGCGGCACTCAATGTTAAACAGGAAGAGTTATTTGCGGTTTCACCAACCCCGAATGTCAATTGGAAAAGGACAAATATGATGCAAAGTTTTATTGCCCTGCTGGTGGTCGCCGGCGCGATTTTAATGTTATTTCTACTGGGAGGAGAGCTGAAACACTTCAGCGATTTCTATGGCGGCTTATTTTTGGCCCTCTTTATGTATGCCTGCACTGCGGTTGCTTTTGGCCCACATGGCTTGATGAAATCTATTCGCGGATTAAGATATTTATTTGCCAGTGAAATCAGCCCCAGTCCCGCCAGTGACTACTTATCGCTGATATTTAAAAAACAAATCACCTTTCTTTACGGCGGCGCCCTTATTGGTTTACTGACAGGCTCGGTTGCCATCCACAGCCATCATGGCGCGCTGGATAGCGATACCAGCCTGCATACCGCTTATGCCGTTAACCTGCTGATACTCTTATACGGTGCCATTATTGCCGAAGCCATCTTCCGGCCATTGGCCATTAAGCTGGAAAGCCGTGAACTAAAGTAACAGCCGAGTATTTCCCCCTCTCCCGGATATGCATTTTCAGTAACAAGTTTGACATAATATGTCAGACTTGTTACCTTCTATTTACACTTGTTGTTATACCAATTGCATTAAGTAGATGACCCAAATTCGGTAAGGATAAATTTTCAAGAACAGGGCGTTTGATTGAGCAATAGCAAGCTATTGTGATTGAAAACAACGCAGGACTTGGAGATTTAGACCATCGAAAATGGTTAGATATTTAATAAAATTGGTATTATCAAGTCGTAGAGCCTTTATACCCTTGCAACTTAACTCGCGTTAATTAACCTAAATAAACAATAAGGAGTTAACCATGGAGTTGATACTTTCATTTCAAGCCTGGCTGATACTGGCCCTGATCCTCACCTGCGCCGAATTTGTCGTACCGGGGGGTATCTTATTCAACTTGGGCCTGGCCTCATTGATCGTGGCTTTAGGCGTAAAATTTCAATTACTCGACACCTGGCCACTGACCCTGACCGCCTGGTTTATCATTGCCTCCGTGCTGCTGTTTGTGATGTATTTTGTCACCGAGCGTTTTTTTAGTGACACCAAGCGCATAGATAACACCTTTGAGGAAGTAGACAGTTACGGCAAGGAAGTCACGGTCGTTGAAAAAATCGGCCCCGGCAATCACCCGGGACGGGTCGAATTTCAGGGCACCACCTGGAAAGCATTAAGCGACGGCTCTGAAATCGCCGCCGGCAGCCGGGTGACTATCGTCTGCAAAGACAATATTTCACTGATCGTCGAATCCCCCAAATAGCTGGCGCCATAAACAGCTCAACCCATAACAATAATCTGACACCAACTCTGACACCAAAGGACTCAAGGTCCACAGGAGACAAACTATGCTAGCAAGCTTTACCTTTATTTTTCTCGGCCTGCTTTTTATCCTGCTGAAATTAGTGCTGATCGTGCCGATGCGCGAAGTCTGCGTGATTGAACGTTTAGGCAAGTTTCGCGCGGTATTGCAGCCGGGATTACATTTTCTTATTCCCTTTATCGACCGGGTCGCCTACCGCCATGAAATCCGCGAGCAGGTATTGGATATTCCGGCACAAAGCTGTATCTCCCGCGATAACATTCAAATCGATGTCGACGGCCTGGTTTATATCCAGGTCATGGACGGCGCCAAAGCCAGTTACGGTATCGAAGACTACCGCCGGGCGAGTATTAACCTGGCACAAACCACCATGCGCTCGGAAGTGGGTAAATTAAAGTTAAGCCAGACCTTTTCCGAGCGCGATACCCTAAATGAAACCATAGTGCGGGAAATAGATAAGGCCTCGGACCCCTGGGGCATTAAGGTCTTAAGATATGAAGTGAAAAACATTACCCCGTCAGAAAATGTCATCCATACCCTGGAAAAACAAATGGAAGCAGAACGGCAAAAACGCGCGGAAATCACCCTGGCGCAAGCGGAGAAAGAGTCCACCATCAACCTGTCGGAAGGAGAGCGCCAGGAGGCCATTAATTTATCCGAAGGGGATAAACAAAAGCAAATCAATGAAGCCAACGGCCGGGCCAAAGAAATCGGCATACTGGCAGAAGCAACCGCCCAGGGGATCCATATGATAGCCGCAGCGGCAGAACAACCGGGAGGAGATCAGGCGATAAAAATGCGCCTGATGGAGCAATTTATCCAGCAAGCCGGCGCTATTCTCAACACCGCCGATGTTTCCGTGGTACCCGCCGAGTTGGCCAAGGTTGAAGGCTTTTTTGCCGGCGTGGGTGAAGTAACCAATACAATGCAGGGGACAAAATAATGGATCTGAGCAATATCAACAACATGGAACTGATTATTTTAGCCATCTGGGGGGCGCTGTTTTTATACCTGGCGGTAAAGTTTTTCCAGGCCATTTGCCTGGTACCGACCCAGTCCGCCTATATTGTCGAGCGCCTGGGAAAATACCGCTGCACCCTGGAGGCGGGCTTTCACCTGTTACTGCCCTTTATCGATAAGGTCGCTTTTATCCAGGACTTAAAGGAAGAAACCATAGATGTACCGCCGCAGGAATGTTTTTCCAAGGATGAAGTCAATGTCGAGGTTGACGGTGTCATTTATATCCAGGTGGTGGACTCGGTCAAAGCCAGCTACGGCATTACCGATTATCGCTTTGCCGCCATGCAGCTGGCGCAAACCACCACAAGATCTGTGATCGGCACCCTGGACCTTGACCGTACCTTTGAAGAGCGGGATATCATCAGCGCCAAGGTGGTGGAGGTACTGGACAAGGCCGGTGAAAGCTGGGGCATCCGGGTACACAGGTACGAGATCAAAAACATCACCCCACCGCTGACGGTAAAAAATGCCATGGAATTGCAGGTCAATGCCGAACGCGAGCGTAAGGCAATATTGGCCAAAAGCCTGGGAGATAAGGCCAGCCGCATTAACCGCTCAGAGGGTTTAAAAACGGAAATGATCAACATTTCCGAAGGTGAAATGCAAAGACGCATCAACTCTGCCGAGGGTAAAGCCGAAGAAATCCTGGCAATCGCCCGCGCCACCGGGGATTCCATTGCCAAGGTCGCCAACGCCATCAGCCAGCCGGGCGGCAAGCAGGCGCTGGAAATGCAGTTAAGCGAGCAATACCTGCAGCAGATGAAAGGCTTAAGCCAGGAAAGCCGCAAAGTGATCTTGCCCGCCAACCTGCTTGACTTTAACCAGTGGCTGGGCACCTTAGGCATCAAAACGAAAGGCTGACACCAAAGGCCTTAGTACATCGATTCCCGCCGGGTGAAAATGACAGGCGGGAAATTCCCTTTACACTATCGAAGCTTAGCAGGCTTCCTTGTTTTATTAAAAGCAGGTAGCCGCTGCTGCAGCTTCACCAGGGCCAGGTAGAGAGCAAAAGTCAGCAAGACAATAAACAAGTGGGTGAAAATGGTTTGGTAACGGCTGTTTTCCTGCCATAAGATCACCAGGCCCCGGTTATTGATAAACATCAGATCCAACAGGGTAATATGCCCCCAGATCACCAGCACAAATAACACGGCTTTCTTTTTCATGGTATTCATTTTCACGGTATTAGTTTTCACTATTCTTCATCCACAATACTAAATCGTCATATCGATATTGATAAGACAACTCACGCCGCCCTTTATCCCCGTTTATTACTTTGCCGGTTATTCCCCTATCCTGCTCGTTAAAAACCGGCTCAGGCAAAGCTAAGGCAAGGGCCGCTTGTTGATAAAACTGCTGCCGGCTTACCCGGGTATTGGCGACACCGTTAAAAATCCCCTGTGCCTGCTTTTGCTTTAACAGGCAGCTAATTAACCCCAGGGCATCGGTTTGGTGGATCAAATTCACCGCCGCATCCGGGTTGGCAAGATCTTTTTTGCCGGCCAGAAAGCGCCCCGGATGCCTGGCGGGACCAATTAGGCCGCTCAGGCGTATTACCGCAGATAAACCGTTAAAATTAAGCACACTTTGCTCCGCCTGCGCCACAATTGCCACTTTATTTGCGCTGATATCAAGCTCGGTTTGTTCAAAAACTTCCCCTTCAAGACCGTTATAAACCGAGCTGGTGCTGAGCAGGATAATTTTTTCCACATCATTTTTTTCTGCCACCGCCACCAGCTGGGCAATCTTTTCAGGATAATCGACCCGGCCTTTTTTCAGCTGCGGCGTAATACAGATCACCAGTTGCCGGCAGGAGAAAATATCATGTTCTCTCAGTAATGAAGGCACCTGCGGCAATTGCAATACCCGGCTATTGATGCCCGCCTGATTAAGCTCAGCGGCTTTTTCCTCCCGGGTAGTCGTTGCCATCACCGGGATATTTTCTTTCATCAACTGCGTGGCCAGGGCCATGCCCAACCAGCCGCAACCTATGATCCCTACGCTGTTAGCCGTGTTATCACCTGCTAGTCCTGACAAGAAGCCTCCATTAATTGAATAGTTAATTTTACCAAAATACTGGCCGGCCAGTATATCAGAACATGGCCGGATAATGGCAGCAGAGCAATCATAAACCTTTGGCTTGCGACAAGCTCTTTATCTGTTTGACAACTTTTTTGGCAATGGCATTGGGTACCGGAATGGATAAATTGTATTGGGCAATGTTCCAGCCCCCTTGCGTTTTTACCAGCACACCGCTGCCCCGGCATAATCCATAATGTTCATTACTGAGCAGTTCATCAAAAAAAGCCATGTTATCGCCGCTTTGGCTTATATTTCGCTGTTGCGGCCGGTATAACCAGCCTTTGCCCTTGCTAAAGTACGGTTCTACAAACTCGCTAAAAGCCTGCTTTTCCCAGCGCTCGCTGGCATCTGTGCCCAGAAAAACGGCATCTTTTGTCATTAATCCCAGATAGGTTTGCATATCGGCATCAGCCGCTGCCTGATGGAAATTATCTAACACCCGGGCAACATCCTCATTGGCATGGCTTAAATTTACGGTGAAAAAAGTAACCAGCAAAAATAAAATTTTCATCTCCAATATTTCCTTTTGTTGAACATAAGCTGAGTTTACGTTGAGCTTAAATCGATTTAGGCAAGACCACATAACTGCCGGTGAAGCTGGCGGCGGCTTTATCGCCACTGGCAACCCTGACTTCAACTTGAAAGCGGGCACGTTTGCCCTGACGCAAGGGGGATACTTCCCCGGATGCCATTTGCGTTGAGGTTTTCGCATATGCCGGCCCTTTTATCGGCGCCAGGTAACGGATATTGCCCTCAGCCAGCACTATATCCCCGTCAAGTCCCTGCTCATGTAACTGCATATAGACGTAACCCCATCCCGTTAAGGTCGCCAGGGTATAGATGCTGCCGGCGAACATGGTATGGTGCAAGTTCTTGTTAAAATCGGGGTCGCAATGCGTGATCATTTCCCGGCCGTCATAGAAACACACCCGGATATCCATCGCCCGGCTCATGGGGATCGTTTGATGCCAGGTACTTTGCAATTCATCTGCTAAAGACACTTGATGGCCACCATGCGCTTCCAGGCTTTTAACCATTTTATCATGCCTGATGGTATCAAAAAGCCAGTGAGAAAAACCCAGGTTTTGGTATCCCAGCCGGGTATAGAAAGGCACGGCATTTTCCCTGGCATTAAGGCTTATTTCTGTGATCCCCAATTTACGCGCTTCCTGCTCCAGTTCCTGGATAATTTGCTTGCCCAGCCCTTTTCCCTGCTGGCCCTCTGCCACTGCCATAAAGCGGATCTCAGCGCTAAATTGCCCGCTTCTATGCAGCCGCCCGACGGCAACCACATTACCATCTTCGTCAAGACACATACGGTGAATCGCCTGCTGCTCAAATTCATCTTTTTCACTGCCCTGCTCTTGCTGCCAGGGTTTTCTCAACATTTGCCAGCGCAAAAAATAATAAGCCTGAAACTCTTCTTCACTTTGTGGTGTAGTACACACTTTCATTGTCTATGCTTTATCCTATCTGTTGTTATCAGCTTGTTATTATTCATTCTTTTTTATGCGGCTTCCGATTCAGTTTCAGCAAAAAAAATTACTCTACTTCAATCAGGAGCGGGAGGTCATTGCTGTTTATGAAAATGCTTATTACCGCTGGATAACCTGCTCCCGGGTATTGCAAAGCCTGATGCTGAAAAGCCGCCCCTGGCAATTAACCTTGCCCCATCATAATGCCTTACTGCTACCCTTGCTATTTTTTCGGCCAAAACAGGTAATAGAACTGGGGCTCGGCGGCGGTAACCTTTCGCGTTTTATGAAAAAAATAGCACTGGCTATCGATTGGCTCACTATTGAATACGAGCAAAACGTTATTGACTGTTTCCGGCGTTATTTCAATCCATTATCTCAAGAAAACCAGATTATTCATGCCGATATCAATCACTGGTTCAAACATCACAACTCAGGCGAACATAGCTGGATTATTTATGATATTTATCAGCCGCCGAAAGTATCCACCAATCCCCCGGATACTTTACTGCAATTACTGCTAAAAACACTCACTCCGGACAGCTGCTTTTCCATTAACCTGCCCGAGCCTTCGGCTCCCGAACTCACCTTGCTGCTGAAACAATTAAAGCGCCGGCAAAGCAGTCACCGGCTGTATTATTTCACGGTTGCCCGCTATCGCAATGTCATTATCCAGCTGCTGCCCAAGTCCTGGCAGCTAAACGGGACAGGATATCTCGCCGAAAGTTATTTACCGCCCAAGCTTATCCCGCCCTGGCTAAAGTGCTGGCAAGCGGGGCAAGAGGAATAATTTCAGGGGGATAGGTGTTATCAGATAGTCAGGTTAATGGTCACCGGGCCGTCATTAACCAGCGAAACTTTCATATCTGCGCCAAAAATGCCGGTGGGCACGGTAAAGTCCAACTCTCTTAATTGCCCGCAAAAATATTGATAAAGGCTTTCACTGAGCTCGGGAGCGGCAGCCGAAGTAAAGCTTGGACGCATACCGCGGCTGGTGTCCGCAGCCAGGGTAAACTGGGAAACGACTAAGATATCGCCGTTCACCTGCTTAACATTCAGGTTCATCTTACCCTGTTCATCTTCAAAAATCCGGTATCCGGCCACCCTTTGTGCCAGGCGCTTGGCTTTGGCTTCATTATCTCCCGGTTCAATGGCAAGCAATACCAGTAATCCCTGATTGATTTCGCCGACAATTTTATTTTCAACGCTGACACTGGCTTCACTAACTCTTTGCAATAAGGCGATCATGACTCTTTTTCTGTTAAAAAATTTGCCATAGTATCGGTGGCTTTGCAAAAAGCATCAATAGTTTGTGTTTCAAATCCGCTATGTCCGGCGCAGGGCAATATTTGTAATTGCGCATTTCGCCACTGCTGACAGAGCTGATCGGCAATATGCAGCTGGCACACCATATCATAACGGCCGTGTAACAAGATCGCCGGTATATCCTGAATTTGACTGATATTGTCGAGAATATAATTCTCATCCATAAAACATTGCCGGGTAAAATAAAAACTGGAAATCACCGCCATGCATAACGCCTGGTGAGTATCTTCCACCTGGGCCATGCCGATATGGGCATGCTCTATGGTGGATAAACGCAACTCCCACAGGTACCAGGCTTTACTGGCGGCAATAACGGCCACTTCATTTTCCGAGGATAACAGCTGGTGATAACCGCCAAGCACATCCGAGTTATATTTCCCCCCGAGATGGCCGGCAAATTCACGGTAATATTCGGGATAGAAACAGGAAGCGCCGCCGGGTTTATACAACCAGTCGCATTCTGCTGTTGAGGCCAGAAAAACGCCTCTCAGGATAAATCCCAACACCCGGGCGGGATAACGGATACCGTAAGCTAATGCCAGAGTTGTGCCCCAGGAGCCGCCGGTCACCAGCCATTGTTTAATGCCCAGGTGTTCCCGGATAAGTTCGATATCCTCAATCAGGTGATCCAGGGTGTTATTTTCTATACTGGGGGAGGGTTTTGAACGCCCGCAACCACGCTGATCAAACAAAATAATACGATACAGTTGCGGATCAAAATAACGCCTGTGGTTTTCACTGGAGCCGCCCCCCGGCCCGCCATGAAAGTACACCACAGGAATGCCTTTTTCATTACCCGATTGCTCCAGGTAGATCTGGTGTCCGTCCCCGACATCAAGCCACTGCTGAGAAGTCACAGATATTTTGGGATATAAGGTGCGCGACATAAACTTTTCCTTCCAGGGAAGCATGCAATAAGCTTATACCAATTACCCCATTAAAGGGAGTAGCGGCACAACAGCCAGGGGGGTGTCGTGCCAATTAATTTTATAGCTCTTGTTCTTGTGACAGCAGCGATTTATCCGGTTTTTCCGGCGGCGGTGTTAATTTTGCCGGTTGAGCTTCTGCCAGTTTTACCGTGTCTTTTGGCCCCAGCATCCCTGCCTGCCTTGCTGCCCGCTTTTTCGGCTCAAAAAAGCCTTGCAGCGACACCGTAAACAAGGCGCCGATCAAAACCACCAACCAGGACAAATACACCCAAAGAAATAAAATCGGAATACTGGCCAGCGCCCCGTAAATCGCCTGGTAAGACGGCAATTGCGTCACATAAAAAGCAAAGCCTTTTTTCGCCAGCTCAAACAATAATGCCGCCAGGGTGGCACCGGACAGGGCATATTTAAAAGGAATGATCTTGTTGGGCACCACCATATAAAGGATCACAAAGGCGGCAATGGAAGCCAGCAAGGGCAATGAACGCAAAAACACATTGGCAAGCCCGAAAATATCATAATCGCCGATGGAGACCAGGGAAACGATATAGGACGTTGCCGCGATACTGCTGCCCACCAGCACAGGCCCCAGGGTTAACACCATCCAGTACATGGAAAATGAGGTGATCACCCGCCTTTTTTCCGTCACCCGCCACAGCTTATTTAAACTTTTATCAATGGCGGAGATCAGCAAGAGGGCAAACAGGAATAAAAATGTAATGGCGACCGCAGACATCTTGGAAGCATTATCAACAAAACCGGAAATATGATGTTGCACGACATCACCGGCGGTGGGCACAAAGTTACTATAAACAAACTCTTCAATGATCTGCCGGATATCGGCAAAGATCGGGAATGCCGTCATCACCGACAACATCACCACCATGAGCGGCACCAAAGACATCAGGGTAACATAAGCGAGGTAACCCGCCACCACGTGGATATGCTCCTGCTGCAAACGTTTAAGCAAATAACCGGCAAACTGTACCAGTGTCTTTTGATGGGACAGGTAATAGTTACGATTAAAATTTTTAATAATTTTTAACAATTAAGGTTTCCAGAAAGCCTTCTCGATATACTATGATAACCACATTCGCCGCAATTGCGAAACCTGGTGATTGTTATTAAATGAAAACATAGACTTAATTAAACAACGATAGAGGGAAACCAATGGCACAAGGCTCAGGCGGTAATGTTATCGCCGCAATATGTAATCTGTTTTTTCCGGGGTTAGGACAATTAGTGCAAGGGCGCATCATAGCCGCTTTAATATTTGCCATCATAGTCATTGGTGGATATGCACTTTGGTGGCTGGTGATCCCGGCGATCATTGCCGGTGTATTCCACCTATGGTCCATTATTGACGCAGCGCGTTTTAAGGCAAGTGATTAAAAGCGAGCATGGCAAGGAAGCTGCTTAATACCCTAAAACCATGCTAAGCAACTGGCAACGACTTAAAGCTTAGCGGCATAAAGTCCGGCAATGCTACACTTTCTTATCAGTATTGTCGTTTATATCTGTATCCCAGTCCCTGGGCACAGGCCTTTGCTGGTTAATTAAAGAAAGTAAGTCAGAGAGTTGTTTGATTTGTTGGGGATTCGCCCGCCCTTCTTCAAATAACTGGCGAAGCTGCTTTAAAGCCCTTAGTTGATCCGGAGACATAGTGACCAAGTCCTTTTGTTAATTAGGTTAACTTAAACAGTGCTTCCTGCTATGCAACTGCTCGCGGGCTGATGAGACAACAGCTAACCGCAATCTAGCGTACTCATTTCCTTATCAGTTTAGCCGATATCTTAATTTACTCCAGTCATGCAAATTAAAGCGTTATCAAGCTGCAGCCGGAGCGTATAAACAGAGCACTAATCCCCTGCGCCTGCTTCGCTTTAGCTGCTAATCCATTTGGCCGCGAACATAAACCCGGCTCCAGCTCCTCCTGAGCCCGCAGGATAAATACTTCCATGTATAACCCAGCTCCTGCTCATCCCTGAGCCCACAGGATAAATACTTCCATGTATAACCCAGCTCCTGCTCATCCCTGAGCCCGCAGGATAAATACTTCCATGTATAAAAAAGCCGGCAGATATTATCTGCCGGCTTGATTCGCAATAACCTGGTTATGCTTGCTTATTTAGGCGCACGACTTTCGCGTTTACGATCGCTCTCTTTCAAGAACTTCTTACGTATACGGATATTCTCAGGCGTAACTTCTACCAACTCATCGTTATCAATGAATTCTAATGCCTGCTCAAGCGACATCAAAATAGGCGGCGTTAAGGTTTGTGCTTCATCGGCACCGGATGAACGTACGTTAGTTAACTGCTTACCTTTAAGGGCGTTTACTGTTAAATCGTTATCACGGCTATGAATACCGATAATTTGACCTTCATAGATATCAACACCATGACCGATCATCATACGGCCACGACTTTGCAAGTTGAAGATCGCATTGGTCAGTGCTTTACCGGTAGCGTTAGCGATCATTACACCGTTAACACGCTGGCCGATTTCGCCGCCTTTATGAGGCCCATACTCGTAATAAGTATGATAAATCAGGCCACTACCAGAAGTTAAGGTCATAAATTCAGTCTGGAAACCAATCAAGCCACGGCTTGGCATGATAAAGTCCATACGGATACGACCTTTACCGTCAGGGGCCATATCGGTTAATTCCGCTTTACGTACACCCATTTTTTCCATGATAGGCCCCTGATGCTGCTCTTCAACATCAATGGTCACAGTTTCATAGGGCTCTTGTAATTCGCCGTCAATCTCTCTCATGATAACTTCAGGACGAGAAACAGCTAATTCATAACCTTCACGACGCATGTTTTCAATCAGGATGCCCAGGTGTAATTCACCACGGCCGGAAACTTTAAACTTATCAGGATCGTCAAGTTGCTGAACACGTAAGGCAACATTATGTACCAGCTCTTTCTCTAAGCGATCTTTGATATTACGTGAGGTAACATACTTACCTTCCTGACCGGAAAATGGCGAAGTATTAACCTGGAAAGTCATAGTTACCGTAGGCTCATCAACCGACAAGGCCGGTAAAGCTTCTACTTCACTCGGGCAACAAATGGTATCAGAAATCTTTAATTCGCCTAAACCGGTAATCGCAATAATATCGCCTGCTTTGGCTTCTTCGGTTTCATGGCGATCAAGTCCAAGGTATCCGAAAACTTTACCCACTTTGCCGTTATGCACTTTACCGTTAGCCGCTTCAACCGTTACTTGCTGATTAGGCTTAACACTACCGCGCATAATACGGCCAACACCGATAACACCTAAGTAAGAGCTATAGTCGAGTTGTGAGATTTGCATCTGGAAAGGGCCGTCAATGTCGGCATCCGGTGCAGGTACTTCAGAAACAATTGTTTCAAATAATGGCGTCATGTCGCTGCCTTCAACACCTTCTTCGTGTGAAGCCCAGCCGTTTAATGCCGAAGCATAAACCACTTTAAAGTCCAGCTGTTCATCGCTGGCACCCAGGTTGTCAAACAGATCAAATACCTGATCCATAACCCAGTCAGGGCGGGCACCCGGCTTATCAATTTTATTGATAACAATAATAGGTTTTAATCCCTGAGCAAACGCTTTTTGAGTTACAAAGCGGGTTTGCGGCATAGGGCCTTCCTGAGCATCAACAATCAATAACACTGAATCGACCATAGACATAACACGCTCTACTTCACCACCAAAGTCGGCGTGACCCGGGGTGTCAACGATGTTCACACGGTAATCGTTCCAGTTAATCGCGGTGTTTTTGGCTAGGATGGTGATACCGCGTTCTTTTTCGATATCGTTAGAATCCATCACACGTTCGTCATGTCCGGTGCGTGAATCTAAAGTACCTGACTGTTCGAGTAGCTTGTCGACTAGGGTGGTTTTACCATGGTCAACGTGGGCAATGATGGCTATATTGCGTAATTTATCTAACACTGGCTTTTGCTCATAGGGATATAATTTGGGCGCATATTGTACAGGAGTATTAACAACAAAGAAAACGTTAGTTTTTTTATCTTTGATCACGTATTTATCACAATTGATCTGCTAAAGTACTGAAGCGAATAATAATGCAGTAAAAAACCAAGTTTTGCACCAAAAAGGGTTTATGCACCAACAAAGCACAGCTATCGCACCAAGTTGGTGCAAAGAGAAACGTAACCCTTTTTAAAAAGCATAAATATCAACACCTTAACTTTTGGCACGAACTTGGCTGTGGATTCGATAACTGGAAAAACACATTTACTATTAACGAACGAATAATACTGGAGACAATAAATGTCACAAGCCGTTTTAGATTTAATCAAAGAACACGATGTCAAATTTATTGACCTTCGTTTTACTGATACCAAAGGTAAAGAGCAGCATATTTCCCTTCCTCATCATCAAATTGATGAAGACTTCTTTGAAGAAGGAAAAATGTTTGATGGTTCATCTATTGCCGGCTGGAAAGGAATCAACGAATCTGACATGGTATTAATGCCTGATGCTGCCAGTGCAGTATTAGACCCCTTCACCGAAGAAGTTACCTTAAATGTCCGTTGTGATATTTTAGAGCCGACCACTATGCAGGGCTACAGCCGTGACCCACGCTCGGTAGCACGACGCGCCGAAGAATATATGCGCAGCACCGGCATTGCCGACACCGTACTTTTTGGTCCTGAGCCTGAGTTCTTCGTTTTTGATGATGTCCGTTTCCATACCGATATGAGTGGCTCTATGTACTCTATCGACGATAAAGAAGCGAAATGGAATTCAGGTACCGAATATGAAGACGGCAACACCGGCCATCGCCCGACCGTGAAAGGCGGTTACTTCCCGGTAGCCCCGGTAGATTCTTCACAGGACTTGCGCTCTGCCATGTGTTTGGTCATGGAAGAAATGGGTCTGGTGGTTGAAGCCCATCACCATGAAGTTGCCACCGCGGGTCAAAATGAAATTGCCTGTCGTTTCAATACTATGGTCAACAAAGCCGATGAAGTGCAAATTTATAAATATGTGGTGCATAACGTTGCCCATGCCTACGGTAAAACCGCGACCTTTATGCCGAAACCTTTAGTCGGCGATAACGGTACCGGTATGCACTGTCACCAGTCGCTGGCCAAAGACGGCGTCAACTTATTCTCCGGCGACAAATACGGCGGACTGTCTGAAACAGCCCTTTATTACATCGGCGGTATTATCAAGCATGCTAAAGCATTAAATGCCTTCACCAATGCTTCTACCAACTCATACAAGCGTCTGGTACCGGGTTTCGAAGCACCGGTAATGCTTGCCTATTCGGCACGTAACCGCTCGGCTTCAATCCGTATTCCTATGGTACCTAGCCCGAAAGCCGCCCGTATCGAAGTACGCTTCCCGGATCCGACCGGTAACCCTTACCTGGCTTTCTCAGCGATGTTAATGGCCGGCCTTGACGGTATTAAAAACAAAATCCACCCTGGCGACGCCATGGATAAAGATTTATATGATCTGCCAGCCGAAGAAGCTGCTGAGATCCCTCAGGTAGCTGCCTCTTTCGAAGAAGCGCTTAATGCCTTAGAAGCAGATCATGAATTCCTCACCGCCGGCGGCGTCATGGATAACGATATGATCCAGGCCTACATCGACCTTAAACGCGATGAAGTCGAAAGGTTGAACTCAACCACCCACCCGGTCGAATTTGACATGTATTACAGTGTTTAACCGATAACACTTTAATCAAAGTAAGAAAAAAGCTCACTCCGGTGAGCTTTTTTTTGCCTGTTATCTATAATTTAGGTAAATTGATGTTCTAACGGAATTGGAAAATGCTGCGCCATGATCAAAAGATTAAGTGTATTGTTAGCGGTTTTATTATCTTTTGCGGTCGAAGCCACCTCCACCAAGATTTATGTCTGGCGCAATGAGCAAGGCGTACTGGTTTTTTCCGACACACCAAGACCCGGGGCTGAAGAAGTTAAAGTTGAAAACAAAAACGATCAGCTCACCTCAGTAGATACCTCCATTTTAGATATTAAACCCAAGGCAATTGAAGAAAAGTATCAAGTCAGTATCAGCCAACCGGAAAACAATGCTACGGTAAGGGATAATACCGGCTCAGTTTATGTCGCCGGACGCATTAAACCCATCTTCAAAAAAGGCTTAAAAATACAGCTTTATCTCGACAATACCCCCTACCAGGAGCCTCAGGACCATTCCATGTTTGTCCTGCGCAATATCGACCGCGGCGAGCATAAAATTAAAATGGATTTAATCAACAATCAGGGCAAGGTTATTGCATCATCTAAACCGATTGTGTTTTATATGCACCGGGCATCAAAGTAACACAGCGATTGGCCTTGTTTATGTGCATATTTGATCATTATTGAGTAAACTAAAATTTATTTATGCACCTTTTTGGTGCATCGGGGTTCTGTCTTGCACGAGATATGTGAAAATCAACAACAAATAGATTATCAACAGCTGTTACCCGGCCAACTGGTCACGGCTGTGGTGATACTCGATCACGCATTCACCATCCAATATGCCAACCCCGCCGCAGAAGCTTTATTAAACAGGAGCCAGAATAAATTAAAAGGGCTGGCTTTTGAAACGGTGTTCAGTAACGCTTCCATTGATAACGAACGGTTACAACAGCTCGTGACCACAGGGCAGGAATTTACCGACAGCGATGTGTTATTACATATTCCCGGCTCTCATCAATTCACCGCCGAAATTACATTGTCTGCGGTTGAGTTTGACCGCCAAAGCCATGTGTTGCTGGAATTTAAAAAAATCGACCAGCAAAAACAAATCAGCATCGAAGTCTTCCAGCAACAGCAGTGGGAGTCGGCCCGGGATCTTATCCGCGGCCTGGCCCATGAAATTAAAAACCCCCTCGGGGGATTAAGGGGCGCCGCCCAGTTGCTGCATAAAGAATTGTCCTCGGGCCAGCAGGAATACACCACAATGATCATCGAGCAGGCAGACAGGTTAACCAATTTGGTTGATCGCCTGCTTGGTCCCAACCAGCTGCCGAACATGACCAAACAAAATATTCACCTGGTGCTGGAAAAGGTCAATCAACTGGTGAGTTTTAATAACCCGAAAAAAATTAAATTCATCCGGGATTACGATCCTTCCATTCCGGATGTGGAATTTGATCAGGAAAAAATGCAACAGGCGATTTTAAATATCGTCAGTAATGCCGTACAGGCGGTGGACGACTCCAGCCATATTTATTTTAAAACCCGGGTCACCAGCAATCAGACCATTAACGGCAAACGGGTAAAATTATCGGCACAGATCAGCATTATCGACCATGGTCCGGGCATTCCTCCCCATATCCAGGATACCCTGTTTTACCCTATGGTGTCGGGACGCCCTAATGGTACCGGCTTAGGTTTGTCAATTGCACAAACCCTGATCAACCAGCACAAGGGCAAGCTGTCCTGCGACAGCTACCCGGGTCGTACCGAATTTATTATTTTATTACCCTTAACGGAAGAGAACTTTAATGATTACTGAACAAGTTTGGATTGTTGATGATGACAGCTCAATTCGCTGGGTATTAGAAAAAGCTTTTGCCGCAGCCAATATCAGCACCGCCTCCTTTGATAACGGCGAAAATTTATTGATTGCCTTAGATCACGGCCAGCCGGAAGTCATTATTTCCGATATCCGTATGCCAAAGACCGACGGCATGACCTTATTGGAAACCGTGAGTGCCCAGCACCCCCATATCCCGGTGATCATCATCACCGCCCATTCAGACTTAGACAGTGCCGTAAATGCCTATCAGGGCGGGGCGTTCGAATATTTACCTAAACCCTTCGATATTGATGATGCGGTCACCTTAACCAAACGGGCCCTGACCCATGCCAGAGAGCAAAATGTCCAAAACCAGGCCGCCAATGCCGCGCCCGAAGCTGCCGGCATTATTGGTGAAGCACCGGCAATGCAGGAAGTATTCAGGGCAATCGGTCGTCTGTCGCGCTCAAGTATCAGTGTGCTGATAAACGGTGAATCCGGTACCGGTAAAGAACTCGTCGCCCATGCCCTGCATATTCACAGCCCACGTGCCAATGCACCTTTTATTCCGTTAAACATGGCGGCCATCCCCAAAGAGTTGATCGAAACCGAACTTTTTGGCCATGAAAAAGGTGCCTTCACCGGCGCCAACACCGTCAGGCAGGGCCGCTTCGAACAGGCCCACAACGGCACCTTATTCCTCGATGAGATCGGCGATATGCCGCTGGATATCCAAACCCGGTTGTTGCGCGTGCTCGCTGACGGCCAGTTTTACCGCATCGGCGGCCACTCCCCCATCCAGGTAGATGTCAGGATCATTGCCGCTACTCACCAAAACCTCGAAGAAAGGGTGGTCAATGGCGAATTCAGGGAAGATCTCTTTCACCGCCTCAATGTCATCCGTATTCACATCCCAAGCTTAAGAGAGCGCAAGGAAGATATAGAACAGCTGTGTGAACACTTCCTCAAGCAGGCCGCCAATGAACTCGGGGTAGAAACAAAAACCCTGGATAAGAATGCCGTAAATTTCCTTAAACAATGTAACTGGCCGGGCAATGTCAGGCAACTGGAAAATATCTGTCGCTTTCTCACCGTAATGGCCAGCGGACAGGAAATCCTGGTAGAAGACTTACCGGCAGAGCTGACCGAAAAGAAAATCGCCAGTCCCGGTACCTCTATCAACTGGAAAAGTGCCCTTGGCTCATGGATGGACGAGCAATTATCCCAGGGTAATTCCGCCATACTCGATGAAGTATTACCCGAATTTGAAAAAATTATGCTGGAGCGTGCTTTGGTCTATACCCAGGGCCATAAACAGGAAGCCGCGAAAAAACTGGGTTGGGGCAGGAATACCCTGACCAGGAAACTTAAAGACTTAAACCTTTAAATTTCCTTTTAGATAAGAGAGCGGAGTTAGTCAGTTTCCACAACTGAGTGGCATTCATGGTCGGTACATTGCTTACAGCTGTTGCACAATCTTAAATTGATAAAATGTGCCGCAACAATCAGGGACGTACCGATAAATATCAAAAAGGGCTGTACTTCAGCTGAGAAGTCATGTTTTTGCCAGTAGACAGCCACACCGATAAATAACAAGTAAAAAGGATATAAACGACGGTGGTAGCGCTTATAACCGGAGAACAAGGCGATACTGCCCAATGCCGCCGTTACCATCAGAAATACGTGCTCCCAGGCATGATCAGCAAGAAAACTCAAGCCAAGCAAAGGTAAAGCCGGAAGCAGTACCGGTAACAGTATGCAGTGTAGGGCACATAAGGATGCCGCTGTGATACCAAATTTATCTAACATTTCTGCATGAACCTTTATTTACTGGTAAACGGTGGTAACTCGTGATGAATACAAATGAAGAAAAAGAAAATCATCTATAAACGCGATAATATCACATTTGATATATTATAACATTAATTAAATTTTATGCCTGATCTACCGCAAAGGAAAGGACATTCTTGATCTTGTCTTTTTTCAGGGCCAGCATCACCAGGCGATCGACTCCCAAGGCGACCCCGGCACAGTCCGGCAAACCATGTTCAAGTGCACAAATAAACCTTTCATCCAGCGGCTTCTCTCCCTTGCCACTGGCAAGCCTTTTAGCATTATCCTGATGAAAACGCTTTGTTTGTATTTCGGCATCAGTGAGTTCATTAAAGCCGTTCGCCAATTCCAGCCCCAGGTAATAACATTCAAAACGCTCTGCCACCCGGCTATCATCGGCAGATATTTTAGCAAGGGATGCCTGAGATGCCGGAAAATGATAAACCAAGCAGGGGGCCTCCAAACCTATCTCAGGCTCTATGATTTCACTAAAGACAAACTGTAATAATGTGTCAATATCCTGCTCCTGAAGCAACCAGTCGCTGCATTTATCATGAGCTTTAATCAGTGTCAGTAACTCAGCAGTGCTGGTCTCTAACGGGTCTATATTAACCTTGTCTAAAAACACCTGCTGATAGCTGATTTTTGTCGCCGGTTTACAGGCTAAAACTTGCTCAAGCAAGTCACCCACCTCTGACATTAACTGAAAGTGATCAAAACCCAGCCGGTACCACTCTAAAATAGTAAATTCCGGATTATGGTGGCTGCCATGGGCTTCATCACGAAATGCCTTACACAGTTGAAAGATATCACCATAACCACTGGCCAGTAAGCGCTTCATGGCAAACTCCGGCGATGTCTGCATATAGAGGCTTGCAGACCCCTCACAGAGGTAGTCGTAACGGGTAGAAAAGGCATCTAAGTGCAGATCTGTAATGGTGCCCTGTGACAGTAATGGCGTTTCAACTTCGACAACATCACGGGCAATAAAAAAGCTCCTGATCTGCTGTAATACTTTTGCCCTTTGCCTGGCATCCTGCCATTGAAGTGTTGCTTGCCACGACATCATATTGTTACCTGTTAAAAAATGAGCTGTTAAAAAACTAGCTGCTAAAAAACTATCGGTTATGTTAAAGGAAAATTTATTTTTAAAAAGCAAAAAGTAGAAAGCAAAAAACCCGACTCTTTCGAATCGGGTTTCTTTAATAGGAGTCTGGTAATGACCTACTCTCACATGGGAACTCCCACACTACCATCGGCGCTAACGCGTTTCACTTCTGAGTTCGGCATGGGATCAGGTGGTACCACGTTGCTATTGTCACCAGACAAAAACTGTAATTTGTTAGATAACTTTACTTCATCTTAAATGATAAATTAGCTAATAAATTACTTTAATTTAAAAACCCGCTTCACTTGAAGCGGGTTTTCGTAATTAGAAGTCTAGCAATGTCCTACTCTCACATGGGAACTCCCACACTACCATCGGCGCTACTGCGTTTCACTTCTGAGTTCGGCATGGGATCAGGTGGTACCACAGTGCTATTGTCGCTAGACAAAAACAGTCAATCTTGGAAAACGATATATATCTACTTATTCAATCTATGTGTACGTGACTTTTGTTTTTAATGTCAGTCTTCATACAATCTTAAAACCACTTGGGTGTTGTATGGTTAAGCCTCACGGGTCATTAGTACAAGTTAGCTCAATGCCTCGCAGCACTTCCACACCTTGCCTATCAACGTTGTAGTCTCCAACGGCCCTTCAGGGGACTTAAAGTCCCAGTGAGAACTCATCTTAAAGCCTGCTTCCCGCTTAGATGCTTTCAGCGGTTATCAGTTCCGAACGTAGCTACCGGGCAATGCCATTGGCATGACAACCCGAACACCAGAGGTTCGTCCACTCCGGTCCTCTCGTACTAGGAGCAGCCCTCTTCAATTCTCAAACGCCCACGGCAGATAGGGACCGAACTGTCTCACGACGTTCTAAACCCAGCTCGCGTACCACTTTAAATGGCGAACAGCCATACCCTTGGGACCGACTTCAGCCCCAGGATGTGATGAGCCGACATCGAGGTGCCAAACACCGCCGTCGATATGAACTCTTGGGCGGTATCAGCCTGTTATCCCCGGAGTACCTTTTATCCGTTGAGCGATGGCCCTTCCATACAGAACCACCGGATCACTATGACCTACTTTCGTACCTGCTCGACGTGTCTGTCTCGCAGTTAAGCTGGCTTATGCCATTGCACTAACCGTATGATGTCCGACCATACTTAGCCAACCTTCGTGCTCCTCCGTTACTCTTTGGGAGGAGACCGCCCCAGTCAAACTACCCACCAGACAGTGTCCCCAAGCCCGATTAGGGCCCCAGGTTAGAACATCACGCATACAAGGGTGGTATTTCAAGGTTGGCTCCACCAACACTGGCGTGCTGGGTTCAAAGCCTCCCACCTATCCTACACATGTAGGAGCAATGTTCACTGTCAAGCTATAGTAAAGGTTCACGGGGTCTTTCCGTCTAGCCGCGGGTATACGGCATCTTAACCGCAATTTCAATTTCACTGAGTCTCGGGTGGAGACAGTGTGGCCATGATTACGCCATTCGTGCAGGTCGGAACTTACCCGACAAGGAATTTCGCTACCTTAGGACCGTTATAGTTACGGCCGCCGTTTACCGGGGCTTCGATCATGAGCTTCGCAGAGCTAACCCAATCAATTAACCTTCCGGCACCGGGCAGGCGTCACACCGTATACGTCATCTTTCGATTTTGCACAGTGCTGTGTTTTTAATAAACAGTTCCAGCCACCTGGTTACTTCGACCGACTTCAGCTTAGGGAGCAAGTCCCATCACCATAGTCGGCGTACCTTCTCCCGAAGTTACGGTACTATTTTGCCTAGTTCCTTCACCCGAGTTCTCTCAAGCGCCTTAGTATTCTCTACCTAACCACCTGTGTCGGTTTGGGGTACGGTTCCTTATAATCTGATGCTTAGAAGCTTTTCCTGGAAGTATGGCATCAATGACTTCAACTCCGTAGAGTCTCGTCTCGTGTCTCAGTCTTAAGATGGTCCGGATTTACCTAAACCATCAACCTACGCACTTTCACATGGACTACCAACGCCATGCTCACCTAGCCTGCTCCGTCCCTCCTTCGCAATTATAAGAAGTACAGAAATATTAATCTGTTTCCCATCGACTACGCGTTTCCGCCTCGCCTTAGGGGCCGACTTACCCTGCCCTGATTAACATGGGACAGGAAACCTTGGTCTTTCGGCGGGGGAGTTTTTCACTCCCCTTATCGTTACTCATGTCAGCATTCGCACTTCTGATACCTCCAGCATGCCTTACAACACACCTTCAACGGCTTACAGAACGCTCCCCTACCACTCAAACAAAGTTTGAATCCGCAGCTTCGGTGACTAGTTTAGCCCCGTTACATCTTCCGCGCAGACCGACTCGACTAGTGAGCTATTACGCTTTCTTTAAAGGATGGCTGCTTCTAAGCCAACCTCCTAGCTGTCTATGCCTTTCCACATCGTTTCCCACTTAACTAGTACTTTGGGACCTTAGCTGGCGGTCTGGGTTGTTTCCCTCTCCACAACGGACGTTAGCACCCGTAGTGTGTCTCCCGGATAGTACTCACTGGTATTCGGAGTTTGCAAAGGGTTGGTAAGTCGGGATGACCCCCTAGCCTTAACAGTGCTCTACCCCCAGTGGTATTCATCCGAGGCTCTACCTAAATAGATTTCGGGGAGAACCAGCTATCTCCCGGCTTGATTAGCCTTTCACTCCGACCCACAAGTCATCACCGCATTTTTCAACATACGTGTGTTCGGTCCTCCAGTTGATGTTACTCAACCTTCAACCTGCCCATGGGTAGATCGCCGGGTTTCGGGTCTATACCCTGCAACTGAACGCGCAGTTAACACTCGCTTTCGCTACGGCTCCCCTAATCGGTTAACCTTGCTACAGAATATAAGTCGCTGACCCATTATACAAAAGGTACGCAGGCACCGGACTAAATCCGGCTTCCACTGCTTGTACGTATGCGGTTTCAGGTTCTATTTCACTCCCCTCACAGGGGTTCTTTTCGCCTTTCCCTCACGGTACTGGTTCACTATCGGTCAGTTAGGAGTATTTAGCCTTGGAGGATGGTCCCCCCATGTTCAGTCAACATTTCACGTGTGCCGACCTACTCGATTTCATGATAAGTTTATTTTCGTGTACGGGGCTATCACCCTGTATCGCCAAGCTTTCCAGCTTGTTCCACTAATGTACAAATCACTTAAGGGCTAATTCCCGTTCGCTCGCCGCTACTAAGGAAATCTCGGTTGATTTCTTTTCCTCGGGGTACTTAGATGTTTCAGTTCTCCCGGTTCGCCTCATTAAGCTATGAATTCACTTAATGATACCCGCCTGATGACGGGTGGGTTTCCCCATTCGGACATCTCAGACTATAACGGTTTTTATCACCTTATCTGAGCTTTTCGCAGATTAACACGTCCTTCATCGCCTCTAACTGCCAAGGCATCCACCACATACGCTTAGTCACTTAACCATACAACCCCAAGTAGTTTCCGAAGAAACTGCTCAACTGTTCGGTGACTAAACCGAACTAAGTTGTAAAGTCTGACATTTTCACGCACTCATAGAGTGTCTTGAATAAGAGTTGATAATGACTCAAGGAAGAAGTCATTATCGGATTGATGTTCACAGCGCGACACTGTGTTCATCGTCGCAAATAGCCGTTTATAAAAACGATTATTCACGGGTATATATATCAGCTTTCCAGATTGTTAAAGAACAGTTTTTAACGCGCATTCGGTTAAAAAGTTGGTTAAAAAACCAAAACTGAACATTCTAGCGAGAACGCTTAGTTTTGGTCTTTCCCTTCAAAGAGAAGGTTTATTAATTTGTTATCAGTGCAATTTGTGTGAACACTCAACGAGAACAGTGTTTTACTTCAAGATAAGGAGGTGATCCAACCCCAGGTTCCCCTAGGGTTACCTTGTTACGACTTCACCCCAGTCATAAATCACAAAGTGGTGACCGTCCTCCCGAAGGTTAAACTAGCCACTTCTTTTGCAACCTACTCCCATGGTGTGACGGGCGGTGTGTACAAGGCCCGGGAACGTATTCACCGTGGCATTCTGATCCACGATTACTAGCGATTCCGACTTCATGGAGTCGAGTTGCAGACTCCAATCCGGACTACGACAAGCTTTGTGGGATTCGCTCCACCTCGCGGTATTGCTGCCCTCTGTACTTGCCATTGTAGCACGTGTGTAGCCCATCCCGTAAGGGCCATGATGACTTGACGTCGTCCCCACCTTCCTCCGGTTTATCACCGGCAGTCTCCTTAAAGTTCCCGCCCGAAGCACTGGCAAATAAGGATAGGGGTTGCGCTCGTTGCGGGACTTAACCCAACATTTCACAACACGAGCTGACGACAGCCATGCAGCACCTGTCACAGAGTTCCCGAAGGCACTAAACCATCTCTGGTAAATTCTCTGGATGTCAAGGGATGGTAAGGTTCTTCGCGTTGCATCGAATTAAACCACATGCTCCACCGCTTGTGCGGGCCCCCGTCAATTCATTTGAGTTTTAACCTTGCGGCCGTACTCCCCAGGCGGTCAACTTATCGCGTTAGCTGCGCCACCCACATCTCAAGGATACAGACGGCTAGTTGACATCGTTTACGGCGTGGACTACCAGGGTATCTAATCCTGTTTGCTCCCCACGCTTTCGTGCCTCAGCGTCAGTTTTTGTCCAGGTGGCCGCCTTCGCCACTGATGTTCCTTCCAATCTCTACGCATTTCACCGCTACACTGGAAATTCCACCACCCTCTACAAAACTCTAGCCTGCCAGTTCAAAATGCAGTTCCCAGGTTGAGCCCGGGGCTTTCACATCTTGCTTAACAAACCGCCTACGCACGCTTTACGCCCAGTAATTCCGATTAACGCTCGCACCCTCCGTATTACCGCGGCTGCTGGCACGGAGTTAGCCGGTGCTTCTTCTGTTGCTAACGTCACAGGATGCAGTTATTAACTACACCCCTTTCCTCACAACTGAAAGTGCTTTACAACCCGAAGGCCTTCTTCACACACGCGGCATGGCTGCATCAGGCTTGCGCCCATTGTGCAATATTCCCCACTGCTGCCTCCCGTAGGAGTCTGGGCCGTGTCTCAGTCCCAGTGTGGCTGATCATCCTCTCAAACCAGCTAGAGATCGTCGCCTTGGTAAGCCGTTACCTTACCAACTAGCTAATCTCACTTGGGCTAATCAAATGGCACGAGGCCCGAAGGTCCCCCGCTTTGGTCCGTAGACATTATGCGGTATTAGCAGTCGTTTCCAACTGTTGTCCCCCACCATAAGGCATATTCCCAAGCATTACTCACCCGTCCGCCGCTCGTCATCTTCAAAGCAAGCTTTGAAATGTTACCGCTCGACTTGCATGTGTTAAGCCTGCCGCCAGCGTTCAATCTGAGCCATGATCAAACTCTTCAATTAAAAATCGTTTGTGAAGCTTTCGCTTCGACTCAATGAATTCTGTCAAATAAATATTACTTACTTAAAAAGTAAGTCGTACTTGTGTGTCATTCATCATTAAGTTTATTTTTGTCCCTAAGGACTATGTAAAATCAACATTAACGTGAGTGCCCACACAAATTGCATGATAACTAATTTTTAAAGAACTTCGCTTAGTGAACTAAGCAAGATATAAATCGCATTCGCCTATACCTTAAGTAAACATTGTTGCTTAAGACCTTGTCTCAAGCGAGATGCGCATGATACGCTTCTCAGTTTTGATGTCAACCTCTTTTTTCAAAGTTTTGTTGGCTGTTTAAGTCATGTTTGCATCACTTAAACTTATCAAAACACTTCTTTGGGC
The DNA here is from genome assembly GCF_000948975.2 of Thalassomonas actiniarum. GTDB lineage: Bacteria > Pseudomonadota > Gammaproteobacteria > Enterobacterales > Alteromonadaceae > Thalassomonas > Thalassomonas actiniarum. The sequence continues at coordinate 5,680,141 of NZ_CP059735.1, forward strand.
TGCCCCGTGGAAGTGGATGCGCATTTTAGACAGTTTTACTTTTAGATCAAGCTTTATTTTCATTTAATTGTTTGACCGCTCAAATTTCAAACAAAACGCTCTGTAAACCCTTGATATGCCGCTTTCAGCTCGTTTCACTTTCTGCTTGGTTTACAAAAAACCAGCTTCTTTAGCCTCTGCCTAAAAAAGAATCTATAAAAAATAAACCATAAAAAAACGCCGCTAAAGAGCGGCGTTTTTATCAATTATTCTCTTTTAAAGGAAAATAATAATTAAGCTTCAACCTGCATGATCACATTATCAGCTTTTTTCGTGTACTGTTCCATTTTATGGAAGTTCAGGTAACGATAAGTATCAGCAGCTGTTGCATCGATTTGCTTAGCATATTCCTGATACTCAGCAGGCGTCGGGATGCGACCTAAGATAGCACCTACCGCACTCAATTCAGCCGATGCCAGGTAAACATTGGCGCCATTACCTAACCGGTTCGGGAAGTTACGGGTTGAAGTAGACAGTACCGTAGATTTCTCCGCAACACGTGCCTGGTTACCCATACATAATGAACAGCCCGGAGTTTCAATACGAACACCGGCTTTACCGTAAGTAGAGTAGTAACCTTCTTCAGTTAACTGGTCACGGTCCATTTTAGTCGGTGGAGCAACCCACATGCGGGTTGATAAAACACCGCCAAACTTCTCTAACAACTTACCAGCTGCACGGAAGTGGCCAATGTTAGTCATACAGGAACCGATAAAGACTTCATCAACTTGATCGCCGGCAACTTCAGAAAGCAGCTTGGCATCATCCGGGTCATTTGGACAACAAACGATAGGCTCTTTAATATCAGCCAAATCGATTTCAATAACGTGAGCATATTCAGCATCGCTGTCAGCAGTCATCAGCTTAGGATCTGCCAACCAGGCTTCCATCGCCTGAATACGACGTTCGATGGTACGCACATCGCCGTAACCTTCGCTGATCATCCACTTCAACATCACAATGTTAGAGTTCAGGTATTCAGCAACTGAGTCTTCAGATAGCTTGATTGAACAACCGGCAGCTGAACGCTCAGCCGAGGCATCAGATAATTCAAATGCCTGCTCAACCGTTAAGCTTTCCAGACCTTCAATTTCTAATACGCGACCAGAGAATTCATTGATTTTACCGGCTTTCTCTACAGTTAACAGGCCTTGCTTGATACCGTAGTAAGGAATGGCATGTACTAAATCACGTAAGGTGATACCTTCCTGCATTTCACCTTTAAAACGAACCAATACTGATTCAGGCATATCAAGAGGCATAACACCGGTAGCAGCGGCGAAGGCAACCAAGCCAGAACCCGCCGGGAAAGAAATACCTAATGGGAAACGGGTGTGAGAATCACCACCTGTACCTACAGTATCCGGTAATAACATACGGTTTAACCAGGAGTGGATAACACCGTCACCAGGGCGAAGTGAAACACCGCCGCGGTTCATGATGAAATCAGGCAGGGTGTGGTGCGTGTGTACATCTACCGGCTTAGGATAAGCGGAAGTATGACAGAATGACTGCATGGTTAAATCAGCAGAGAAACCTAAACAAGCTAAATCTTTTAACTCATCACGAGTCATAGGGCCTGTGGTATCTTGTGAACCAACGGTAGTCATTTTCGGCTCACAGTATTGACCGGCACGGATACCTTCAACACCACAAGCTTTACCAACCATCTTCTGGGCTAAGGTATAACCTTTACCGGTATCGGCAACATCAACAGGCTTTTTGAATACGTCAGATTCTTCTAAACCTAAGGCTTCACGGGCACGACCAGTCAGGCCACGACCAATGATCAATGGAATACGGCCACCGGCACGCACTTCATCAAGTAGTACATTTGAATTTAATTCAAAAGTAGAAATTACTTCATCGGTACCAGAGCGCTTAACCACACCTTCGTATGGGAAGATATCAATGACATCGCCCATATTCATGGCTTGTACGTCTAATTCGATAGGTAGGGCGCCTGAATCTTCCATGGTGTTGAAGAAGATAGGGGCAATTTTGCCACCTAAACAAACACCACCACCGCGCTTGTTTGGTACATGAGGAATATCATCCCCCATAAACCACAACACTGAGTTGGTTGCCGACTTACGTGATGAGCCGGTACCAACAACATCGCCAACATAGGCTAGTGGAATACCGTCTTTTTGTAACTCTTCGATTTGAGCGATAGGACCGATAGTGCCGTCGTCATCAGGGTTGATACCATCACGGCCAATTTTCAGCATGGCTTTAGCGTGCAGCGGGATATCAGGACGTGACCAGGCATCAGGTGCCGGAGATAAGTCATCGGTGTTAGTTTCACCGGTCACTTTAAATACTTTAACGGTAATTTTTTCAGCAACAGCTGGTTTGTTCAGGAACCACTCAGCATCGGCCCATGACTGAATAACAGCTTTGGCGTGTGCATTACCGGCATCCGCTTTCTCTTTAACGTCATGGAAAGCATCAAACATTAATAACGTTTTAGATAAACCTTTAACAGCGATTTCAGCATTGGCTGCATCGTCTAACAGGTCAATCATAGGCTGGATATTATAACCACCTAACATAGTGCCTAATAATTCAGTAGCACGGGCTGCATTCAAAATGGGTGAGCTTGCTTCACCTTTAGCAACAGCGGCTAAAAACCCTGCTTTCACATAAGCGGCATCGTCAACTCCCGGAGGAATGCGATCGGCTAGTAATTCTAATAGAAACGCTTCTTCACCTGCTGGTGGATTCTTGATCAGCTCTACTAACTGAGCTACTTGTTCAGCGTCTAACGGCTTAGGTACAATTCCTTCAGCCGCACGCTCTTCAACATGTTTACGATAATCTTGAAGCACGGCGTTCACCTTTATGATATGAGATACACTTAAGAGGTATCTATTTTATAAGAAAATTTCGGCAAGATTATACGCGATCCAGCCAGGAAATTGAATGGCGAAGATAATCACAAGACTTATAGCTGTTATAAATAAGAATTATAGTAGATATAAAACCAATAAATACAAATGATAATGATTATCATCAAATTTAAAAGCTATAAGGTAAATCTCAGGTTAAGATTTACACTCGACATTCGCCGCAAGCGAATCCATGATCAGATTGGGAAACGAACGACGGTCATTGAAGCCTTCCACTCCTTTAAGTACTTCTATTTTAAAACCATAACTTTGGCAGATGTTCAACGACTTACGCATTAAAAAAGTTGCCAACTGGCTAAAGCGGGTTTTAGAGGTGGAAACGACCTTAATATAATAACGATTGTCACCCAGATCTTTTTGCTGAAATTGCACATTATGATCAAAGTCCCATTGCGGATGCTCATTGTTTATAGCTGTATTGCTACAGGCCAACAGCAAAAAAACCATACAAACTATTGCCACTAGACGCATACCTTGTCCTTTAAATAAATACTACTTTAGCCATACTAACATTTCTTCCTGAAAGCACCCCAGCTATTTCATCCATGAAACCGCAGGATACTTACTTCCATATTCAATCCCTGCTTCTCTTCATCCATGAAGCCGCAGGATAAATACTTCCATGTACAAAAAAGCCAGCAAGTTGCTGGCTTTTGTTTTAAGTTAAAATAACCGGGTTATTTTACTTTTTCTTTTTTACGGCCTTGGCATTTGGCAAGTCAGTAATTGAACCTTCAAAGATTTCAGCCGCTAAACCGATTGATTCATTTAAGGTTGGATGCGCGTGAATGGTTAAACCAACATCTTCCGCATCGGCGCCCATCTCTACCGCAAGACAAATCTCTCCTAACATTTCACCGGCATTGATACCGACAATTGCACCACCTAAAACACGACCGGTTTCTTTTTCAAAAATCAGCTTAGTTTTACCTTCGGTACGTGCAGAAGCGATAGCACGACCAGAAGCAGCCCATGGGAAGTTAGCGGTTTCGATATTCAAACCTTGCTCTTTCGCTTCACGCTCGGTAACACCTACCCAAGCCATTTCCGGATCGGTATAAGCGATTGACGGAATACAACGCGGATCGAAAACGTGTTTCTTACCGGCAATCACTTCGGCAGCAACATGGGCTTCATGTACCGCTTTGTGCGCCAGCATAGGTTGACCAACAACATCACCAATGGCGAAGATATGGTTAACGTTAGTACGCAACTCGTTAGTTACATTGATGAAACCACGCTCATCAACATTAACACCGGCTTTATCGGCGGCAACTAAGTGGCCATTTGGCTTACGACCAACGGCAACTAAGATCTTGTCGTAACGTACCTGGCCTTCAGGTGCGTTTTTGCCTTCGAAGGTAACATACAAACCATCATCTTTAGCATCAACGGCAACTACCTTAGTAGACAACATGATGTTGAAGTTTTTCTTGTTGTACTTGGTATAAATCTTAACAATATCGTTATCGGCTGCAGGCACTAACTGGTCGGCAAACTCAACCACAGATACGTTAGAGCCTAAAGCGTTATATACGGTACCCATTTCCAGACCGATAATACCGCCGCCTAATACCAGCATTTCACCCGGAACGTCTTTTAATTCCAATGCGCCGGTAGAGTCGATTACACGCTCGTCATCTTTTGGAATGAAAGGTAAATCTACTACCGAAGAACCGGCAGCGATAATGGCATTATCAAAAGTGATGTTGGTAGTGCCGTCAGCACCTTCAACAGCTAAAGTGTTGCTACCGGTGAATTTACCGTAACCTGCAACCACTTTTACTTTACGCTGCTTGGACATACCAGACAGACCGCCAGTCAACTGGGCAATAACACTGTCTTTCCAGCTACGGATTTTATCTAAATCAATTTGTGGCGCACCAAAGGTTACCCCGTGATCTGCCATTGCTTTTGCATCATCAATAACTTTCGCAACATGTAATAATGCTTTAGACGGAATACAACCAACGTTTAAACATACACCGCCTAATGTTTTACGGCTTTCTACCAATACTACATCTAAACCTAAATCTGCGGCACGAAATGCTGCAGAATAACCACCGGGACCCGCACCTAACACTACTACCTGAGTTTTGATATCGTTACTCATGCTAACCTCAAAATTAATTTACTTTTTATAGTGAACTTCACTTTGGCAGGCAGTTCACAAAATTCATCCAGTTACTGACCCAATGCAGACCAGTTCAATGTCTTGTTTTCTGGGTGGCAAGTTTACTGAATGTCGACAATAATCGCTATCTTTTAATCGATTTATGTGGGCGAAAATGAAAACTAACGCGCTAGCTTTCATTTTGCCAAACATTTTCATCAATTACCTGATTACAATACCAGTTTTCTGATATCTGACATCACACCGGATAAATGCACACTAAAGCGCGCCGCCAGTGCACCGTCAATCACCCGGTGATCATAAGATAAAGACAGCGGCAACATTAACCGCGGCACAAACTCGCTGCCATTCCACTTAGGTTTCATATCCGACTTGGATACCCCTAAAATAGCAACATCAGGTGCGTTCACGATAGGAGTAAAGGCAGTACCGCCAATGCCGCCTAAACTAGAGATGGTAAAACAGCTACCTTGCATATCGGCGGCTTTAAGCTTGCCTTCGCGGGCCTTTTTACTGATTTCCAGCAATTCTTTCGATAACTGATGAATACCTTTTTGGTCAACATCACGTACCACAGGCACAACCAGGCCGTTTGGCGTATCAACAGCGACACCGATATGACAGTATTTCTTCATGATCAGGTGCTCACCGTCTTCACTCAAACTTGAGTTAAATACCGGGTAAGCTCTTAAGGCATCGGCAGCCGCTTTTAAGATAAACACTAAAGGCGTGATCTTAAAGCCAAGTTTCTGCTTCTCGCAAACGACATTTTGCTCTTTACGGAAAGCTTCGACATCTGTGATATCCGCTTCATCAAACTGAGTGACATGAGGAATGGTTACCCAGTTGCGGTGCAGGTTAGGCCCCGAGATTTTCTGGATACGGGTTAACGGCACGCTTTCAATTTCACCAAATTTAGCAAAATCGACTTTCGGCTGGGCAATGACCTGTAATCCACCGGCGCCGCCACTCACTGAGCTGCTGGCGGTGGCTTTCGGACGGGAAAGCTCGTATTTCACATAAGACTGAACATCTTCTTTTAAAATACGCCCCTTACGGCCGGTGCCTTTTACTAAGGCCAAATCAACACCAAATTCGCGGGCTAAGCGGCGAATAGACGGTGAAGTATAAATAGAGCCCTTATTGACGATTTCACCCGCCTGAGGATGATGCGGCACAGGAGCGGCTTTCTTTTCCGCCGGCGCCGCAACAGGTGCAGGGGCTGTAGGAGCCGGTGCTGGCGCAGCAGCAACCGGTTCTTCAATCGGGGCAGGCGCACCGCCAGAAGTTTCCAGCTTGATCACCAGGGAGCCTTGCTTAACTTTATCGCCAGCGGCAACAAAGATCTCTTTTACCGTACCGGCATGCGGCGTAGGCACATCCATGGTCGCCTTGTCGGTTTCTAAAGTGATCAGGCCGTCTTCTTCGGCAATAACGTCACCGACCGAAACCAGAATTTCAATCACATCGACTTCACCGTCTTCCCCGATATCCGGTACATGAACATCGATAACTTCGCTAACAGCTGCGGCTGGCGCGGCAGCTGCAGGTGCTTCAGCGACTGGCGCCGGAGCCTCTGCCGGTGCAGGCGCACTGACAGCTTCTGCTTCCGCAGCAGGCTCAGCTGCCGGGCTTGCGCCGGCAGCTTTGATTTCACCCAGGACATCGCCCTGTTTGATTTTATCGCCAACCTGCACCGTTAACGCCGAGATCTCACCTGCCATAGGGGCTGGAATATCCATGGACGCCTTGTCGGTTTCTACGGTGACAATTGCGTCTTCCGCTTCGATTGCATCACCTACGGCAACACAGATTTCGATCACTTCGACTTCATCGCCCCCGACATCAGGGACTAGGATTTGTTGAATATCAGACATATTTTTATTCCTTATCTAGCCACTGATTAAGCGTAAAGCGGGTTAAGTTTATCGGTATCGATATTGAAACGCTTGATAGCATCGGCTACCACAGAGCGCTCAACTTCACCGCGGTTTGCCAGCTCAAATAACGCAGCAACCACGATATAGTTCTGGTCAACTTCAAAGTGCTGACGTAAGTTGGCACGGCTGTCACTGCGGCCGAAACCGTCGGTACCTAATACCCGGTATTCGGTATTGATGTAGGCGCGTACCTGATCCGAGTAGTTTTTAACATAGTCAGTCGCAGCAATGGCCGGGCCTTTATCTGCGGTGATCACGTTAGAGATATAAGCACTCTTTTGCTCGCTTTGTGGATGCAACATGTTCCAGCGGGTCACTTCCTGGCCGTCACGGGCCAGTTCATTAAAGGAGGTTACCGAGTAAACATCACTGGAGATGTTGAAATCATTGGCAAGGATCTGCGCAGCTTCACGTACCTGCTGCAAAATAGTACCTGAGCCCATCAACTGAACATTGGCTTTGGCAGCTTTCGCTTCAACACGCTCTAACTGGTAGATACCCTTGATGATTTGCTCTGCTATATCACCGTCTTCCGGCAGGGCCGGGTGTTGGTAGTTTTCATTCATCAGCGTCAGGTAGAAGAAGATGTTTTCATTTTCTTCATACATGCGGCGTAAACCTTCACGCACAATCACGGCAACTTCATATCCGTAGGTCGGATCGTAAGTCACACAGTTAGGGATCAGACCCGCCTGAACATGAGAATGACCGTCCTGATGCTGCAGACCTTCACCGTTTAAGGTAGTTCGACCGGCAGTAGCACCTAATAAGAAACCACGTGCCTGGCTGTCACCGGCGGCCCAGGCTAAATCGCCGACGCGCTGGAAACCAAACATGGAGTAATAGATATAAAACGGAATAGTGGTCGCATTACAGGTAGAATAGGACGTACCTGAAGCCACCCAGGATGCCATGGCACCCAATTCGTTAATACCTTCCTGCAATACCTGCCCTTGCTTATCTTCACGATAATAAGCTACCTGATCGGCATCTTGCGGCACGTATTTTTGCCCTTCGTTGGCATAAATACCTACCTGACGGAATAAACCTTCCATACCGAAGGTACGGGCTTCGTCAGGAATAATAGGAACAATACGCTTACCAATTTTCTTATCTTTTAACAGGCTGTTTAATACCCGGACAAAAGTCATGGTAGAAGATACTTCACGCTCGCCCGAGCCTTTTAAGATGGCATCAAAGGCTTTGAGCGGCGGCACTTCCAGATGTTCTTCTGCCTGCTCACGACGTGCAGGCAGGTCACCGCCAAGAGCTTCACGGCGCTCTTTCATGTATTTGTATTCAGCGCTGTCTTCCGGGAAGCGGTAGAACGGCAAGTCTTCAATTTGATCGTCAGATACCGGCATATTGAAGCGGTCGCGGTAATATTTGATCGACTCAACATCCATTTTCTTCACGTTATGGGCGATATTCAAACCTTCACCGGCGGCTCCCAAACCAAAACCTTTTACGGTTTTTGCCAGGATAACGGTAGGACGACCTTTAGTCTCCATCGCTTTTTTATAGGCAGCGTAAACTTTCACCGGATCATGACCACCACGGTTTAAGCGGTAAATGTCTTCATCAGACATGTTCGCCACCATAGCGGCGGTTTCCGGGTACTTGTTGAAGAAGTTTTCGCGGGTGTATTTGCCGCCTTTGGCTTTACAGTTCTGGTATTCGCCGTCTACGGTTTCATTCATCAGCTGCAGTAACTTGCCTGAAGTATCACGGGCAAGCAGCGCATCCCAGTAGCTACCCCAGATCACTTTAACCACTTCCCAGCCGGCGCCGCGGAAGGTGCCTTCAAGCTCCTGGATAATTTTACCGTTACCGCGCACAGGACCGTCAAGGCGCTGCAGGTTACAGTTGATCACGAAGGTCAGGTTGTCCAGGCCTTCACGCGAAGCCAGACCGATAGCACCTAAGGATTCAGGCTCATCGGTTTCACCGTCACCCAGGAAGCAGTAGACACGCTGACCAGAGCAGTCTTTGATACCACGATCGGTTAGATACTTAAGGAAACGGGCAGTATAAATCGCCTGCAGTGGCCCTAAGCCCATAGAAACCGTAGGGAACTGCCAGAAGTCCGGCATCAGGTGCGGATGCGGGTAAGAAGATAACCCTTTACCGTCACACTCCTGACGGAAGTTATCCATTTGCTCTTCAGTCAAACGTCCTTCAAGGAAGGCGCGGCTGTAGATACCCGGGGAAATATGCCCCTGGGAGAAAATAAAGTCGCCGCCGTCTTTTTCAGACGCCGCTTTAAAGAAGTGGTTAAAACCGACATCGTATAACATAGCAGAAGAAGCGAAACTGCCGATATGGCCGCCCAGTTCTAAATTCTTTTTCGATGCTCTTAATACCAGTACCAGGGCATTCCAGCGGATTGCCGCACGGATACGGGCTTCAATCGTTTGATCACCCGGCATATGCGGCTCTTGTCCGGGAGGTATGGTATTAACATACGCAGTAGTGGCATCAAAAGGTAAATGGGTGCCGCTTCTGCGGGCGCTGTCGATTAATCTTTCTAATAAATAATGAGCGCGTTCCGGACCTTCATTTTCCAGCACAGACTCCATTGACTCCAACCACTCCTGGGTTTCCAACGAATCAATATCAATATTTGGGAGTTCAGACATAGTAATTACTTAGTCTCCGATTGTTATGTTAATAATTAAAATTGTATTGATTAAAACGAGTTAACTTTCCCTTTAACTCTAACCAACGAATATTTTTTCTGAATTAAATCTCCGGATAAATCGGGACTAAAGTTCAGTTCTTTGCATTCTGCGCATAGATCTTTCCATGCGGCTGTTTTCCTGTGATAACTTCAATAATACTTCTTCAATAAAAGCCAGGTGACGGTGACTGGCACCCCAGGCTCTTTGCGGCTGGCCACTAATAATGGCATCAAGCAAGCGTTTTCGGTAATCGGTAATTCTGGCAAATATATCCGGGCGTTTTGCCAGGGTCGTTAAGTTTTGTTCGATGTTATCGATCAATAATGACGACATGCTGCGCGCCAGGTGCAAAATAATGGCGTTATGCGAGGCGGCACAAATCGCCAGGTAAAACTCAAATACCGCTTTGGCTTCCAGATGATAATCATCTTCTAACTGGGCATTACCTATATTGTCATGCTTACTTTGAATTTCGGTAAAGTCAGCTTCGGTGCCGCGCATCGCCGCATAATAAGCCGACATCCCCTCGATGCCGTGGCGAAACTCCAATAAATCAAACTGAGATTCATTGTTTTTCGACATCAGCTCAAACAAGGGATCGGATAAACCCGATAAAATATTATTGCTGACAAAGGTACCGCCGCCCTGTTTGCGGACCACTAAGTTTTTTGTCTCCAGCTTCTGGATCGCTTCACGCAACGACGGGCGAGAAACATCAAACTGTTTCGCCAATTCCCGCTCCGGGGGTAATTTTTCTCCCGGCAACAAGCTGCCTTCCAAAATCATGGTTTCCAGCTGCGACTGGATCACATCCGATAACTTTGCCTGTTTCAGCGGTTGTTTAAGCCTGGTTGTTGTCATTTACACTCTTCTCAACAAGGTGAAGCATGAATCATTTCCCTTAATGCCGGTTATTATAAGGCATTTGCCAAGGCAACTCAAACAATGGTAAATTGGTCTTACCATTTTTAAAAAAGACAAAAAAATAGCGCTAGTGCTGCAGCGATAAAAAAGCGAATTTTAGAAATTTAGACTAAAAAGCCTATTTTGCCAACAATTATATTAGAGCAATAACTTTAAACAAATGTTCAAAAAGCTGATTGGTCAGACCAATCAACTGAAAAGAAAAGTGGGAAATTGCCAGGCGGGGGAATCGTTAGCTGATCACGCCCGACAAGGTTAATAGCGAAATAATTGCCAATAACAGCAAAAGATTACGTTTTGCCAGCCTGACCAGCAAACAGGGCTCTGCGGTGCAATCTTCGCTGTCGACCATTAAATCTTCAGATTTTTGTGCAACATCCGCCAGGATGGCACTGGGCTGTTTGCTAAAATCAAATAAGCTTTCCAACCACACTGGCAGGGCTTTGGAAAAGTGTCCCACCAGCATGTAACCAAAAGAGGTTAAACGTACCGGTATCCAGTCAAGCCAGAATAAAAACTGCTGGCAGGGACTAACGGCATTATTGATAACGCCTTGCTCCAGCTCAATACCGGCTTTATCCTGCTCGGCTTCAGCTCCTTCTACTGCCCTTTCTTCGACTCTTTTTTCGAGATTGGCTTCCAGATTTTCCGGCTGAGCCGCTTGCTGCTCTTCACTCATGTCATCGTCGGCTTCAACCTTGCCCTGATCATCGCCGGGGTTTTCAGCCAGGGTCGCCACCAAGCGGTAAAACACCACCCCGGGCGCGCCCAGGAAAATGAAAAAAAGCATAATTGCGATATAATAACGGTAGTTAAGCCAGACCAGGGTCTGGCCAAAGCCCATTTCGGGTAAATTCTTGTCGCTGCGTAATTGTGCATGCATCAATTCGCAGCTGCTCTGCTCTCCCCGGTATGCCGCCATTAAATACCTTTTGTAGCTGCTCCTGGTCTTGATACAGCCAAAACAGATGATCAAAATGACGGTAGAAAAAATCAAATGCAATAAGCTGTCATCGATCAGCCAAAGCAGGCCATATACCGCAGCAACAGGCAGGAAAATCAGCCCCAAAGTTCCCAGAGCGCTGAGCAGACCGGATTCCAGCATTCGGGTGCGGCGGATAAACTGGGTATAACGCTGGTAATAAGAGTTGAACTGCCAGAGTGACGACGATAAATAGCGTTCGGCGGCTAATGCGATTAATAAACTAATTAAACTCATCTGAATTCCTGTCTGTTATTATTGTAAAGCTGAAGTAGCCTTTAATTCATTGTGAACTTTCTTTTATTGATTGCAAGCAGTTACGAAAATATTCCCAATCAAAAGCGGGGCCGGGATCGGTTTTTCGCCCGGGGGCAATATCACTATGCCCCACCAGGTTATTATGACTAATTAACGGATAGGTTTCTTGCAGTTTTGCCACTAAGCAGACCAGCTGCTGGTACTGCTCCCGGGTATAGGGCACCTCATCTGTCCCCTCAAGCTCGATACCAATCGAGAAATCATTACACTTCTCCCTCTCCCCAAACGAAGAAACCCCCGCGTGCCAGGCCTTATCATTAAAGGAAACATATTGCACTATACTGCCGTCCCGGCGGATCAGGCAATGGGCGGAGACCCGCAGCTGGTATATATCCTGAAAATAAGGGTCGGCATCGGCATCAAGCCGCCCTAAGAATAAATCGGTTATATAAGGACCACCGAACTGGCCCGGCGGCAAAGAGATATTATGCACCACCAATAAGCTGATATCGGCAACATCTTCTCTCGGGGTAAAATGCGGGGATTTTTGCTGTTCGGCAAAAACCAGCCAGCCATTGTTAATTTCGAATAGGTTATTGGCGTCAGACGTCATACAATAACAACAAGTTAGTGAAAAGTGGTAAGGCTATTATGACTGAAGTTGATGCGACAAACAAAATAGGCAAATACTTTGTCTGGCTCGCCTGGTTGATTGCCCTGGCAATTTTAGTATTTGTTTTCCAGGATATCCTGGATGAGCAAACCAACCCCAACACCAATCCAGAATATGCGTTAAGCGCCCAGGGAAAAGCGGAAGTTTATCTGAAACAAAACCGTTATGGCCATTACCTGACCCGGGGGGAGATTAACGAGCACCCGGTAACTTTTCTACTCGACACCGGCGCTACCGAAGTCTCGATCCCGGCCACTGTCGCCGAGCAGTTAAATTTACCGACTTTTGGCAGTTACCCGGTACAAACCGCCAACGGCAGCGTAAAAGTTTACCAAACCAAGATAGAACTGCTTAGTATCGGCAATATTTTTCTTTATAATGTAAGGGCGCATATCAATCCGGCGATGCAAGGGGATGAGATTTTATTAGGCATGAGCGCCTTAAAAAAAGTAGAATTCCTGCAAACCGGAAAACAATTAATTTTACGAGAACAATAACACATGCTTTCACCTGAGCTGCAACAAGACATCAAAAACACGGTTTCCTGGGCATTAAGCGAAGATCTTGGCCAGGATATCAGCCAAACAGGCGCTGAAAATAAATGGCATAACGGCCTGGATATCACCGCAGCCCTGATCCCGCAAGAGAATAAAGCGGTCGCAACCATCATCACCCGGGAAGACTGTATCCTGTGTGGGGTTGAGTGGCTCAATGAAGTTTTTAGCCAGCTGGATCAGCACACGGGCGAGACGACAAATATCACCTGGTTTGCCAACGACGGCCAGTTGGTCAAAGCCAACAGTGTTTTATGTGAACTCTCCGGCAGCGCCAGAACCCTGCTCACAGGTGAGCGCACCGCCTTAAATTTCCTGCAAACCTTATCCGGCACAGCAACGGTCACCAGCACTTATGTGCGGGAATTAGCCGAATCAAACACTAAATTGCTTGATACCCGTAAAACTCTACCCGGCCTGCGCAGCGCACAAAAATATGCCGTAACCTGCGGTGGTGGGGTAAATCACAGGATAGGCTTGTTTGATGCGTTCCTAATTAAAGAAAACCATATCGCCGCCTGCGGTGGTATTGAAAATGCGGTGACAACAGCAAAGCGCAACCACCCGGATAAAAAAGTGGAAGTTGAAGTAGAAAGCCTGGATGAGTTAACACAGGCGTTAACGGCAGAAGCTGACATTATTATGCTAGACAATTTCACCACAGAAATGATTGAGCAGGCAGTTGCCTTAAACAATGGCCGGAGCAAGCTGGAAGTTTCGGGCAATATGACCTTGGCCACCCTCAGGGAATATGCAAAAGCTGGCGTCGATTATATTTCTTCCGGCGCCTTAACCAAACATGTGCATGCCATAGATTTATCGATGCGTTTTTCATAATAAGTCAATCAAAGCAATGGCGATGGTCACTCCTGTTCTTCCATGAACACGTGACCTACCATTCATCCTGAATATAACTCCTGTTCTTCCCTTTCCTTATAAATAAGGCGTGACCTACCATTCATCCTGAATATAACTCCTGTTCTTCCCTTTCCTTATAAATAAGGCGTGACCTACCATTCATCCTGAAGATAACTCCTGTTCTTCCCTTTCCTTATAAATAAGGCGTGACCTACCATTCATCCTGAATATAACTCCTGTTCTTCCCTTTCCTTATAAATAAGGTGTGACCTACCATTCATCCTGAAGATAACTCCTGTTCTTTCCTTTCCTTATAAATAAGGCGTGACCTACCACTCATCCTGAAGATAACTCCTGTTCTTCCCTTTCCTTATAAATAAGGCGTGACCTACCATTCATCCTGAAGATAACTCCTGTTCTTCCCTTTCCTTATAAATAAGGCGTAATCTACCATTCACCTGAATAGAATAACCCTTCTTTCCTCCTGCTAAGAAAAACTCGCCCAGTCCTATCCCAAAAAAGTCCCCAGCTCAGCACTGGCTAACTAATCTATATCTTTTTCTCAAAGAAAAATGCGATTTTATGCCAGACCTCTCCTTGTAAAAAATATCTCTAAGTTCTTAATAAGCCAATAAAAAAAAGTTAACCCCTAGTTAAATCACTCATTTTTCTAGCTATATTAAAAAAAAGCCGCAACATAATTTTACATATTGAAATTTATAGCGCAGTATTAAATCAGCCCCCGTAATAAAATTAGGACTGCCTATTATGAGAAAAATTATGACTCGGAAGAAATCAAAAGGATTTACCTTAATTGAATTAATGATCGTTGTCGCCATAATCGGCATTCTGGCTGCTGTTGCTCTACCGGCTTATCAGAGCTATACAGAAAAAGCCAGATTCTCAGAAGTGGTGTTAGCAGCATCTTCAGTTAGGAGCGCCATCGACGTCTGTTTCCAGACCCGTGGCAACGGCAATTTAGCCAACTGCGATACTTACGCAAAAATTGGCGCGGTCAAGGCAGATGCCGAAGCGGGTGGTGAAGTTGCCTCTGTTGTGATCACAGCAACAACGGCTGTGGTAACCGCAACCGGCTCAGACAGCGGCTCATCAACATATATCCTGACCCCAACCATCAGCTCAAACTCTCTGACCTGGGCGCAAACAGGAACCTGTATTGCCAGCGGTGTCTGTTAACTGAGTTAACAACCGCTCACTCAATAAAAGCTCCGCAGGGAGCTTTTATTGTTTTCCCGCTCTGCATTTCAAGTTATCGATCGAGCCTTAGCATATTTAACGCATTTTTGTTTATTCCAATAAAAATACGTTACACTCAAGTTAAAGAAAATTATTCGAATTGAACCAAAGTTTTATGAAAGGACACCATCAACAGTCAAGCTTACTCAGCGCCCTGTCCAAGCACAACTTAGTGCCCGAAGAACTGGTTGATGAAATCAGCGCGACTTTTTTACAGCAAAAAAAGCCGTTTATCCGCTATTTAGTTGAAGATAAAAATTACAATGCCGTCAGCATTGTCAGTATCTTATCCCGCAGTTTTGGTTACCCCCATATAGACTTAAAGAACTTTGACACCTCTCTGGTACCCGAAGGTATCCGCAACGAAAAGCTGATCCACAAACATAATGCCCTGCCGCTTTTTTTACGCGGAAAAGTATTGTTTGTCGCCATGTCAGATCCCACCAATTTAGATGCCCTGGAGGAAATACAATTTAATACCGGCTTTACAACCGAATTGGTGTTAACCGATGAAAACAGCCTGCAAACTTGTATAGACAAGGTACTGGAAGAAGACAGCGAAGCCCTGGGGATTACCGACATTGATGCGGAAGAACTCTCCGATATCGATGTCCAGGAAGAGCGCAAGGAAGACGATGCCGGTGAAGACAAGGACGATGCCCCTATAGTCGTTTATATCAATAAGATCCTATTGGATGCCATCAGAAAGGGGGCCTCTGATTTACACTTCGAACCCTATGAGAAGTCTTACCGCATTCGCTTTCGTATTGACGGCATTTTAAACGAAGTGGCTAAACCCCCGGTAAGCCTTGCGTCACGCATGGCGGCGCGGTTAAAAGTCATGTCGAAACTCGATATTGCCGAGCGCCGCATCCCGCAGGATGGCCGTATCAAGCTCGCCTTATCCAAAAAGAAATCGATCGATTTTCGTGTCAGCACCCTGCCCACCATGTGGGGTGAAAAAATCGTAATGCGTATCCTCGACTCATCCAGCGCCATGTTGGGTATAGAGATGTTAGGCTATGAAGCCGATCAAAAAGAAATCTACCTGGAAGCACTCGCCCGCCCGCAAGGCATGATTTTGGTCACCGGCCCCACCGGCTCGGGTAAAACCGTTTCTTTATACACGGGGCTAAATATCTTAAACACTCAGGAGCGCAATATCTCCACCGCAGAAGATCCGGTTGAAATCAACCTCGAAGGCATCAACCAGGTCCAAATCAATAACAAGGCAGGATTAACCTTCCCCAGCGCCCTGCGCTCTTTTTTAAGGCAAGATCCCGATATTGTCATGGTAGGTGAGATCCGGGATCTCGAAACCGCAGAAATCGCCATTAAGGCTGCGCAAACCGGGCATTTAGTGCTGTCCACCCTGCATACCAACTCTGCTGCAGAAACCCTCACCCGGCTACTGAATATGGGGGTACCTTCTTATAATGTTGCCAGCTCGGTCAGCATTATTATTGCCCAGCGCCTGGCCCGACGCTTATGCAGCCAGTGTAAAACCGAAGAAATGATCCCGGAAGAAGCCCTGCTCAAGCAAGGCTTTACCCCGGAGCAAATAAAAGATATTAAATTGTACAAGGCGGTCGGCTGCGAACAATGTACCGGGGGCTACCGGGGCAGGGTTGGCATTTACGAAGTTATCAGGATCAGCCAGGAAACGGCCAATATCATTATGGCAGGAGGTAACAGCCTGGATATCGCCGCCCAATGTCAGACTGAAGGATTTAATAACTTACGCCAATCAGGCCTGGTCAAGGCCGTGCAGGGCGTAACCAGTTTAGAAGAAGTTAACCGGGTAACAAGCGCATAAGCAAACAGCTAAAAAATCATTTGTTTTACCCGTCTTTATTTAACCAGAACCAGGATAATAAGGTGATCATATGGCGGCGAGTAATGCAAAAGTTCCAGTTCCGAAAGCGCTTGATAGTTTCACCTGGCAAGGAGTCAACCGCAAAGGAAAAAAGGTAAAAGGTGAGTTATCTGCCGCCAGTGTGCTAGAACTTAAAAGCCAACTGAGAAAGCAGGGCATTACTCCCGGGCGCATTAAAAAGAAACCTAAACCCCTGTTTGGCCTTGGTGGCGATAAGCCTATCGTAGCAGCCGATATTGCAGTGATGACCCGGCAAGTAGCAACCATGCTCGGCGCCGGCGTACCTTTGGTGCAAACCATAGAAATGATCGGCAAGGGCCACAATAATGGCAATATGCAAAAGCTATTGGGAGAAATTGGTAATAAACTCCAATCCGGCATCCCGCTTTCAGAATGTTTACGTGAACATCCGCTTTTTTTTGATGAACTATATTGCGACCTTGTCCATTCAGGTGAACAGTCCGGGGCACTGGAAACCATCTATGACCGCATCGCCACCTACAAAGAAAAAGCGGAAGCCCTTAAGGCAAAAATCAAAAAAGCCATGACCTACCCCATTGCCGTGCTGGTGATTGCCACTATCGTTACCTCTATACTATTGATCTTTGTAGTCCCGGTTTTTCAGGATATTTTTGCCGGCTTTGGCGCCGAGCTCCCCGGTTTTACCCTATTTGTCATCGGCATCTCTGAATTTATGCAAAGTTATTGGTACATGATGCTAGCGGCAATATTTATCGGCGGTTTCCTGTTTAAGCGCGCCCATAGAAACAGCCCCAAGCTACGTGATAATGTCGATAAAAATATTTTAAAACTGCCTGTCATCGGGGAATTATTACAAAAAGCCGCCATCGCCCGCTATGCCAGAACCCTATCCACCACCTTTGCAGCCGGGGTACCGTTAATCGACGCCCTGGCATCCGCTGCCGGAGCCTCCGGCAATGCGGTCTTCAGGGATGCCATTTTGGAGATCCGCACCGAAGTTTCTTCCGGCATGCAAATGAATTTGGCCATGCGTAATTGCAGCATTTTCCCCGATATGGTGATCCAGATGGTCGCCATAGGGGAGGAGTCCGGAGCCGTGGATGACATGCTTGCAAAAGTGGCCACGGTATACGAACAGGAAGTCGATAACGCGGTAGATTCATTGACTAGTTTACTTGAGCCTATGATAATGGCGGTTTTAGGGGTGGTGATTGGCGGACTTATCATCGCCATGTATCTGCCTATTTTCCAAATCGGCATGATAGTATAAAGCTGTCGCTAGCAAAGGGCAGGAAAATAATAATCATATAAAGGTAATCCCGTGTTTGATGAGTTCACGTTCCTGTTAACATCCTCCCCCTTATACCTGTACCTGACCGTGGCAGTATTTTCCCTGATGGTAGGCAGCTTTTTAAATGTCGTGATCTACCGCCTGCCTAAAATGCTGGAACACGAATGGTATCTTGAATGCAGGGAGTACCTGGCAGATGAACTGCAAAACAGCCCGGCAAAAACAACCCAGGCAATCACACTGTCATCCCCGGCTTCTACCTGCCCTCACTGTGGTCATGCAATCCGCTTTTATGAAAATATTCCCGTCGTCAGCTGGTTATGGCTGCGGGGAAAATGCAGCCAATGCCAAAAGGCAATTTCCTGGCGTTACCCCCTGGTAGAAACCGCAACCGCCCTGCTCAGTTTAGTCATTGCCATGCATTATGGCGCTTCCTTGCAAACCCTGTTGATGTTGGTACTTACCTGGAGTCTGATTTGCCTGACCATGATAGATCTCGACCATATGATCTTACCGGATCAAATCACCCTCCCCCTGGTTTGGCTGGGATTATTAATCAATATCAGCGGCACTTTTGTACCGCTAGCCGACGCCGTTATCGGCGCTACGGCCGGCTATCTCAGTTTGTTCAGTGTCTTTTGGCTGTTTAAACTGTTAACGGGTAAAGAAGGTATGGGCCAGGGTGACTTTAAACTGTTGGCGGTATTTGGCGCCTGGGCCGGCTGGCAGTTATTGCCTTTGTTGATCTTAATGGCATCCGCCGTCGGTGCCATTATCGGCATCGCCTTGATTGTATTCAAAAACCATCAAAGAGACCAGGCCATCCCGTTCGGCCCCTACCTGGCCGTCGCCGGCTGGATCACTATGTTATGGGGCATGCCGATGTGGCAATGGTACCTGGGACAACTCGGTTAACCCTAGTTGGAATTTAAACACTTTATGCGGCGCAAAAAGCCGCTTTATCATTAAAAATAGTTTGCATGGAAATTTATGTCTGATTATATCATCGGCCTGACCGGCGGCATTGGCAGCGGCAAAACCACTATCGCCAATATGTTTGCCGAACTAGATGTCGCCATCGTTGATGCCGATATTGTCGCCCGGGAAGTTGTCGCCCCGGGTAGCCCAAGCCTGGAAAAAATAGCCCAGCACTTTGGCCCTGAGTTTATCGATAACAACGGCGCACTTAACCGCGCCTTATTGCGTACCCGCATCTTTAATCAACCACAAGATAAGGCCTGGCTAAACCAGTTATTGCACCCGCTAATTCGCCAAAACTTATTAGCGCAGGCCAAACAGGCTCCCGGGGTTTATTGCTTGCTGGTAGCGCCTTTACTTATCGAAAATAACCTTCACAGTCTGGTAGACAGGGTATTGGTTGTCGATGTCTGTGAGCAAACACAACTTGAGCGCACCTTAAGACGCGACACCAGTTCGGCGCAAGAGATAAAATTAATCATCAACAGCCAGGCATCACGTCAGCAAAGGCTCGAAGTTGCTGATGACGTATTTTTAAATGAATCGGAAAACTTAGCACAAGCGCAAAAGCAAGTGGCTGACATACATGGAAAGTACTTACAAATGTTCCGAGAACAGACATAAGTTACCAAGGTCTAACTGAATATAGGTAAAAACGGTTATTGATGATCAGCAGCCGAGGTATTTTGCCAAACCAGTCAGTTAGTGGTAAGTTAACGATCAGGCGGTTTAAACACATTTACTTGCAAATAATCGAAGCAAAAGTACGGTAAAAAGCCAGTTATCTGGAAAAAAATTCGCCATTTTCACTATCTCTGGTTAATATAAGCATATTGGTATTGACAAAGTCTTGTTATGACAACGGTTTTATACGAACATCCACTGAATGAGCGCATTCGCAACTATTTAAAGTTAGAGCAGCTATTTGCTCAAGCTAGTCTCTGTCACCTGCAAAACAATATTCAAACCGGCCACCAGGTTTTTTTCAATGCGTTATTTGCCATCATAGATACCTTAGAGCGCAATGATATCCGCGGCGATCTGATCAAAGATTTGGAAAAGCTGGAGCACAACCTGGGCAAGTGGTTAGATGCCCCGAACATAGATATCAGTGCCATAGAAGTAAACCTGCAACAGACGAAAGGTTTGATCAGTCAATTAAAAGTTACCCCTCCGCTGTGGTGCCAGTTAAAAGACGACAAGTTACTGTCGAGTATCAAACAGAGGTTTGCCATCCAGGGGGGAAGTTCAAGTTTTGATCTGCCGCAATTACAGTTCTGG
The DNA here is from genome assembly GCF_000948975.2 of Thalassomonas actiniarum. GTDB lineage: Bacteria > Pseudomonadota > Gammaproteobacteria > Enterobacterales > Alteromonadaceae > Thalassomonas > Thalassomonas actiniarum. The sequence goes on from NZ_CP059735.1 coordinate 5,700,761, forward strand.
CTGCATCAACCGGTTGAAAAGATCCAACTAGATACCGAGTACTGGCTGTCTCTGTTAACGCAAATTATCAGCGCCCTGGATTTGGTATTAAAGTTCATCCGGCAAAGGGCGGCATTTGAAGAGATCATCTCGGAAAATGGCTTTTACCAGGCCAACGGCGAAGGGCTGTTGCTGCTGCGAATAAAAGTCCCGCAAAGCGCGGATTATTTCCCCACCGTCAGCGGCAATAAGTTCCGCTACTCCATCCGCTTTATGTTGCCCTGCGAAGAAGCCGGACGCCGTTACTCCAATCAAAGTACCGCCTTTCAATTGGCCCGCTGTTAACAAACGACTCAGGGTTAATTTCGACGGTTAACATAGCCTTCATTTACAGATTTATTTATACTTAACACAAACCCTCTCAATACTATTGTTATGACCTTAAAAGTTCCTTGCCCAACCTGTAAAAAACAAGTTCTCTGGCAGAGTGAAAGCACCTACCGCCCTTTTTGCTCGAAACGTTGCCAATTGATTGATTTGGGTGACTGGGCGGAAGAAAGCAACAAGATTTCACAACCGATCCAGGGACCGGAAGTGATGACCGAAGATATGTTGGATGCGCTGGAAAGCGAGTTTTTACTGCACAACAAATTTTTTGTCGAGCCGGAATAAAACCGGCACTAAGTTATTACCGGGTTATCTTACTTAGCCGAAAAAGTATTGTTTTACCTTATCAACTATGGGCTGGTTGGCATCGGGAAAGTCCACTTCGGATAAAGCACTGACATCCAGCCATTGCTGCTCTTGCCCTTCCTGAGCTTCTGGTTCTCCCTGGAATTGATCAACGAGAAACACTTCCAGTAAGACCTTTTTCACCCCGTAATCATGCTCAATATTAATTAACGGGCTGCAGGCAAGTACATCTATTCCGACTTCCTCCTTGAGCTCACGAGAGAGCGCCTGGGCCACGGTTTCATCACTTTCCACCTTCCCCCCGGGAAATTCCCATTTCCCGGCCATATGGGTGCCTTCAAGGCGCCTGGTAAGGAAAGTTTCCTGTTCACGACAAATAACCCCTACCGCAACATGTACCAACTTGCTCATAAAATTTTCCTTACAACTTATAAAACTTATTTTTTTATCTTAAACATCGCCGTTCTTTCACCTCCATGTGAGCACGGCATTACCTGCAGGGATGCAGGTACTTAGCTTACGTCAGGAACCAGTAAGCTGACCGTGCTTCCTGCATATAAAAATGCCAGTCACTGGACTGGCATTTAATCACTTTGCTAGGTAACGGTTAACTCAGTTTACCGTGACATTGCTTATACTTTTTACCTGAGCCGCAAGGACAAGGCTCATTACGTCCCACCCTTGGCTGTTCCGGCTGCGCGGCAGCTGGGTTATTCACCGACTCGTGGTTAAACTCTTTCGGCACTTCTTCTGCTTTTCTGTGTTGCTCTTCAACCGCTTCAACATCAGATTCCGCCTGAATTTGTACCTTGCTTAAAATACCGATCACGTCATATTTAAGGTTTTCCAGCATCTCAGAGAATAACTCGAAAGATTCACGCTTATATTCCTGCTTAGGATTCTTCTGGGCATAACCGCGCAGGTGAATACCCTGACGCAAGTGATCCATTGCCGACAAGTGTTCCTTCCAGTGCGAGTCCAGGCTTTGCAGCATAACCGCTTTTTCAAACTGACGCAGCACATCGGCGCCGACCTGCTCTTCTTTTGCCTGGTAAGTGCCTTCAAACTCGGCAACAACTTTCTCACGCAAGGTTTCTTCGTGTAACTTTTTATCTTCCTCAAGCCATTTGGCCACAGGTAAAGTGGTATTAAGCTCGCCTTTCAAGCGCTCTTCCAGGCCGGGGACATCCCACATTTCTTCCAGAGATTGCGGCGGAATATGCTGGTCGATAATGCCGTTGATAACATCGCTGCGAATGGCATGTACCACATCTTTAATATCGGCTTCATCCAGCAACTCGTTACGCTGCTCGTAAATCACCTTACGCTGATCATTGGCAACATCATCAAATTCCAATAACTGCTTACGCATATCGAAGTTGCGGCCTTCAACCTTACGCTGGGCGTTTTCGATGCTACGGGTTACCCAGGGATGCTCAATGGCTTCACCATGTTCCATACCCAGTTTACGCATCATGTTGGCGATACGCTCTGAGGCGAAAATACGCATCAGGCCATCTTCCATCGACAGGTAGAAACGGGTTGAACCGGCATCACCCTGACGACCTGAACGGCCTCGTAACTGGTTATCGATACGGCGGGACTCATGACGCTCGGTAGCAACAATATGCAAACCACCCAGTCCTAAGACTTTCTCATGTGCTTCCTGCCACTCGGCTTTCACCTTGGCAATTTGTTCTTCGGTAGGGTTGTTTAACTTGGCAATCATGGCATCAAGGTTACCGCCAAGTACGATATCGGTACCACGACCCGCCATATTGGTGGCGATAGTTACCGCCCCTTCTTTACCGGCATCGGCAACAATTTCTGCTTCCTGTGCGTGGAACTTGGCATTAAGCACCTTATGCTTGATTTTTGCCTTGTTCAGGAACTGGGATAAAAACTCTGAAGTTTCGATACTGATGGTACCCACCAGTACAGGTTGGCCACGCTCAACACAATCTTTAATGTCTTCAAGAATCGCTTCAAATTTCTCTTCCGCGGTCAGGTAGATTAAATCTGCCCGGTCGTCACGGATCATCGCCCGGTTGGTTGGGATGATCACGGTTTCCAGGCCATAAATATGCTGGAATTCGAACGCTTCGGTATCGGCGGTACCTGTCATACCGGATAATTTTTCATAAAGACGGAAGTAGTTCTGGAAAGTAATAGATGCCAGGGTCTGGTTTTCATTCTGGATCTTAACCCCTTCCTTCGCCTCTACCGCCTGATGTAAACCTTCTGACCAGCGACGGCCTTCCATGGTACGTCCGGTGTGCTCATCAACAATAACGATCTCACCTTCTTTAACAATATAATCAACGTCTTTCTGGAACAGTTTATGGGCACGCAAGCCCGCCATCACATGATGCAGCAGGGAAATATTACTGGCAGCAAACAGTGATTCGCCGTCTTTGATCAGGCCTTTTTCCTGCATAATTTCTTCTATGCGCACCTGACCGCGTTCGGTCAAATAGACCTGTTTCGATTTTTCATCTACGGTAAAGTCGCCGGTACTTTCTTCACCTTCTTTATCTTCTTCTTCCTGCTGCTCTAAACCCGGTATTACGGTGTTAACCATGCGGTAAAGTTCAGAGCTGTCTTCCGCCTGTCCGGAAATAATCAAAGGGGTACGGGCTTCATCAATTAAGATGGAGTCGACTTCATCGATAATGGCAAAATTCAGTTTTTTCTGTGCCCGCTCTGACGGCGCAAAGGCCATATTGTCGCGCAGGTAATCGAAACCGAATTCGTTGTTGGTACCGTAGGTGATATCTGCCTGATAAGCTTCCTGCTTATCGGTCGGAGACATGCCCGGGATATTGCAACCTACCGTCATACCAAGGAAAGAAAATAACGGCCGGCTCCAGTCGGCATCACGACGGGCCAGGTAGTCATTGACGGTAATCACGTGAACGCCGTTGCCGGTTAAGGCATTGAGGTAAGCCGGCAAGGTTGCGGTTAAGGTTTTACCTTCACCGGTACGCATTTCGGCGATTTGGCCGTTATGCAGCACCATACCACCTATCATTTGTACATCGAAGTGACGCATACCGAATACACGTTTACTGGCTTCACGCACCACGGCAAAGGCTTCTGGTAAAATATGCTCAAGCGCTTCATTTTTCTCTAAACGCTCTTTAAACTCAGCCGTTTTGTTTTTTAGCTCTTCATCACTCAGCGCTTCAATCACTGGCTCTAAGGCATTTATTTTATTGACTTCTTTTCGCATTTGCTTAAGTAGTCTGTCATTGCGACTACCAAACAGCTTTGTTAATAACTTTACAAACATCTTGTTAAACCATGTAATTGAAGAAAATCTTCATCCTAAAAATAAAGTGATCGGCCAAAGCCGATCACAAAAAACGAATTTTACCAATATTTATTTGGCTTTACGATACACGTACTTAATTGGATTGATCTGGTTACCGTTACGTAAGATTTCATAGTGAACATGAGGACCGGTTGAACGGCCCGTGCTTCCCATCCGGGCAATCACCTGTCCCTTACTGACCACATCACCCACTTTTACCAATAAAGTCTTATTATGCCCGTATCTGGTTTTAAGGCCAGCGCCATGGTCAATTTCAATTAAATTACCATAGCCATATCGCGGTTCGGCCCAGCTTACCACACCCGATGCCGTGGCAATAATCGCAGCATCTTCCTTGCCGGCAAAATCAACCCCTTTATGCATGGCAGGGCGGCCGCTAAAGGGATCCTTGCGCATACCAAAGTAGGAAGACAACCAGCCTTTACTGATTGGTCGACCAGATAAATAACTGCTGTTCTCTATATGGTGTCCCAAAGTCACAGATTCAAGCAATTGCAGCTGTTTTTCTTCACGATTTATTTGCTCGGTCAAATCACCGATGCTTAACAACAAATCTGACAGAGACAAAAACTGGGGATCATCGACCTCAGACAGCGGGCCACCGCTGGGCGGCAACTCGCCAAAATTAAACTCTTTTTCCGGGATATTGGCTTCACTGGCCAACCTGTCCCCCAAAGCATTTAATCTTAACACCTGACTTTGCAACTCGGCTAACCTTAAGGTCAGCGCCATTAACTGCTGCTCATCGGCATGGGAGTTTACCAAATCCTGCTGGTCGAAATCTTGATTTAGCGCGTAATTATTCTGGCTTGGCACTTCATCGGCGGTAAACATTAAGTGAAAAATAACACCCGAGGCCAGGGCAAACGCCGAAACGGCGGAGATCCAATGAAATTTATTCAACTTCATTGAGAATCTTACATTCTTTCCGCGGTACAGTAGTGTTAAACTCATATTAATTTATATTTTCCGATGTCTGAACATGGCGCGTAAGTCAAAAAAACCTGCAGATATGTCAGCTCTGTTCCAATCAACGACAGGCACTTTGGCACAAATTCAACGAAAAACCAACTCTTTGGCAATATTAGCCGATATTGTACGTCAAATTTGCCCCGATCTGCCAGAGGACGTTTGGAAAGTCGCCAACTTTCACTCAAATACTTTGATTATAGAGGTTAAATCTCCGGTCTGGTCACAAAGACTGCAATTTGAGCGCATGAAAATTTGCCGACAATTGCAAATTGAAACCGATAATCAGTTCCAGCAAATCGAGATCAAGGTCAATCCCCACCAGCACAGGCGCTTCCCGACAAAAGAAGCAAAAGACAAGCCGCTAAAATCCCAAGTGTTGTCACAAAAAACCGCCGAGCAATTGCTCGCGGTCGCCGACAACGCCCCCAAAGGCCTGAAAGAAAAGCTGGAAAAACTGGCAAAACACGTTAAAAAATAAACTAAGCTCAAACTTGGGCTGCGGGTATACAGTACATTGCCTCTCCCGGTAAATATAATCCCGGGCGCCAAACCGGTTTACCTTTTCAAGAGGTGTGCTTTTGCAAGAGCTGATCAACAACACGATATCAACAGCCGGTATCTTGGTCACCCTGGGCCTGCTGTTTCTTATCGGCCTGGCAGCCCATGAGACCGGTAAAAGAACCAACATTCCCCGCGTGACCCTGCTACTGCTATTAGGGGCTATTGCCAGCCCTAACGCGCTGGATATCGTTCCCCACCAACTACAAAACTGGTTCCCTGTCGTCAGCCAAATCGCCTTGTGCATGGTGGGATTTTTATTGGGGGAGCAATTTATTTACCGCACCCTGAGTAAATCTGGAAAAATCGTCTGGCTCATCACCGCTTTTGAATCCGTTGCCGCATCAATTTTCGTTTTTCTACTGCTTTATCTGCTCAGTGCTCCGATAATATTAGCCTTATTACTGGCGGGAATAGCCCCGGCAAGTGCCCCGGCAGCCACCATGGACGTGGTGAAAGAAAGTCATTTAAAAGGCCTGTTGCCGGGGACATTACTAAAAGTTGTCGCCATAGACGATGCCTTTGGCATTTTCCTGTTTGCCCTGTGTTTGGCTGCGGCAGAATTTATCAGCGGCTCTCCGGGTCTTTACCTGGGGTTCTTTAAGGCCATCTGGGAAATTCTCGGGGCTATCCTGATAGGGTGTGCCATAGGCTGGCCGATGGCAAAACTTACCGGCCGCTTGTCCTCGGGCGAGCCAACCCTGATTGAAGCTTTGGGTTTTGTATTATTAAACGGCGGGCTTGCCCAGCTATCAGGGGCATCTTACCTTCTATCCAGCATAGTACTGGGGGCGGTCGTCGCCAACTTTGCCCGCCATCATACCCGCCCGTTTCACGCCATAGAAGGCATCAGCACGCCCCTGCTGATCATATTTTTCTTTATGGCGGGTTTTCAATTTGATATCTCGGCATTTTCCCTTATCGGCTACATTGGCGGCGCCTATATCATTTCCCGATCAGCAGGCAAGATTTTAGGAGGCTACTTCGGGGCACAAATAGCGGGCGCAGATAAGATCATCCAAAACCATATCGGCTGGTGCTTGCTGCCCCAGGCAGGCGTCGCCTTGGGATTGGCCTTAATGGCCGCCGAGCGACATCCGGAATATGCATCACAGCTCTTATCTTTATTGGTAGGCACCACCATCATATTTGAATTATTCGGTCCTGTGCTCACCCGTATGGCATTAATCAAGGCAGCTAAAGCAAACAAAGCTGAATAACTCCCCGTCACAAAACCAGACTTGGCAACAGAGCCAATCATCCAGGATATTGTAAGGATTATGAAAGGCCTCAAAAGTAACATTAACAATAAACAGGCAGATATAAAGCTGTTTATTCTAGCTGTCAGTGCAGAGTTTTCCGGCTCAAGTTTTCTTCCCCGGTTCAAGCCCGAACCCAGCATAAAGCTGGCGAACGACAGCAGTTATTTCAAGATAAAGCCTCATCGCACAAGTTACCTTCCGCGATTTTACCAACCGCCCCGGTCATCACGGCATTAAATTGTTTATCCAAAGCTATCTCGATAATCCCTCCGGGCATCTGCACCGAGATATTTTCCCGGCACAAACCAAGACAATAGACAACGGCAGCTGCCGCCACGCTGCTGCTCCCGGACGCCAGGGTATAACCGGCCCCCCGCTCCCATATTTCGATCTGTATCTGCTCTTGTCCCAAGACTTTAACAAACTGAACATTTGTCCTGTTGTTAAACCTCGGCTGACACTCAATAAGCGGGCCGTACTTCCTGGCCACGTCAGGAGATAATTCGTCAACTAAAATAACGCAGTGTGGATTACCGACATCTGCCCGGTAACCGATAAAAGCTTTATCTGATGCCTGAATATTTTCCGCTGTTGCCATAAGACAATTAGGCGCATCATGGTTAAAGGAGACTTGCCCCATCTCGACCGTAACCGACTTTCCCGATGACGACACGGATGCACGAACAACACCTCCCGGCGTTTCAATCAAAAAAGGCTCATTGGAGACTAATTTTCGGTCCCAAAGGTAACGGGAAAATATCCGCAAACCATTGCCGCTTTTTTCCGCTTCACTGCCGTCGGGATTAAAAATCTTCAAGGAAAAATCACCGTTTCTTCCCGGTAAAGGCCCAAAAAGTACGCCGTCTGAGCCTATACCGTAATGACGGTGACATAAGGTGATAACTTCACTTTCGCTCGGCTGCTGCTCGACATCTTTCGGGTCAACCATCAGGTAATCATTGCCCAGGGCATGATATTTAGTAAATTTTATCATCTGGTTATTTAGCGGTGTCGCGTACCGCAGTAACTGTCACTTCAATTAAAACATCCCCTTCAAGGGTAACCCCAAGGCAGGCCCTTTGCGGCCAATGCTGCGGCCCAGTACCCAGCCAGGCCTGCCAAACCGCATCCATTTTTCCCTTGTCCTGCATATTGGCGATATAAACCTGGGCAGAGACAATGCGGCTTTTATCCGAAGCCATTTCAAGCAAGTTGTTCTCAATTGTTTCAAGGGTCAGCCGGGTTTGTTCTTCGATGCCAACATTCGTATCGGATGAGGTTGCCACAGTCCATACCAGATCTTTATAGGCTGAGGATTTATTTCTACCGGGATAGATCCCAGGTTTTCTTTCGATCATAAGAGGTTATTCGTTTATTAACACGAAGCGGAAAAATATCATATTTACATGAAAGGGCATGATTTTATTTGTATCAAACTGTCAATGGCAGACAAAAAACCTCAGAGCCGTAAATATGCCCGGCTCTTGAATTTGTTTTGCTCTCCCCTGCCACAATTCAATATCAGCAGTGCCAACGCAATACATTGAGGTCGGAGTAAATGCTAACTTACAAACTTATAGGGTAAAACTTTGAAATTAAAGCTGGGCCTCTATACCAGCTAATTGAGGCCCAATAGGTTAATGCTATTTGGCAAACTTTTTTAATAACCTGGGACTCACAGGCGTACCGTGGCCTAAGTGTTTAGGATGCACACAAACAGGGTTTGGGTATTTGGCAAAAATAACATTGCCCATACCGTAGATATACTTGTACACCAATTTGCCATACTTCCCCTGCGGCCCGGAGTTTTGCCGCCCGGAAGCTTCCACCAAGCGGATTTTCTGGCGAAGGTAATTTAACAGCTCCCGGCTTTCATAATCATGGGCAGGTAAGCCATGGTTGCGCCTTAATGCCCGTAAGGCCGTCAATTTATCGGCCGCCGTAGTATTCTGCTCGGCAGTCACTAAAGCAATAACAAAGTTCGCTTTGGCGCCACCGGCATTTAAAAAAAGGTTTCGATTTTGGTTCCACCAGGCAATAGATTGTATTACCCCCACCTCCTGACTGATGGCCTGGTTATCTAATGTGCCCTGAATCGCCAATTCGGTTTGCACTTCAGACTTACCGGTTACCGTATTAAAGCTAAGCTCACCGGTTCTGGCGGTCATACGAACCGAACGATTCGGGCTGATACGCTGGTACAGCTTATAGGCAAAACTGTCGGTCCAGTCGATGAGATCCAAGTTCTCATGATCAAGGCGGTAATTTGAACTGCGCGCGCCAAAACACATCACCAAACTAAAATTATACTGCACATTGGGAACAAACAAGGTAAGCAACAAGTTTGCTAGCTGCTGATAGCTAACATGTTCATCGGGACGTCGGCCTAAGGTTGAACGGATCAAGCCATAGTTAACGCTGGTCATGGGGCCGTGAATGGAAAGCATGACTTGAGTGGCCCCCTGGCACAGGTTCTTTATTTTAGTCCGGTCGGTACCAAAGTCAGGATAATGGGCCCCCGTGGTAAACGCCCGGTAAAAGTCCACCATATCAATTTCAGTGACTTGCTCGGTTTTCTTTACATGATAATTTTTAAATCTAACGGAAGGGTTCTTAATTCTTAGCGCGGTAACGGCTTTATGACCGTCAACACCTAAATCATCAGACATATTCAAAAAGACGATTTTCTTGGGCATTGACTCTCCTTTTCACTGAAGTAGATGACATCCGTAAAACATTATACTTAAAGGAGAAATCTATACTAGAGAATGTTGCTGCTTCGTATTTACTAAAGCCTGCAACTCAAACTAATACTGAGAAAAACGTTTTGAATATGCTGCCAGCTTTTCACGTACCTTACCCTCTACTTCGGGTATTGTGGGCCTGTTAGCTAACCTTTCCTGCTCTGAAATCCATGCTAAAACCTCACCGCTGACAATATTGCTACTTTTGACACAGTATTGCGGCATTATCACCCAAATATCTGGCGTTCCGGCCCTGTGCTCTGAGTAATCATAACAGTAACTATACCCCTGACTTTCAAGGTAGGATGATGATATAAATTCAAAAAGTATTCTGGAAAGAATCAAACCTACAGCCAACAAAAAAAAAGATTTAAACCCGACAGATACTTTTTTATCCGTCATTTTACCAACCAATCTTAAATAAAAAGCAGTAGTTAATAATCCGAAAATCGCCACAATAAAAGGCACTGAAAAGGTTAACGGCCACACTTCCACAAATATTGATTTTGAAGAGAGTTTATCAAAGTTATCAATAACATCACCCAACTCAGCAATAAATACACCTGAAATAGCTAAACAAAACAATATACCACTAATTAAGGCCAACTTATATTTATTACCTTTAGGCTCTTCAAGATAAGTACTATTGCCTGACATCATAAACCTCTAAATTGGGGGACTGCAAAAAGACGATGCATGAAGCCAAACGGATCTTCATTCGACTGCTTATGTATTTGACTTATCTTATTTTTAGCAGCTGAAATTTTCTCATCAAAATTAGCTTCCGCCTGCCTCAATATGTGAGCAAATTGCAAGGTCAACTTATTCGAATCTATTAGCACATTAGCGCCATACGCAATCATAGAACCAATAAGCACGACCGCAATTAATGGCCCTATAGTAACCATAGTAGCCGTTCCCACAGCCATAGATACTAAGCCAGCAGCAATCGCTGTACTACTCAGGGCTATCGATGCATCAACAGCAACACCGGCGACAAAATAATGCCATGTTTTTTCTTCATCAAGTAACTGCTCTATAGAATGAAACGCTGCAGAAACAATCAAAGAAATAATAAAACCGCCCTTTATTGAATTCATTGCACCTAGCTTACCAACACCTAGTTGAATCACTTTAGGGTTGTTTGCCAAATAACGCGTGCCAGTTAAGTGCTGCCTAAGGGCGGGATAACCTTTAAAGATTATATGAGCTTTACCAGAATATGTTTTCACCTGGTACTTAGAAAACATACTACCACTACGTTGCATCTCAGCAGCTAATACAGATAACGCTTTGACATCCAACGCCACAGGAATGTAACTACTCAACCCCTTAAAGCTATTCCGCTTTTCTTGCCAATGCTGATTTAGACGAGCATCATTTACCTGCAGAACAACCCAATCCATTGCCTGCAAGTCTGTTAGCCCTTGTAATTTTTTAACACTTAGTACGAGTTCTATGAACTCCTGACTATTCATTTGTATAAAAGTATGCTGATTGGCGGCTAACAGATCGGCAATTTGATATTGGCGTTGCAATTCCTTTGCAGTAAGCGAGCCTTGAGATAGGTGGTTATTTGCCATGTATAGTTCCTTTATACCATGTGAAATACTTTATAAAAGGTAAGTTAACTCCTGCGAAATAACAACCGCCATTTAACTGAATAATTTGCAAAAGTTAAAAATCTGCAGTCAAAAAAGACAGTTTCAGGAAGAATAAATTCCCCCCAAAAAACCTCTTCCAGCGAGTAAAGCAACGGCACCTAACTTGAGGTGCAGCTACTTTACTTTTATTAACAATTGCTCAGTCTACCTCTAAATTTATTCCTCAATGAAGGAGTTTGAACAAGACTATTTAGGGGTGATAACCATCCTTTCTTGATTAATCTCAATACTGACCTTTTGACCGATAGGAAAACCGGCCTGTCTGAGCCATTTTCCCCTGAGGACAATACAAGGTTCAAGACTAACAGGTGCATAGCTAATGCCTATGCCGCGGATTTTTGAGGGCGACTCGCATACCGTTTCAAGTACAGTAAACTGCCGATAAATGGGATATTTTACTTTTGCAGAGGCTGGCTCTGACGTATCATGATATTCAGCCATGACGTACTCCGTTGAAGTTCGTTGTGGTTAGCGACCTCTGAGTGTTCGCGCACTTAGGGGTTGCGACTTTGGTTGCTGCCTTTTTATCAGCAGCTAGTGATAAAAAATACTGAAATGAGTGCTCTCCTCTTTCACTGGATAGCACTATTAATAAAGACCTCTTTGCTGGTTAAATCAACGGCAAGAGGTCTTTTTTTGAAATGCATTAAGACGGGTTTGTAAGTTATGGTTTACTTCATATCTAATGAAGGCTTTAGGCTGAATAAACAGGGGAAATAATGTCACTCTGCTTATATCTAAGTTTCAAAAAATAAGACTCGGCCCTGTCAGGTGTTAAAAAATAGCCCAAATCTACAGACACAAAAAAACCGGTCAATCGACCGGTTTTGATATTCAAATTCTTGGTGGAATTTTAAAATGCCGAAGGGCTGGTTTCCATATAGGCGATAGGCGCTTTGGCTTCATCTTCGTAAGTCACCCATTCCCAGCAGTCAACCTGTTTGAATACTTCACGAAGCAGCATATTGTTCAGGGCATGGCCCGATTTAAAGGCGTTTAACTCGCCTAATATGCTGGTGCCACCCATATACAAGTCGCCGATGGCATCAAGGATCTTGTGCTTCACGAATTCGTCATCATAACGCAGATCGTCTTTGTTGAGCATGCGGTACTCATCGAGTACGATGGCGTTTTCCAAACTGCCGCCTAAGGCCAGGTTATGGGAGCGTAAAAACTCGATATCCTTCATAAAACCGAAGGTTCTGGCACGGCTGATTTCTTTGATAAAAGAGCAGGTAGAAAAGTCCATGCTCATTTGCTGACAGGTATTGGCAATTACCGGGTGGTTGAACTCGATGGCAAAGTTCACGCGGAAACCTTCATAAGGTTTCAGCTCAGCCCATTTATCGCCTTCTTCAACGCGAATGGTCTTTTTAATGCGGATAAAACGCTTAGACACATTTAAGGTTTCAATACCTACAGACTGGATCAGGTAGACAAAAGGTAAGGCGCTACCGTCCATGATCGGAATTTCCGGAGAATCGACATCGATAATCAGGTTATCTATGCCTAAACCGGCAACCGCGGAAAGCAGGTGCTCAACGGTGGAAACCTGAACACCATCTTCATTGATTAGACAGGTACACAGCGTTGTTTCGCCCACGGCTTCCGGAGTCGCAGGAATATCAACAACAGGATCGAGATCGACCCGGCGGAATACAATACCGGTGTTTGCCTGCGCAGGACGGAGAGTGACCTGCACTTTTTCACCTTTATGTAAGCCAACACCTATTGCTGAAACGCTTTCTTTGATTGTACGTTGTTTAATCATCAAATTGCCTTTTTCTTAAGTTTCACATGTTTACACAAATGTATAGACAAGCAAAAATCAAATATTATCCAGCCACCTGTTAAGTGGCGACATAATATACCAAAAAATCCCTCTAATATCAAAGATCCGCAATTGTAAGGAAATTAGTCTGCCTGTTTACGCAAGAAAGCAGGAATATCCAGATAATTATCCAAGTCGGCCGCAGTGGTCTTCACCGGTGCTGCCTGGGCATTTGCTTCCGGCATAGGGGCAGCCGCCACACCCGCTTCAACCTGAGGGCTGGCAGAGTAATCTGCGCCTACCACTTGTTGCTCAACCTGAGGTGCAGGGTTCACTAAGGTAATGTCAGGCTTGCGCTCGGCGCCGATGCCGGTGGCAACTACGGTTACCCGCAGGTCTTCTGTCATTTCTGGGTCGATTACCGCACCAACCACTACAGTCGCATTTTCAGAAGCAAACGCCTTAACCGCGTTACCAACGGTTTCGAATTCATCGATGGTGATGTCCATACCGGCAGTAATGTTTACCAGGATACCGCGGGCACCGGCTAAATCGACATCTTCAAGTAACGGACTTGAGATAGCCGCTTCTGCCGCTTCTTCGGCGCGGTCCGGACCTGAAGCCAGGCCTGAGCCCATCATGGCAGTACCCATTTCCGACATTACCGTGCGCACGTCGGCGAAATCCACGTTAATTAAACCTGGACGGGTAATAAGCTCGGCAATACCTTGAACCGCACCTAACAATACGTTGTTGGCGGCTTTAAAGGCGTCAAGCAAGCTGGTGCCCGGGCCTAATACCTTCAATAACTTTTCATTGGGGATAGTGATCAAAGAATCAACACTTTTCGCCAAAAACTCTACGCCCTGATCGGCATAGTTCATACGTTTTTTCCCTTCGAACGGGAACGGCTTAGTCACCACGGCTACGGTCAAAATGCCCATTTCTCTGGCCACTTCGGCAACCACAGGCGCAGCACCGGTACCGGTACCACCGCCCATACCGGCAGCGATAAACACCATATCGGCACCTTGCAGGGTCTGACGGATAGTTTCTCTGTCTTCTTCTGCAGCCTTACGGCCAATTTCAGGGTTAGCGCCGGCGCCAAGCCCTTTGGTAACATCGGCACCTAGTTGCAAAGTAACATCCGCAGACGAGTTACGCAGCGCCTGTGAATCGGTATTTGCCGTGGTAAATTCAACCCCTTCAATGGTCTGGCTTACCATGTGCTCTACTGCGTTACCGCCACCGCCGCCGACACCGACAACTTTAATGACCGCTTCTTCGTTGTGATCTTCCATCAATTCAAACATATCTCTCTCTCCGTTTTTGTTAAAACGTATTCCACCAAAACTAAAAATTTACTGTTAACGCCAAGGGGCATTAACGCTAAAACTCGCCTTTAAACCAGGCATGGATGCGGGACCAGAGATCCCCCACCCCCTCTACATTATTCTTCTTAAGCGGCTTAGCTACCGCATTGGCCTGCTTGCCGTAACGTAATAAGCCGACAACCGTGGCATAAGCCGGGTCATCCACATATTCTTTTAATCCTTCAACATCTATCGGGCTGGCGATACGCACCGGCATCTGGAATACCTCTTCGGCAAACTCCACCACACCTTCCATTTTCGCGGTACCGCCGGTAAAGACATAACCCGCTGCTATCTGTTCATCCAGGCCGCATTTGCGCAATTCTTCCTGTACCAGCTCAAATAACTCATGGTACCTGGGCTCCACCACTTCCGATAAGGTATGACGTGACATAGAGCGCGCCGGACGTCCGCCGACACTGGGCACTTCAATATTCTCTTCCATGCTGACCATGTCTTTTAACGCGCAGGCATACTGTACCTTGATTTCTTCGGCGTGGCTCAGCGGCGTACGGAATATCTTGGCGATATCACTGGTCACCTGATTACCGGCCACCGGGATTACCGCGGTATGACGCAAGGCGCCGCCGGTAAAGACCGAAATATCCATGGTACCCGCGCCCATATCCACCACGCAAATGCCTAATTCTTTTTCATCATCGGTGAGTACCGCATAACTTGACGCCAACGCTGAGAAAATCAGCTGGTCGGCTTCAAGATTGCAGCGCTCGACACATTTAACTATGTTCTTGGCCATATCGTTGGCACAGGTCACGATATGGACTTTGGCTTCCATCCGCACCCCGGACATACCAATAGGGCTCTTGATGCCGTCCTGACAGTCGATACTGTATTCCTGCGGCAAAACGTGCAGCATACGGCGCTCGGCGGAAATAGGCACAGAGCGGGCGGTATGGATCACATTATCCACATCTTCCTGGTTCACTTCCTTGTCATTGATCGGCACCATGCCGTTTTCGTTTTGACAAAGGATGTGCTTACCGGATATGCCCAAGTAGATTGAGCTGATACGGCAATCCGCCATCAGCTCGGCTTCATTAATGGCCTTTTGTACCGACTCTATTACCAGGTTAAGGTCGTTGACGCCGCCCTTATCCATGCCCCGTGCCGGCTGGTTGCCCACCCCGACGATACTTAAATTATTGTCAGGCGTCACTTCGCCCACCGCGACCGATATTTTCGATGTGCCGATATCTAATCCAACAACTAATTTTCTTTCTGCTACTTTCGACATTCAGATTAAGCTCTTTGTTTATCGGCTGCAGGCTTCCACCCGACAGCAACTCCGGTATCATAACGCAAATCGATGTAATCAACCTGCTGATTTTCTTCTTTTTTCTGTTTTATTTGCGGATATACGTCCATAAAACGCTGAATTCGTTCAACCCGCTCTTCCCGGCCCAGGTTTAAAACCACGCCGTCATTTAAGGTCAGCTGCCAGGAAAAACGCTCCGACAGCATCAGCTCAGCTATCGCCAGGCCGCGAAATTCCAGCAAGGCGTTTAAATTTCTAAAATTGTCCAAAGCGACAATTTCACTGCCTTCCGGCCCGTAAAACTGCGGCAAAGGCGACGTTAACCGCCCGGTATCCGCCTGAAACGCTTTGCCTTCGCGGTTAATTAAAAAATCACCGTTCCACAGCGCCACCGGCGTCTGGTCCACCACATAAATTTTCAGTTCGTTCGGCCACTGCTTACGCACCGATACCGAATAGACCCAGGGCAGCGTCATGATCTGCTGCTGCACCCGGTTGACATCCACCTGGAAAAAGTTGCCCATGTCGATATCGTCTATCGCCGTTAAAATATCCTGGCGATTGGTATAGGGCATCTCACCGCCAATGGCCAAAGTGGTCACCGGCGCACTTTCCTCGGCGTTGACCTCCTGGCTGATATACCAGCTGAGATAAAGCAGGCCAACCACGACCACAACAAAAAACACCACCCCGGACCAAAAGGACCAGTTGATGTCTTTTATTTGTCCGGCCGCTTTTGCCATCGCTTATTTATCCTTTCCCGCCAGCTGCACAATAGCATCAACCAGCTGGTTAAAGTCCAGTCCGGCAACCTTGGCGGCTTTTGGCACCAGGGAGGTTTCCGTCATACCCGGTACGGTATTAACTTCCAGCAGCTGCCAGTCGCCCAGGCTGTTACGCATCAGATCTACCCGGCCCCAGTCTTTGGCGCCGGTGGCGTTAAAGGCCTTTAATGCCAGCTCGCCCAGTTCTGCTTCTTCTTCTGCCGGTAAGCCGCAAGGGCAGTTATACACGGTAGTGGTCGACTGGTACTTGGCCTCATAATCATAAAACTCACGCGGCGTTTCCATGGAGATGGCCGGCAACGCCTTATCCCCTAAGATGGATACGGTATATTCAGGACCGTCGATCCACTCTTCCACTAAAATCTGTTCATCAAAAGCAAAAGCCGAAGTTAATGCCGCCACCAACTCCTGGGCATTGGCCGCTTTGGCCATGCCGATACTGGAGCCTTCATTGGCGGGTTTCACCATCACCTGACCGCCGAGGCTTGCCAGGATCACCGGGGCATCTTCCGCGGTAAACGCCTGCTTTTCGACAATGGCAAAAGAGGCGGTCGGTAAATCCAGCGCCTGCCAGATTTGCTTGCTGCGGATTTTATCCATCGACAGGGCCGAACCCAAAACACCTGAGCCGGTATAAGGGATCCCCAAGTATTCCAATGCCCCCTGCAAACAACCGTCTTCACCGCCGCGGCCATGCAGGGCAATGAAGACTTTATCGATATTCATGTCCAGTAAAGCGGTGAGCTTATTTTCTTTGGTATCAAACAACACCACTTCATAACCCGAGGCCGTCAGGCCATTGGCTACCGCCCGGCCGGAGTTCAGGGAAACTTCCCGCTCTGCCGAGGTGCCGCCGTATAACACGGCAATTTTCTCTTTGTTCATCTCTTTTGTCTTTCTTAAATCTGCTCTTTGTCCGGTATGGGTCATTTACTTTCCCCTGCGGTTAACAGAGGGTGACCGGCCAATTCACGCGCCACGGCACCGATATTGCCCGCGCCCTGGGTGATCACCATATCGCCGTCCTGCAACTGCGCCGCAAGCAGCTCGGGCAACTTATCGCTGTCGCTGACATAAATAGGCTCCAGCTTGCCCCGCTGACGGATAGAGCGGGTCAGGCTCTTGCTGTCTGCCGAGACTATCGGCGCTTCACCTGCGGCATAAACATCAAGCAGCAGCAGACAATCGACTTCGGATAATACCTCAACAAAGTCTTCATATAAGTCCCGGGTACGTGAGTACCTGTGGGGCTGGAACACCATCACCAGGCGTTTGTCCGGCCAGCCGTTGCGCATTGCCTTAATGGTTGCCGCCACTTCGCTCGGGTGATGACCGTAATCATCCACCAGCTGCATTTCACCGCTTTCGGTTGTTAATGGCGCCAATAACTCAAAACGGCGACCTATGCCTTCAAATTCACTTAATGCCTTGCAAATCGCTTTTTGCTCAAGGCCTTCATCCAGTGCCACGGCGATGCCCGCCAAAGCATTTAACACATTGTGCTCACCCGGCAGGTTAACACTGAGCTTCATCGGCTCATGTCCCGGCATCAGTACGGTAAAGGCACTGCTGCCGCCAGCTTGCTGATAATCCACCGCACGGATATCAGCATCTTCACTGAAGCCGTAAGTGATCACCTGACGCGAGATCCGCGGCAATAATTCCCGTACCACAGGATTATCGATACAAACCACGGCGACACCATAAAACGGCAAATTATGCAGGAACTCGATATAAGTGTCTTTAAGTTTTTCAAAATCTCCCTGGTAAGTTTCCATATGGTCCTGGTCGATATTGGTTACTACCGCCACCATAGGCTGGAGATGTAAAAACGACGCATCGCTTTCATCGGCTTCGGCAATCAGATAACGGCTGCTGCCGAGCCTGGCATTGGTACCGGCGCTGTTAAGCAAACCGCCGATCACAAAAGTCGGATCTAATCCCGCCTCGCCAAAAATACTGGCAATCAAGCTGGTGGTCGTGGTTTTGCCATGGGTACCGGCTATTGCCACCCCGTGCCGGAAACGCATCAGCTCCGCCAGCATTTCCGCCCGGCGCACCACGGGAATACGCTGCGCTGCCGCGGCGACTAATTCGGGGTTTTCACCATCGATTGCCGTTGATACCACGATCACGCTGGCGCCGTTTATATTGGCGGCGTTATGTCCGATATGGATCTTCGCCCCCAATGCCGTTAGGCGTTTTACTACGGCATTTTCACTGATGTCTGAACCGGAGATCTGATAACCTTCATTTAATAAAACTTCGGCAATACCGCCCATACCGGCGCCGCCGATACCGACAAAATGAATTTGTTTCACCCGGCGCATTTCAGGCACCTTTATCGGCGCACTGTTCTTTTCTAAACTCGTCATTAAATTACTCATTGTGCTAACAGCCCCTGACAGATACTGCTGACGGTGTCAGTGGCATCGCTATGGGCCGCGGCTATCGCCGCCTTGGCCATGGCCTCGACTTCCCGCTCGTCAGTAAAAAGCCCGCTTAGCATCTGTGCCAAAGCTGCTGCATTAAATTCATTTTGCGGCAATAACTTAGCCGCGCCATGCGCCACTAAATACATTGCATTTTTTGTCTGGTGATCATCTACCGCATGGGGCAAAGGCACAAAAATCGCCGCCTTGCCCGCCATCGCCAGCTCGGAAACCGTCAATGCCCCTGCCCGGCAGATCACTAAATCTGCCCAGCGATAAGCACCGGCCATATCCTTGATAAAATCTCCTACCCGTACCTGGTGTTCATCAATACCGGCATCCCGGTAGGCCGATAATACCACCTCTCTATTATTGGCTCCGCTCTGGTGCCATACCTGAACCGGCTGTTCCAGCTTGGACACGGCCACAGGCACAACATCGTTCAGCACTTTTGCCCCCAGGCTGCCGCCGACCACCAGGATTTTTTTGCCTGTTGCCGCTTGCGCTAACGGCTCTTGCTCTGCCTCATGCCCGACATTGCTTGGCGCTATGGTCTGGCGCACCGGGTTGCCCACCACCTGGCAGTTAACCTTGGCATCATAAGCGCCGGGAAATGCCGCCAAGACTTTAGTGGCTACTTTTGCCAGTAAGCGGTTGCTCATGCCCGCCACGGCATTTTGTTCATGCAATACCAAAGGTTTTCTCATCAACCAGGCGGCAACACCACCCGGTCCGCTGGCATAACCGCCCATGCCCAGTACCACATCCGGTTTCACTGCGCGGATAATGGCAATCGACTGCCACAGTGAACGGATAAGATTAAAAGGCAATTTCAACCAGCCTTTTAACCCTTTGTTTCTCAGCCCGCTGATATTAATGAAAGATATCGGGTAGCCATGTTCAGGCACCAGCTTAGCTTCCATCCGCTCAGCGGTACCCAGCCAGTGGATATTCCAACCCCGGGCCTCAAGGTGCTGAGCGACGGCAATCCCCGGGAAAATATGACCGCCGGTGCCGCCCGCCATCACCAACAGGGTAGGTGCTTCACCGTTCACTTTATTTACCTTTTCAGAGGACTTAGTCATTTTCGCCCTCCTGAAGTTGCCTGGATGTTTTGCAAGCGGACTTCATGATCGATACGGATCAACACCACCACGGCTATGGTCATAATAATCATCGAGCTGCCGCCATAACTGATCAGCGGCATGGTCAAGCCTTTGGTCGGTACGATACCGGCGCTGGCGCCGACATTAACCGCCGCCTGAAAACTCATCCAGATCCCTATGGAGTAGGCAAAATAACCTTCAAAAAATTTCTCCTGCGCCAGCGCCTTACGGCCGAGCAACAAAGCCTTGATCACCAGGATAAAACTCAGCACCAAGATCACGCTGATACCGATAAAACCAAATTCTTCCGCCAATACCGCCATCACAAAGTCGGTATGGGCCTCCGGCAAATATTCCAGCTTCTGGATACTGTTGCCCAGGCCCTGACCAAACATTTCACCACGGCCGTACGCCATCAGCGACTGGGTCAGCTGATAACCGCTGCCAAAAGGATCCTGCCAGGGGTCGAGGAAACTGGTGATCCGCCGCCAGCGGTAGGGCTCAAAAACCGCCAGCAAAGACAGGGCGGTGACCCCGACACTGGCGATACCGATAAACTGCCATAACTTGGCCCCCGCCAGAAACAGCAAGCCAAAGGTAGTGACAAACATCACGATAATGGTACCGAGATCCGGCTGTGCCAATAACATCAGGGCCAGCAGGAAAAACACCACCAGAGGTTTAAGGAAACCTTTAAAGTTTTCCATCACCTCATCCCGTCGCCTGACCAGATAAGCCGACAGGTAACAAAAGAAAAACAACTTAGCAGGCTCTGCCGCCTGTATGGTAATGGGGCCGACGACAATCCAGCGGGTAGCGCCGTTGACCGAGCGGCCAACCAGCAGTACAACCAGCAGCAACACCATCGCCAGCAGCAACAAGCCGCCGCTGGATTTTTGCCACCAGCTCATCGGCAGCTGCAAGGTTGCCACCGCAATACCCACACTCAATACGATATAAATCATATGGCGGATAACGAAATGGAACGGGTTATCAAATAAGCGCTCTGCCACCGGCATTGAAGAGCTGGCCACCATAATAAGCCCCACCATATACATGGCGATGGCCAGGATCAGATAGCTGCGGTCAAAGGTGGTGGTCGGCGTCGAACTCTGACTTAACCAATCGGGCATTTTAAATGATCCCAGCATAGCACCAAGTCCTTTAAATACATTCATCTGCGACAGAGAAGCCATCATGCACTTGCCCCCGGCGCTGCCTTGCCGACAAACGCCTGTACGGCATCGGCAAAAACCCGGCCGCGTACGGCAAAGTTTTTAAACATATCCAGGCTAGAACAGGCAGGAGATAACAACACGGTATCGCCTGCTTTAGCGCTTTTTCCTGCAAGGGCTACTGCCTGTTCCAGGTTATCAACCCTCTGGCTGTTTGCCGCTAATGCTGCCAGCTGTTCGCCGTCTTTGCCCAGGGTGATCAGTAAATTCACCTCATGGGCTAACAAATCTTTTAAAGGAGAAAAGTCAGCTCCCTTGCCGTCGCCGCCGGCGATTAAAATTAACTGCTGCCCGGCACTTTTGGTTTGCGCCAAACCGGAAATCGCCGCTATGGTGGCGCCGACATTGGTGGCTTTTGAGTCATTGATCCACAAGATGCCGTCGTTTGTTTTTAATGGCTGGCACCTGTGCTCCAGTCCGGTAAAACTGCTTAAATGCCCCAGCATTTGCTCCAGCGGCCAACCGGCACTTAAACCTAAGGCCAGCACCGCCAGGCAATTAAGGGCATTGTGTACACCCGAAAGCGGTAATTCACGCACCGAAATCAGCGCCTGTTGCCCGTACATCAGGGTCAGTTCATTATCAACGGTCGCCAAGCCTAAATGGCCGTCTTGCGGAGCATCGCTGCCAAAAGAGAGCACTTTGCCGTTAAAGGCTTTTTCATCAACCCAGGTCGCACTGTCGTCACGATTAACCACGGCCACACCGGCTTGTTGATAAATTTTCTGCTTGATATCGCGGTAATTTTCCATGGTCAGGTGGCGATCCAGGTGATCATCGCTGAGGTTTAATACCGAGGCCGCCAGCGGTTTCATGCTGGAGATGGTTTCCAGCTGAAAACTGGACAGTTCCAATATCAACAGCTCAGGGGCTTTGTCGATCAGATCTAATATCGGCACCCCGACATTACCGCCTAATTCGGCGTTTAATCCCAGGCTTTGTGCCAGGTGCGCCAGCAAAGACACCACAGTGGATTTACCGTTAGAGCCGGTCACGGCAATTACAGGTGCATCACTTAAGCGGCAAAAGAGTTCGACATCCCCCCATACCTGACAACCGGAAGCGATGGCACCGGCAATAGCCGCTTCAGCCATATCAATACCCGGACTTGCCAGGATAATATCCGCCGAGGCAATCAGGGCGGCATCCCATTGGCCCTGCACCAGTTCACAGTTGGGGTAATCCCGCTGAAAAACCGCGGCATCGATCGCCTGTTCCCGACTGTCGTTTACCGCAAATTCAAGCCCCCTTGATGCCAGGAAACGGGCACAGGATAACCCTGTTTGTCCCAGACCCAGTATCAGGATGCGCTTGCCTGTCAGCTGCTTTATCAGCTCAGGCCTAATGTTTGCAGTAACGTCGGTCATGAATATCAGCTTTTATCTTCACTCTTATCTTAATTTTTATCTTAACTTAAGCGTCGCCAGGCCAACCAAGACCAACACCAGGGACATGATCCAGAAACGGACAATTACCCTGGGCTCAGGCCAGCCTTTTAACTCATAATGATGGTGTATCGGCGCCATACGGAAAATCCGCTCGCCCCGCAATTTATATGAACCTACCTGGAGGATCACGGAAACGGTTTCCATCACAAACACGCCTCCCATAATAAACAACACCAGTTCCTGTCGCACCAGGACGGCAATCACACCTAACGCCGCTCCCAAAGCCAGGGAGCCAACATCCCCCATAAACACCTGCGCCGGATAGGTATTAAACCAGAGGAAACCTAAACCTGCGCCGACAATAGCGGTACACACCACCACCAGCTCACTGGCCAGGGCGATATGCGGAATATGCAGATATGATGAGAAATTCACATTCCCCGTCATATAGGCAAAAATGGCAAAGGCTCCCGCCACCATAATCGTGGGCACGATTGCCAGTCCATCCAGGCCATCGGTCAGGTTAACCGCATTACTGGTGCCGACAATTACAAAATAACTGAGCACCACATAAAAGATCCCCAGTTGCGGCAACACATCTTTAATAAAGGGGATCAGTAAAGCGGTTTCTTCCGGCCCCTGGGCAAACCAGTACAGGAAAAGCGCCGTGCTTAAACCAATCACCGTCTGCCAGAAATACTTCCAGCGGGCAATCAAGCCGTTAGAGTCTTTACGGATCACCTTACGATAATCGTCGACAAAACCTATCAGGCCGAAGCTGGCCACCACAAACAGCACCACCCACACATAAGCGTTACTTAAGTCTCCCCACAGCAATACGCTGAAAATGATCGACCCTAAAATTAAAATACCGCCCATGGTCGGGGTACCCGACTTGGATAAATGGCTCTCTGGCCCGTCGTCGCGTACCGTCTGGCCAATTTGCATTTTTTGCAGGGCGCGGATCAGCTTGGGACCGAAATACAGCGAAATCGCCAACGCGGTCAAGGTACTGACAATCGCCCTGAAAGTCAGATAAGAAAAAACGTTAAACCCGGAGTAATATTGGGTTAAAAACTCCCCTAACCAAAGTAGCATCAGACATGTTCCTGTTGTGGCTGGCCATTCCGCCAGGCTATTATTTCCTGCACAACATGTTCCATATGCGCACTGCGTGAACCTTTCACCAAAATTGAAATCGGCTGGGATTCGTTATCTAAAGTTTGTGCCAGGGTCGTCACCAGCTGCTCGCGCGAGCTGAAGTGACGGCCGTTTTCTTTAAAGGCATCCGCGGTACTCTGGCTTAACACCCCCAAAGTAAATAAGATATCTATGCCTAAGGATTTGGCGTATTCCCCCACTTCCTGATGGTAACTGCGCGCTTCCGAGCCCAGCTCTCCCATGTCTCCCAGCACCAGCACCCTGACCCCGGGATAAGCGGAAAGCAATTCGATACCCGCCTTAATGGATTCAACATTGGCGTTATAGGTATCATCGATTAACCGGCAGTTACCGTTAAGCTCAAGCAAATTCAAACGGCCGCTGACCGGCGTCATCTGCGCCAGCCCCAAACGGATATCTTCCAGGCTTGCCCCCAATTCCAAGGTCACGGTAGCCGCCGCCACCGCATTGCAGACATTATGCTTGCCCGGCACCGTCAGCCGGATATCCACCTGGCCTTCCCGGGTATTTAAGGTAAAGCGGGCACAGCCGCTGGTATCTAAACGCACATCCGAGCTATAACAGCTGGCCTCACCGGCACAGGAAAAACGGCGCACGGTTTTATCCTTCAGGCGCCACTGCCATTTATGAGCATATTTGCAATCCTGGTTATAGATGGCGACACCGCCCTGCGGCAGACCTTCAAAGATCTCCCCTTTTGCCCGGGCAACACCGCATAAATCGCCAAAACCTTCCAAATGGGCGGCGGCAATGTTATTGATCATCGCCACATCCGGTGCAACCAGGCCTGTGGTATAGGCGATTTCCCCGATATGGTTGGCGCCCATTTCAATCACCGCATACTCATGCTGCGGTTCAAGGCGCAGCAAGGTTAACGGTACGCCGATATCGTTATTAAAATTGCCTTTGGTAGCCAATACCTTGCCCAAACGGGACAAGATCGCCGCCACCATTTCTTTTACCGTGGTTTTGCCGCTGCTGCCGGTAATGCCGACCGTTTTCGGCGCGATCTTGGCTTTGATATAAGCGCCGATCTTGCCCAGGGCAATGCGGGTATCTTCCACCACCACTTGCGGTATGTCACAGTCTACCCGGTGATCGACAATCACCGCACTGCAGCCCAATTCAACCACCTGTTCGATAAAACGGTGGCCGTCAAAATTAGGCCCTTTTAATGCCAGGAAAACATCTCCGGCATTAAGCGCCCGGCTGTCGGTGCCGATCTGCTCAACATTGATATCTGCACCTACCAGGTTTCCCCCGGTTGCACTTGCTATTTCAGATAAAGGTAAACTGATCATCGTTCACTCTCGCTTAGACTAGGTCGTTGAAAGTAATCACGTACCAGATAACGCATACTAACATCTGCTTTTTCATTGTTCATTAAACTGTAATGCTTTGTAATAACAGTACTTCCTTTATCGCCGGCAACTAATGCCAGACTAAAATCCGCCTTCCCGCTTAACGGGAAAGGTAAAACTAATTTGTTCATGACCGGTTTTCTTTTTCGTTTTCCCTATGACTCTGTTGAGCACTTTCCTGATGGAAAAAGCCAAGCACCAGTTCACGTTCGTTATATTCAATTTTTTCATCTTTGATCATGATGTAATCTTCGTGGCCTTTACCCGCCAGCAGCACCATATCCCCGGCTTTGGCCCGGGATAATACCGACAGCACCGCCTGGGAGCGGTCGAGGATCACCGTCATTTTCTCTGTTTTTTCACAGCCGGCAAGAATATCGCCGACGATTAATTCCGCCGCCTCAAACCTGGGGTTATCATTGGTGATCACCACATGATCCGCCAACTGCTCGGCTATTTTACCCATCTCAGGGCGCTTGCCTTTATCCCGGTCGCCGCCGCAGCCAAAGACCAGCCATAGTTGCCCCTGACAGTGGCGGCGGCATGCCAGCAAAGCTTTTTCCAGGGCATCCGGGGTATGGGCATAATCCACCACAGCGGTGGCTTTTCCCGGTGCGCTGATATTTTCCATGCGCCCCAAAATAGGAGTTAGAGTTTTCACCGCCGCACTCAAAGCATCCAGCGGCAAGTCTTTGGCGAACAGCACCGCAATCGCCGCCAGCAGGTTATCGACATTAAAGTCCCCCATCAGCGGACTGTTTATTTCAAAGCAGCCTAAATGCGTGTCCAGGGTAAAACTTGTGCCCTCGGCGGTTGCCTTGATATTGGCGGCATACAGGTATTGCGAAAAGCTTTTCACTTGCTCGCTGCGGCCAAAAACGATCACCGGCTGCGTCTGTGGCCAGTTGGCCAGTTTTTCCCGGGCCCGGCTGTCATCGCCGTTTAAGATGGCAATTTGCCCGGCTTCTCCGGTAAAGATGGAGAATTTTGCCTCGGCATAATTTTCCATGGTTTGATGGTAATCAAGATGATCGCGGCTAAGATTGGTAAAAACCGCAATATCGAGCAAACTGGGGCAAACCCGCTTCTGGGTTAAGGCGTGTGAAGACACTTCCATGGCAACATCGCTGATACCTTGTCCGGAAAACTCTGCCAGCAACTGGTGCAGCTGAGTCGGTCCCGGCGTGGTATTGGCAATGGGCTTTAAGGCATCCAGAGCGCCGGCCCCTACGGTGCCGATAATGGCGCACTCATGCCGGTAAGCCGACAGTAGTTTGGCAATGATCTGGCTGGTGCTGGTTTTACCGTTAGTGCCGGTAATGCCTATTATGGTCATTGCCGCTTGCGGCTCCCGGTAATAGGCTTTGGCCAAATCATAAAGCTTACTGTCGAGCTGATAGAACTGTACTAAGTCCACCGATTTATCGCCAAAGGTGCGTTTAATGATATTGCCGTGCTGTAAATGATGCTGGCACTGGGCGATCACCAGATTGGCTCCCGCCAAGACCGCTTTTTCTATATGCTGGCGACCATCCTGGTTTGTGCCCAAAACCGCACAAAAAATATCTCCAGGCCGGATTTCCCGGCTGTCGTTAACCAGGTTGCCGGTAGCTACGGGCTCAATGCTGATATCAAACAGACCCAGGGCCTGATCTATGGCGTATTTTGCATCAGACATTGCTTTGCCCCTTGATAACTGCACTGTCCGTTGCCACTTGTTTTTCGCTGTCAGCATCTGACAAAGCGGCACTTGTGGTCGCATCCGGAGCGATATTGAGTAATTGCAATGCCCCTTTCATCACTCGGGAAAATACCGGCGCGGCAATTTCACCGCCGTGATAAAGGTCACCGCCGGGTTCGTTGATCATCACCACCACCGCCAGTTCCGGACGTGACAGCGGCGCGATACCGGCAAAAGTGCCGACATAGTCATTACCGTAACCGCCGGCAACCGCCTTGATAGTCGTACCGGTTTTTCCGCCGACGCGATAGCCGTCGACCTTGGCATTGCTTACCTTTTCATTGACCACATGCTCAAGCATATCCAGCACTTCGGCGGTATAATGTTTCGATAACACCCGCTCCCCTTCGGGGATTTTATCGGTTTTCAATATGCTTAACGGCCGCTTGATGCCGCCGTTTGCTACCGTGCTGTAAAATCTTGCCAACTGCGCCGGACTGATCGCCAAACCATGGCCCCAGGATAAGGTCGCCAGTTCGAATTTCGACCAGCGGCTGCGATCCGATAACATGCCCGGGCTTTCGCCGATCAAGCCGGTACCGGTATCTTCGGCAAAGCCCATTTCAAAAAACTTATCCAGTAAGAACTCTTTCGGCACCGACAGCGCAAGTTTAGTGGTGCCCATATTCGAAGAAGTGACCAGGATATCGGTCAGGCTGAGCTCGCCGCGATTTCTCGGATCCGATACCCGGCGACCGCCTAAACGCATCCAACCGGGGCTGGTGTCGATCACGGTATCCGGTTCGGCAGCGCCAAACTCGAGTGCGGTTAATACCGTCAGCGGCTTCATGGTGGAGCCGGGTTCAAAAACATCGGTAATGGCCCGGTTTCTCAACCTGTGGGTGGCGGTATTGGCGAGGTTATTCGGGTTATAAGACGGATTATTGACCATGGCCAGGATCTCGCCGGTATGGACATTGGTGACCACCACAGAGCCGGATCTGGCTTTAAAGGCCGCTACCGCCCCTTTTAATTCTCTATAGGCCAGCGCCTGGATGCGCTGGTCAATACTCAGGGTCAGATCTTGCGGCGGCCTTGACTCCTCCACCGAAAGAATTTCTATTTTTCTGCCTTTGGCATCTTTCCTGAACCGTTTTTGTCCGCCAACACCGGTTAACAGTTCATCGTAAACCCGCTCTATGCCTTCAATGCCTTTATCGTCAACATCGGTCACCCCGACAACATGGGCGCTTATTTCTCCTGCCGGATAAAAACGTTTCGACTCTTTGCGTAAAAATACCCCGGGAATTTTCAGCTCATGAATATAATTCGCCATGGCCGGGGAGACTTTACGCTCGACATAAACAAAACGTTTTTTCGGATTTTTCGAGATACGCCGGGTCAGCTGATCGACATCCTGGCCGAGTACATCCGCCAGTGCCTGCCAGTGTTCGGTCATGCTCAGGGCATTGTTTTGCATGATCATTTTAGGATCTGCCCACACCGTTTCCACCGGTACGCTGATCGCCAGCTGGTCGCCGTTACGATCGACAATAGAGCCACGCTGTACCGTATTGGCCAGGGTCCGCAAGGAACGCAGGTCCCCCTGTTTCTTCAGCATATCCGGTTCAACCACCTGGATGTAGGCAGCGCGGGCCATTAAACCGAGATAGATCAGCACGATAACAGCCAGCACAACGTAAAAACGCCATGCTATTGCTGTGACCTTGTTTTGCTCAGATTTTCTCTTTACGCTGTCTATCATAGTAATCGTATCGTTAGGTAGTTTTACCTGTCGGGTTAAACCCGGATTTATCAAGGCAAGTGGATAACCACTTCGCTTTCGGCATCCGGCCGGCTCATCTCCAGTAACTTTTGTGCCTGAGTTTCAATTCGGCTGTGCTCCGCCAGTGCATTTTGCTCGAGCAACAGGTTGCGCCATTCGATATCCAATTCATCCCGGTCGGTCAGCAAGAGTTCAAGCTCGCTTGTGGTCTGGCGATTTAAATGGGTAAAATAAATCACCGAAAACGCCGAAACTACCACCAACAACAACAGCAAATAAATCACTAAGTGCCGCCTGATATCCTGCCAGATATCAAAAATAAGCACATTACCCGCCTTGGCCATTACTGATCCGCTAACCTCTGCGCAACCCGCATCACTGAGCTTCTTGAGCGGACATTATCCTCTACTTCCTGCTTGCTCGGCTTTAACTTGCGTCCCACCAGGGCCAGCTTTTTGCCCTTTTGCAATTCTTCTTCACTGACAGGTAAACCACGCGGTACTTTTTTGCCCTGAGAATGTTTTTTCATAAACTGTTTTACCAGCCGATCCTCAAGGGAGTGAAAACTGATCACTACTAAGCGACCGCCCTGGGTCAAAACTGATAAAGAAGCATTGAGCGCCTGCTCAATTTGATCCAATTCGCTGTTGATATACATGCGGATCGCCTGAAAACTCCGGGTTGCCGGATGTTTTTTAATTTCCCGCTGCGGCGCCGTGGTTTTGATCAATTTCGCCAGCTGCCCGGTACGGGTCAGGGGGTTTTCTTCCCGGCTGTCCACTATGGCATTGGCGATACGCCAGGCATGTTTTTCTTCACCAAAAGTTTTTAACACCCAGCTGATATCTTCCACATCGGCTTGTGCCAGCCACTGCGCCGCCGTTTTTCCGCGGGTAGTGTCCATACGCATATCCAGCGGACCGTCCTGCATAAAGCTAAAACCGCGTTCGGCATCATCGAGCTGAGGTGAAGACACGCCAAGGTCAAGCAAAACACCGTCTACTTTCCCGATCAAATCATGCTTCTGGGCTATCTCTTCCAGTGCCGCAAAACCTTCATGCTCTATGGTAAAGCGGGCATCGTCGGCAAACTTTTCCGCCGCCGCGATCGCGGTTACATCCCGGTCGATGGCGATTAGGCGCCCTTTCTCTGAAAGCTTGGAAAGGATCAATCCCGAATGGCCGCCGCGGCCAAAAGTACAATCGATATAACAACCGTCCGGGTTTATTTCCAAACCGGAGACCGCTTCTTCTAACAGCACTGAAATATGTGTATTATCCATTGTCTTCTTTTTTTAGAGGGAAAGATCCATCAATCTTTCCGTTAATTCAATCTCGCCGGACTGGATCTGGCTGATGCCTTGTTGCATCTGCTCTTGCCAGGCCGCTTCGCTCCAAATCTCAAATTTTTTCAGCTGTCCCACCAACATGATATTTTTATCTAAATTGGCATGCTGGCGCAGCGGGCCATTGATCAAAATCCGGCCGTTTTTATCCAGGCTGCAGTCTGAGGCATTGCCTAATAACACTTGCTGTAGCAGCCGCTCTTGCGGATTCATGCTGGACAGCTCGCATAATTTGAGTTCTATTTCTTCCCATTCGGGCAGAGGATAAAGCAATAAACAAGGGTGTTGTATGTCCACGGTGCAGATCATCTGGCCATCGCAATCGGCAATAAGCTCCTCGCGATACCTGGTTGGCATCGTGATGCGATTTTTAGTATCTAGCGTAATTGCGCTGGCGCCTCTGAACATAGCCCTTTTTTTATTATGTGATCTTTTAAGATCCACTATTTCCCACTTTTCCCCACATTGCTACAGTTTAGTGAGTAAAGCAAACCTATGTCAAGCAATGTTTGTGAAAATGATCCCGCTGAAGGTCAATAAAATTAAGGGGTTTAGCGAAGTTGATGAAATTGTGGGACTTTGTGGATCTCGGTCCCAAATTATGACGAATTAGGGCAAAATAGTGACAGCCTTGTCAGATTTGATCCCGGATAAAGGGGCAAGAAAGAACAAAAAAGGGGATAAAAAAGCAGCTATCCCCCATTATCAGATTGTTACCGGATGAATTGTCAAAAAATTAGTGGCGATCTTTTGTAAACACCAAAAGCTCATGGGGCTTTATTTGCACCTTGAGGTTTTGCCCTAACGCCAGTATCCGGGGTGAATATAAGCTTAAGTGGTCAAAGGCCAGCTGCGCCGGAGCCTTGCTGCTGGCCAGATGGTAGTGATAGCCCTGCTCGGTTACACTGATATGGTTGACGATGACATTGTGGCCTTCTGTCTCTCCTTCACAGATTTCCACATCCTGGGGTTTCATTAATAACAACCGGTTTTCACCATTTGCCATGGCGCCTGAAGTATCCGTCAGTTTGCCTATGGCTGTGGTGAGTTCGTTGCCGGATAAGGCATACGGGATCCAGCTGCCTAACTGTAAGAAATCCGCCACCTGGTAGCAATTAGGTTGCTGGCATACCTCGGCGGGTTTGCCAAGCTGCAACAACTTCCCTTCGTGCATGACCGCCACCTTATCGGCAAAGGTAAACACTTCATCCTTGTTATGGGTGACAAAAATGGCCGTCATTTGCAGTTTTTTCAACAGCAGGCGAATTTCCAGCATCAATTCATTGCGTAACCTGGCATCGATATTGGAAAACGGCTCGTCCAGCAGTAACAACTTAGGCTGCGGCGCCAGTGCCCGGGCAATCGCCACCCTTTGCTGCTGTCCGCCGGATAACTGGTGCGGATAACGCTCGCCATGCTCCGTTAACTTCAGCAGCTCCAGCAGCTCACTGATCCTTTGCTTTTGCTCACTTTTGCTTAATTTAGTAATACCAAAAGCAATATTTTGAGCCACCGTCAGGTGCGGGAATAAGGCATAATCCTGGAAGATCATGCCAATGTGCCTGTGCTCCGGGGCAATGTGATGCTTAGGGCTGATCTGCATATTGCCGTCAATGCGGATTTCTCCCCCCGCCATAGTGACAAAACCTGCCAGGGTATTAAGCAAGGTGGTTTTACCGCAGCCGCTGGGACCTAACAACCCCAGGATTTCCCCGCGGTCGAGCCGTAAACTGATATCGGATAAAATACTTTTACCGTCAAAGTTCACCGCCACTTGCTGTAAATTTAATATCTCACTCACGTGATATCCTCTTAATACACTTTAGTGCGATTGACTAGGGCTTAGCTCGGTTTGGTCCGGTTCAGCCAGATGATCGGCAATAAACCGAATAACACGATTAATATTGCCCCTAAAGCCCCCTGCTCTAACATTTCATCCGAAATAAGCTGGTATACCTGGGTGCTCAGGGTTTCAAAGTTAAAGGGCCTGAGCAGCAATACCGCGGGCAATTCTTTCATGGCTTCGACAAACACCAACAGCCAGGCCACCAACAACGAAGGTTTCAGCAAGGGTAAATGCACCTTAAGCAACATCTTGTTCAAACCGACCCCCAGGCTGGCAGGGGCCAGATCCAGGGAATGGGGAATTTGCCCGATACCGCTGGCGATAGTGCCGTTGGCGATGGCGGCAAAGCGGACAATAAAGGCAAAAACGATGACAAAAATAGAGCCGGAAAGCACCAGCCCCGGACTTTGCCAACCAAACATTTCCGCCAGGTCGTTAATCCAGTGATCCAGCGGCCCGAAAGTTGCCAGCATCGCCATGGCGATCACGGTACCGGGAATGGCATAGCCAAAACCGGAAATCACCTGCGGCACATGGGCAAACTTATCCCGGTGCAGGCGGCGGTATAAGCCAAACAATAAGGCCAGCAGCACCGTCAGGGTAGCGGCATATACCGCCACTTCCAAACTGTTTTTACCGGTCACCATCAATTGCGATAACTGCTCGGCGCCACTGTATTCATATGCCATCTGCAGCAATAAACCCAAGGGCAAGACAAAACCCGCCAGCACCAAAAACCAGCAAAAAATTCCGGCGCCGGCTTGCTGCCAGGGAGTTAACACCATCACTTCGGTTTGTTTATTGGGGCGGTTGCTCTGATGGCGCTGACCGGCACGGCTCTTTTGCTCGGCCACCACAGTAAAGAGAATAAACAGCATCAGCACACTGGCCAGGGCATTGGCAGAGGTTAAATCCCCGTAACCGAGCCAGGTATCATAAATGGCCGTGGTCAGGGTATTGACGGCAAAATACTGTACCGTGGCAAAGTCCGCCAGGGTTTCCATCAAAACTAAACTGGCGGCCACGGCAATCGCAGGCCGAGCCAGCGGCAGGGCTATTTTAAAAAAACTCTGCCGGGTAGAAAGTCCCAGCAGGCGGCCGGCGCGCAATAAATTCTGATCTTGCTGTTCAAACGCGGTGCGTGCCAGCATATAAACATAAGGAAATAATACCAGGGAGAGGATCACCGCCGCACCGGGTAAGGTACGCAGATCAAAAAACCAATAATCCGCCGGGCTACTCCAGCCAAAACTGGCCCTTAAAAAGCGCTGCACCGGTCCGGCATAATCAAACAAGTCGGTATAAAGATAGGCCACCAGGTAGGCGGGCATGGCCAGAGGTAATAACAGCAGCCAGCGCAGGTATTTTTTTCCCAGGACATTGGTCTGGGCGATAATGATCGCCGCCGGTACGCCAAAACACAGGGAAAGCAGCACCACCAGGGCGCCGAGCAGCAAGGTATTGATGATATAGTCAGGTAATACCGTTTGCCACAAATGAACAAAAAGATCTGCCGGCGCACCTATGCCCGCCAGCAACATCACCAGCACCGGCGCCAAAAGCGCCAGTGCCGACAACCAGGTTGTGGTTAACCAGGTTTTACTGTTATTGCCCGAAATCACAAATCAAACTGGACTTTATCCAATAGCACCAAAGCAGTTTTGCGGTTGGCGGCTATGGTTTCCAACGGCAGATGATCTGCTTTAAAGTCACCCCAGGAGGCAACCAGCTTGGAAACTTTGACGCCAACACGTACCGGATATTCCATATTGGTTTCGGCATACATGGCCTGGGCCTGCTTGGAGGCTAAAAATTCCATCAGCGCCTTGGCATTTTTCGCATGAGGCGCATATTTAGCCATAGCTACACCCGAGATATTGACATGGGCACCACGGGTTTGCTGGTTGGGGAAATTGATATTAACGGCATCGGCCCAGACTTTTTGCTTGTCGTCTTTCAGCATTTTGCCAAAGTAATAGCTATTGCCTAAAGAAAGATCACATAAGCCCTGGTGGATGGCCTGTACCTGGGCACGGTCACTGCCCTGTGGTTTACGAGCCAGATTAGCTTTGACTCCCTCAAGCCAGGTTAAAGTTTCGGCTTCGCCATGCTCGGCCACCATAGCGGCGACTAAAGCAACATTGTAGGGATGTTTGCCGCTGCGGGTGCAAATTCGCCCTTTCCATTTGGGATCCGCCAGTTCTTCATAGGTAAAATCGACATCACCTAAACGTTTGGCGCTATAAATGTTTCTCACCCGGGTAGTTAATCCGTACCAGGTATTATCGGATGCACGGTAGCGGGCAGGAATAGCATCAACCAGGGCTTTTGAATCCACCGGTTGCAGCAGCTGTTTGTCCTGCAATTCAATCAAACGGCTGATATCTGTGGTCAGCAGTACATCCGCCGGGCTGTGTTTGCCTTCACGGGACAAGCGCTCTGCCATGCCTTTTTTGGCAAACACGACATTCACTTTCACCCCGGTTTGCTCGGTAAATTTATCAAACAGGGGTTTTACTAAAAATGGCTGGCGGTAAGAGTAAACATTGACTTCTTCAGCGGCAGCGGCCAAAAACGGCATTGCCACCGCCAGTAATAAACTCATTTTTTTTAAGGTATTTGCGAACATAAGGAACCTGTATAAAAAAGTTAAAAATCGCGTACATAAAACGATTTTAATAATAATCGCCAGCCTAATGAAGTACCACTAAGCTGTCAAGGTTTTTGAGAACCGTTCTCATTTAAGTGAAACTTTCGCTCACTTTACTGATCTGTATCATCATTTTGCCCGGCGCCATCAAGCTGCCTATGAATAAAGCCGGTTGCCTCTTCGGACAGACAGCGGCTGGAAATATAACTCCTGCCCCCTTTATGTATTACCAATAACCCCTGCCCGGTAGGGCTAACCTGGTTAATATCCCCCCAGCTGATCAGGGCATCGACATAAACCGATTTAGATCTTATGCCCTGCCCGTCTATGGTTAAGGTGACCTGGCTATTGGCGCTGCGGCTGAGCATCTGCCGCGCCAGCCACCAGGGCTTTTGATATTTCACACTTAGCGCTTCAACCACACCGAGACCAATCAGAAACCAGGCGGCATATTGGTCTATCTCGGTGAAAAGTGATAATCCCAACCCCATCAACGCCAGAAAAATTGCTTTACTGTACGCCCGCAGCGAATAATCCGGCACAACGGACTCCTGATAACACTCGCTAAAGTGGCTTTTATCTAATTTAAAGGTGGTGGAATAAGCAAAAGAATCGGTCATAACAATATTCATTTATAAACAGTGGCGCTAGTGTAGCGAATATTAACAACAAGGCAATCTTTAGCCTGCCCAATACAGACAAAAAAGCTGCGGCATATTGTTGTAAAAGCTTTGCGTACCTCAGGCAAGTTCACATCAAAGAACATCCCACATCAACTTATTCAATCGTCAGTGACACTAGGCTTGCTTTCACTTTTCGTGATTATTTTATCTAAGCAGCGATCAATCGAGGCTTTAGCCGTGGCCGTTAATCCCCCCCTATCATGCTGCTCTTTAAGCAAGGCTTCCACCTGGCAAAATAAATCATCCAGATTACGCCCCGGTTCCGGGGTGTTATTTAAAGAACAAACCTCGGCATCTTTGGACAACTCCTCTTTTACCGGTTTATTCTCAAGCTCGGCCGCGCCGAATAAGTTTAGCCAGTGATCGGTTTTTCTTCCCAGCCTCATCACCTTGTAAAAATAACTGTGTGGATATTGATGCCCTTTTATCAGATCAATCACGGCGCTGACGATAGACACAGGACTAAGCAAGAGATCCCGTATGGCATCGAGTGCCAGTTTCACCTGAAAAATGCCTATATCTCGTAATAACTGCCAACGACTTAACTTAGGCTCTGTCATCTTAAAATCTCAACAAAAATAAAGCGCTAGAATACCATGAAGTGACGGTTTTGGATGAGGTGCTTTGTAAAAGAATATTAGCCGAGGTTGTCGCGGATCCAGAGATAGTCCCGGTACAGGACATCGATGTCAAATGCCAGGTTGCCAAAAGGATCTTTCAGCGGCTGAAATACCGCCTGTAACTGCCCGTGCGGATTAATGAGATATAAAGCACCGCCATGGCTGACCTGGTAGTCGCCGTTATCATTATTCACCTGCGCCTTAATGCCTAAGTCCTGTTCAAAAGCTCTTGCCCGGGCTTTTTCTTCCGCCCTGATCCCCGTTAAATTTTCACTGAAATAGGCAACATATAATGCCAGTTTCTCAGCACTGTCCCGGGCAGGATCTATGGTATAAAACAAAAAATGCAGATCCGGGTGCTTATCGCCTGTGTTCAGTTTATTTTCCAGTTGGGACAACAGCAGCAAGGTATTGGGGCAAACATCCGGACAGGAGGTGTAGCCATAGGACATCAAATGCCACCTCCCCTTTAATGCCTGATTGTTAAAGA
The DNA here is from genome assembly GCF_000948975.2 of Thalassomonas actiniarum. Taxonomy (GTDB): domain Bacteria; phylum Pseudomonadota; class Gammaproteobacteria; order Enterobacterales; family Alteromonadaceae; genus Thalassomonas; species Thalassomonas actiniarum. The sequence continues at coordinate 5,736,977 of NZ_CP059735.1, forward strand.
CCTGGTTATGGTGATCCCTTAACTGAAAAGACGCCATGTTAAGGCCTGAAGTTAACTTGGTGCCTCTGCTGAGCCGGGCCTTGCTTAACGGCGAAGCCGCCAGCTTGTCATCAAGCGGCCGGGTATAATTTAACAACGAATGACTAAGAGAAGAAATCGTCTCCGGCAGATAAAATAACAGCCAGATCAGGGCAAATAAAAAGCCGCAGACAATCGCCAAGCTCATGTTCAGCTTGGTCCTGACACTCCGGTTAATGGCATGTTTTGAGCGTTGCACCGCCATAACCTTAAGAAGAAATAAACGACAATAAGCGGTTGATAAAAGTGTAATCCCCTTCAATGGCCATCAGCACTATCAACACCAAGATCGCCAGCGGCGGTAAAAACAGCACCAGCTTTAACGCTATCCGCTCCCAGGCAACGTGCATGAAAATAGCCAGGATAAAACCCGCTTTTAAAAACATAAAAATTAAAATTAACGACCACCTGAGCATCCCCTGCAACTGGAAATAATCCACCATATACGACAGGGTGCTGAGCACAAAAAGTAATACCCAGACTTTCAGGTACAAGCTGATGGGGTGCTGCTTAACCCCTGCTTGTGCCTGTGCTTGTACATTCGACTGACTCATACTTTACCTCACCATAAATAGAAAAAGGCAAAAATAAACACCCATACCAGATCAACAAAATGCCAGTACAAACCGGTAATTTCGACGATATGGTAGCCTTTTTTTTCATAATCTCCGCGGGCCACCTTTCTGGCGATCACCGCCAGGTAGATCACCCCGGCGCTGACATGCATGCCGTGAAAGCCGGTGATCATAAAAAACGCCGCGCCAAACTGCGCCGCCCCCATGGGATTGCCCCAGGGCCTGATGCCTTCATCAACAATAAGCTTAGTCCATTCAAAGGCCTGCATGCCGACAAACAAGGCCCCCAACAAGGCGGTGGCCGCCATAAAATAAACGGTTTTCTTTTTATCGCCCCGGTAGGCATAATTTACCGCCATCGCCATAGTGCCGCTGCTGGTGATCAATACAAAGGTCATAATGGCGATCAACACCAAAGGGATATGATGTCCGGCTATGGTCAGGGCAAACACTTCGCTGGAGTTGGGCCAGCTGTCCATGGCGGACATGCGCACATTCATATAGGCGGTGAGAAAAATACTGAAGATGAAAGTATCGCTGAGCAGAAAGATCCACATCATCAATTTGCCCCAGGGCATATCGAAGGTTTGTTTATCCGCCGACCAGTCCCTGACAACTCCCTGCCAGTTATCCTCGTTTTTCTCTTGTGTATTTGTGTTTTCTGTTGGCGGTATATTCTCTTTCATCATTCTCCAGCTCCTAAAAGCCACAAAAAGCAGCAATCGTGTTATAGGTATCCGGGCTCGCCGTTAACAGGGCAAACAAAAACAGCCATAATAAAAACAGGTAATGCCAGTAAAAAGCACACAGCCCCAGGCTGCGCCTGAGCAACGCCAGCTCGCTTTTGCGATAAAAATGCACCAATACCCGTACCAGCGCCAGCAAGCCGCCGAGTAAATGAATACCGTGCACCGCCGTTAACATATAAAAGTAGCTGTTGGCGGGATTGCTATAAATTAAAAAACCCTGTCGGCTCAGCTGCTGCCACACCAGGTATTGGCCAAACACAAAAGCGATGGAAAAAATCACCGCCAGCACCAGGTAAATCAACAAAGCATTGATTTCCCGGGCTTCCCCTGTGGGTCTTACCGCCTTATTGGCATCTTTGCTTGAGAGCTGTAAAAAAATACTCGCCAACAGTAAAAAGCCGCTGTTAAGCCATAACTGCACGGAATGGGTCAGGGGTAACCAGGGCTCCCCCGCCAGCGCCTGGAAATCAGGATATTGGGAGCGGGATAAGTAGGTAATAGTAAAAAGAAAAAACAAGACAGAAACCACGGCAATAAAGAACTTCAGGGCGGTTTTTGCCGGAAATCCCGATGGCGCATAAGCCGGTACGCCATCAACGGCAAGACCCGACTCTTCTGCCGACAACCAGGGTTTTTCAGCAAGTTTACTGAAAATACTCATGACTTATCCTCCGCCGGCTTTTCTTTCAGGGGCACCACATTACTCCCCCGGGGCAAATCCTGCTCTGTTGCCAGTTTTTCCACTTCACTTTCCGGCATATTTTGCGGAATAAAATCCGCCTTGACGCCCGGTACGCTATAGTCATAAGCCCAGCGGTAAACCACAGGTAAGTTTTCCCCCCAGTTACCGTGTCCGGGTGGTGTGGTTTGCGTTTGCCACTCCAAAGTCGTGGCATTCCAGGGATTGTCACCGGCTTTTTTCCCTTTAAAGGCACTCCAGATAACGTTATAGATAAAGATCAACTGCACCACGCCGACAATAATCGCAGAAATGGTAATATTGGCATTTAGCACCTGGGCCGAGTCGGGAATAAATTCCGTCGGTCCCATGGCAAAATAACGCCTGGGCACGCCGAGAAATCCCAGGTAATGCATAGGTAAATAAATGGCATAGGTGCCTAAAAAGGTAAACCAGAAGTGAGCCTTACCTAAACCTGTATGCAAGAATCGTCCGGTGATTTTCGGATACCAGTGGTAGATAGCGGCAAATAGCACCATGATCGGCGAAACGCCCATCACCATATGGAAGTGCGCGACGACAAAATAAGTATCCGACAGGGGTAAGTCCACCACGACATTACCGAGAAAGAGCCCGGTAAGGCCGCCATGGGTAAAGGTAAAAATAAAGCCGATGGCGAACATCATGGGCACCGTCATATGGATATTGCCCCGCCACAGGGTCAGCACCCAGTTATAGACTTTCAATGCCGTCGGCACGGCAATAATCAAAGTGGTGGTGGCAAAGAAAAAGCCAAAATAGGGATTCATACCGCTGACATACATATGATGGGCCCAGACGATAAAACTCAGGCCGCCGATGGCCACTATTGCCCATACCATCATGCGGTAGCCAAAAATATTCTTTCTGGCGTGGGTGGCCAAGACATCGGAGACCATACCAAAAGCCGGCAGGGCAACAATATACACTTCGGGATGGCCAAAGAACCAGAACAGGTGCTGGAACAGCACAGGGCTGCCGCCGGTATAATCCAGAGTTTCCCCCAGGGATAACACCGCAGGCATAAAGAAGCTGGTGCCGATGACTTTATCCAGCACCATCATAATGGCACTCACCAGCAAAGCGGGGAACGCCAGCAAGCCCAAAATCGTCGCAATAAAAATTCCCCAGATGGTCAGCGGCATCCGCATCAGGGTCATGCCCCTGGCCCTGGCCTGCAAAATGGTGGTGACATAATTTAAGCCCCCCATGGTAAAGGCGATAATAAAAATCGCCAGCGAGGCCAGCATTAAAATAATACCGCCGTCATTACCCGGGGTGCCGGGCAATATCGTCTGCGGCGGATATAAGGTCCAACCGGCCCCCGTGGGCCCGCCGGTAACAAAAAAGCTGGCCAGCAGCACCAGCACCGCCAGTAAATAGGTCCAGTAACTGAGCATATTGAGAAAAGGAAACACCATGTCCCTGGCGCCCACCATCAGCGGGATCAGGTAGTTGCCAAATCCCCCGAGCAACAATGCCGTGAGCAGGTAAATCACCATGATCATGCCGTGCATAGTCACGAATTGCAGATAAGCCGAGGGATCGATAAAGGAAAAGCTATCGGGAAAACCTAGCTGCAACCGCATCAGCCCCGACAACACCAGAGCCACCAGGCCAACGCCGATGGCGGTGATGGAATACTGAATTGCGATCACTTTATGATCCTGACTCCAGATATACTTGGTAAAAAAGCTCCCGGGATGGGGAGAATCATCAACTTGATCGGCAATTGCGGTATAAGAAGTCATTTATCTCACCTTCAATCTCATTATTATTGTGCGAACAACCAGGTCATCGCGTATTCGGATAGCAAACATCCGTTTGCTCCTTCAACTTTCTGTCGGTGCTAATGCATATCGGCAAGGGCATTATTCTCCTGCCGATGCTGTTTCCGGCTGCAGCGCACGCCCTTTACCCGGCAAATTTGAGGTTAATGCCCCACCGGGCGCAAGCGAACCGATATAGGCCACCACATCATCCACCGCCTGTTCGTTTTGCAACAGCCTGGACATCAGTATCATCTGGCTGCCGTATAAATCTTTTCGATGTGCGCCCCGGATGCTTTGCTGGTAGTTGCTCAGCTGCCTTTTCAGGTACCAGGGTTGCAAGCCCGTCAGCTTAGGAGCATTGAGGGCAAATTTTCCTTCGCCGTTATCGCCATGGCAGTAGGAGCAATTGCGATACAAAATCTTCCCCTTAGCCAAATTTCCGCCGGCACCGGCTTTTGCCGCTTGCTCCGGCAAGGTGGCAATATAGGCAAGCACATCATCAATCGCCTTATCGTCGGCTAAGGTCGCCGACATCGCCGCCATTTGTTGCCCGAATTGATCGTTTTTGTGGCTGCCCCGGATCCCCTGCTGATAATATTTCAGCTGACGTTTCATATACCAGGCAGGCTGACTTGCAAGTTGGGGGGCATTCATGGCTTCATTGCCTTCGCCGTTACTACCGTGGCAGGCGCTACAAGCGGCAAAGAGTGTTTTTCCTTTAACAAGATCATATTCGGGAGGTTGCAGGGTTTGGGCAAAAGTCGTCTGCTTTGCCAACCAGAGATCATAGGACTGCCTGCTGTCGACGACGATATGGCCGCGCATGGTATAATGCGCCATGCCGCAGAGCTCTTCACACAGTATTTCATAGCGTCCCAACTTAGTCGGCGTAAACCATAAATAACTGACCAGGCCCGGCACCAAATCCATTTTCACCCGAAACTGGGGCACGGCAAAATTATGCAAAACATCTTTTGAGCGCATCAGCACTTTAACCGGTTGATCTATCGGCACATGCATTTCGTTACTGAAAATTAAAATATCATCCAGGGCATTGGCATCTTCTGGATTGATACCAAAGGGGTTTTTCTCGCTGATCAGCTCAACCGCCGTCTGCCCCAAAATCCCGTCTTTCCCGGGCAGGCGATAACTCCAGTGCCATTGCTGGCCTACCGCTTCAAAGACATCGGCATCTTCGGGCACATTGACAAACTGTCCCCAAACAAATAATCCCGGCGCCAGCATAGCCGCAACCCCTATGGTAGTGATCAGCGTCAGCCAGGTTTCCAGCTTTTTATTTTCAGGTTCATAATCAGCACGTTTATTTTTGTTAAAACGGTAGCGGAACACCGCATAGGCGAGAAAACAGTTAACCAGCACAAAAACAATGCCGGTTACCCAAAAGGTAATATTAATAGTGTCATCTATCGAGCTCCAGTTGGACGCCAGTGGCGTAAACCACCAGGGACTGGCAAAGTGAAAAACCAACGAAGCCACCACCAGGATTATAATGACAATTGCTACCAGCATATATTCTGCTCCCCAAAAGCCTTTAAGCCAAACAGAGATAAAAAACCTTGTTTCTGCCGCCCCTTAGTTCTTCACTTTGCTCAGGAAAATACAGTGAAAAAGCAATCGGCCGGCAGCAGGAGAAACCAACAAAACATATGGTAAATAGCTGATGTTTATTGAGTTAAGTTGACCGCGTGTTTATCCGGAATTTATTTTTATCTAACTACTATTAACATAGACCAAAAAAATGAATGTTCCAGAATCAACCGGAAAAACAAGGTATTAATTAAGAGCTTATAAAAACAAAAAAAACGAAGTGATATAGAAGAAAGGACAGCGGCATGAAGCCAGTCATGCCGCCGGTGTCGCCTGAACCGCCTGCAGACTAAGGCATGGTTTTCATAAAACTGCGGAATTTATCCTGCCCCCGCACCACCCATCTTGGGGTGGCTGCCCCGGTACCGGCAGCTTCCAGTGCAGGATGCGCTTTAATCACTTTACTGAACGCCTGCTCCTGGTTGGCATCGACATCGACAAACAGAATATGTTTGCCTTTATGTAATAGCTCCTGAAAACGTTCAAAATTTACGTTAGGTTTCTGGATACCGATAAAGCCGCCTTCCCAGGTACAAAAGCCTAGCACTATGATTGCCAGAAATATCACGGGTAACCAACCAGCTGAACTTTCTGTCCATCCCATAAGATAAGAAACCAATAAAGTTAGCGCTGCGCCTACTACGCCAACCATGGCACCCACTTCGGTTGAATGCACGACATCTTGTTTTAAAACGGCTTCCACTTCATGTAAATGATGGTTTTCCACTTCCGTATCATTCTCGCTCAAAATATGAATCTGAGGTTCTGTGATGCCTTCTGCTTCCAGTTCTTGCTCAACTAACTCCAAATCATCAAGATCATCAGTGATATAATAATGTCTTAACATATTTAACTCCTATTGATAGAGCCCGATCATTACACGTTTTTCCCGAGAATGATCCCCAACGGATTCGGATAATACGGCTAATATTGGCATAAATAAATTAAGGCTTGGCCCCTTTATTTAAACCATAAGGCACAATTAAAGTATCCGACCTATTTAGTCAAGTATAGCAGTAATCCAACAATAACAAACTCTTGCCGGGCAAGGGGTTAACCAGAAGTAATCACTTGCTTTACTTTTTGTTATTTGCATTTATTGAACAAGGGAGTCATCAAAGGAGACAGGCCGCTTAATTGTAAAAATGCGCCGGTGGCAACAGACACTCACCAAGCCAGCTCTCAGCAAATTTCAACCTTATAGCCGACACCATAAACCGCCTGGATCACTTCGGCCCCGGGTAATAATATCGCCAGTTTTTTACGTATTTTTTTAATATGGCAATCTATGGTACGCTCGCTGACAATGCGGTGATCATCATATACCTGCGCCATCAACTGCTCCCGGGTGAATACTTTGTCCGGCTGAGCCAGCAAAATTTTAAATAGCTGGAATTCCACCTGGGTCAGGGCTACTTTTTCTCCTTTAATCATCGCCGTATAGCTTTCATCATAAAGCGCGATGACCGGCTCCCGGACGAGCCGACGGTCACCGGCACAGCGCCGCCCTACCGCGCGGATCCTGGCCAATACCTCTCTCGGGCTATAAGGTTTACAGATATAATCATCGGCCCCCAATTCCAGCCCCAATAAGCGGTCGATTTCCTCAATCCGCGCCGTCATCATAATAATAGGCACCTGGGAAAATAACCGGATCTCCTTGCATATCTCTATGCCGTCTTTACCCGGCAACATTAAATCAAGCAAAATAAAATCCACCGGATACTGCTTTACCCAGTCGACAACTTCTAAACCATTTTCCAGCAGCTCAGTATCAAAACCCGCCTGTAACAAGTAATCCGACATTAACCTTGCCAGTTTCACTTCATCCTCAACAATCAATATCTTCTGCTTCATTTGCTGTTACTCTTTTCCGGGACATGAGGCCTTAAGACCTTGACCACCAACACCATCAAATTCTCTTTTAAACTGTTTATTAAAAAGCGGGATTTTAATGATCAGCCATAAGCCCCCCATTGTTGAAGCTTTCGCCCGGATAGTACCGGCATGAGCTTTGACAATATTGTGGCAAATAGACAAGCCTAAACCGGCACCGCCGGTTCTGCGGCTACGGGAAGCGTCCACCCGGTATAAACGTTCGAAAATCTTATCCAGCTCATCAATACCCACCCCGGGAGATGAGTCTTTAAAATCCAGCAACAAATTTTGCCCGTCGCTATGACTTGCTATCTGTAGTTTCCCCGGGTTATCGGTATAATCTAGGGTGTTCTTCAAGACATTAGAAAACAACTGTTTCAGCCGGTCAGCATCCGCCAACACCAGGCAAGTACCGGCACCGGAATCAAAGCTGACTTCTATGCCTTTGCGGGTAAAGTCATGACGAAACCCTGCCAGGGTGGTTTCGAGGATCACCTCGGGGTTTAGTGGCTGTTTCAGATAATTAAGCCCGCCGATATCCGACATCGACAACTCGTAGAGGTCCCTGAGCAAGAAGTTCAGATGCTCAACTTCACCGTGCAAGGAGGCAATTGCCTCCGGCGTGGACTGGCGTATACCGTCCTGGATCGCTTCTATCTCACCTTTTAATATCGCCAGCGGCGTGCGTAACTCATGGGAGATATCCGCCACCCATTGCCGGCGGGCCTGTTCATTTTCTTGCAGGGTGTGAGCCAGGGTATTAAAGTTGACCGACAACAGCCCCAATTCATCTTGACTGCTCACTGGAATGGCGGTTTGATATTTACCGGCAATCAAGTTAAGGGTTCCCCGAGTGAGTTCGTTTATCGGCTTAACCAAATAAGTGGCAACAGGCAGCACCGCCAGCAATGAAATGATGACCATGATCACAGCCACCAAAATAAAGGTATGGCTTTGCTGGCGGATGAATTGCAGATCCAGCTTATCCAATTGGGGCTGATGCTTTATCTGCCCCAGGTAACCCACGGTTTGATCGCCGGCAATAATGGGGTGCAACTTAAGCTCACTCACCTCCCCGGGGGGCCCATGCAATATGTTTTTATTTTCATCAAGCAGATAAGACGGTTCATGTCCGGGATGCCCGCCCTTTCCGGCTCCCGGTACCGGGCCTGGCGACTTCAAACGATTTTCTCCCTCAGGCGCTATCTCAAAAGGCCTGTGCCCCGGGGGCTTCCCCATGGGGACGGGCACTCCCCGGACAGGCTGCATAAGTTCAAACCAATAGCTGCGATGACTGCTGATATACTGCCAACTCTGCTCTTTTTGCCACTCCCGGGCCAGCTGCTCACTAAACTCCTGATGCAGCCGGCTTTCCTGCTGGTCGACATAGTTTAAAAACCCCTGATCAAAGCTCCACTGCATCACAAGATACATGCATAACACCACCCCGCCGGTGGCCGCCAGCAAGGTGGCAAATAATTTTGAACGTATACTAAAACTCATAACACTTCATTGGCGCCGACTTTATACGGCAGCTGAGGATCCCGAATTTGCTAACACTAGCATTGCCGGCGGCAGATAACAGGCAAGTCATCGGATTTCCTCAATCTTTCCACAATGCTTGCACAATCTGATTGAAAATAAGCTGTTAGCTTTAAAACAGCCAAGGGGCTCAACCGGTTATCCGGACAAAAGTTAGCTGGCTGTCCCCTGCTCCTGTTCATCCATGAACCCGCAGGATTGCTTGCAGGATGCAAGTACTTCGCTTATGCCGGGAGCATATAAGCTGAAATACTTCCATGTATAAAAAAAGTACGCCCGGAAAAACCAGGCGTACTTCTCTCATTAAGCCATGTGAATAAATTTACATTAAGCTTTTTTCTGCGCTTCCACCCATTGCTCTACCTTGGCCTGTAAAATCGGCATAGGCAAAGCACCGTCAATGAGAATCTGGGTATGGAATTTACGGATATCGAACTTATCCCCTAAAGCCGCTTCCGCTTTTGTTCTCATGTCGCGGATAGCACGCTGGCCGATTTTATAGGCCAACGCCTGACCGGGAATAGAGATATAACGCTCTACTTCAGATTCAACATCACTGGCCGCCATAGATGAATTGGCGGTCATAAAGTCTATTGCCTGCTGACGGCTCCAGCCCTTGGCGTGCAAGCCGGTATCTACGACTAAGCGCATCGCCCTGAGCTGTTCATCAGCCAGACGCCCGTACCACTGGTAGGGATCGGTAAACAAGCCCATTTCTTTACCCAGGCTTTCCGCATACAGGGCCCAGCCTTCGGCAAATACGGTATAGCCGCCAAATCTTCTGAATTTTGCCAACCCTTCTACTTCCTGCTGGATAGCAATCTGGAAATGGTGTCCCGGGGCAGCTTCATGGATGCTCAGGGTTTCCATAATAAATTTAGGCTGAGCTTTTAAATCATGGGTATTGATATAGAAGATCCCCGGACGCGAACCGTCAGGCGCCGGGCTCTGGTAACTGGCGCCGGCAGAAGAGGCGGCGCGGAAGGCTTCCACCGGACGCACTTCATAATCGGCTTTAGGGAACACTTCAAACAACTGGCCGACCCGGCTGTTGATGTCGGCCTTAACCGTTTCATAAGCATCTACCACTTCCTGCTCGGAGGAAAAATAGAATTGCTCGTCTTCTTTAAGGAAAGTAAAGAACTCAGGCAAGCTGCCGTTAAAGCCCACGGTTTCTTTTACTTTTTTCATCTCACCGAGAATACGCGCCACTTCCTGCTGACCGTACTGATGAATTTCGTCTGCCGTTAACGCCAAGGTGGTATTTTCGGCAATCTGATGCTCATACCAGGCTTTGCCTTTAGGCAAGGCCGACAAGCCCACCGAATCCCGGCCATGCTGCTGATACTCATCGGTGACAAATGCCAGGGTTTTCTTATAGGTGGGGATAATCACCTGCTCTATCACCTTGGAATAGCTGGCAATAATTTTTGCTTTTTCCGAGGCGCTGATTTTTTCGTTTTGCTCGAGCATGGTCAGCGGGCCATAAAAAACACTGCTTTTAACATCGTCAACCACATGGGCTTGCAGCTGAGGGATCACTTTTTCAATAATCGCCTTAGGCAATACCACATTTTTTTCAATACCTTCACGCATGACTTCAATAGTGCTGTCCATAAACAGGGCAAAGCCTTTGGCGCGCTGCTCGAAGTTATAATAATCTTTTGCGGTATTAAACGGCTGGGCACTGGCTCCCGAACCTAAGGTGGCAAAGAAGTTATGGATGCCGTACATCTGGTTGAAGGGCAGCATATGTTGGCCAAAACGGGTGCCGCGAATGGCCATTACCCGGTCTTGCTTAAAGATTTTATAACTTAATAAATCCTGTCCTTCGAGTTTGCTCTCATCTATTTCCTTGATAGCTTTCAGGTACTTTTTCTCAAATGCCAGCTCCTTTGCCCGGTTTTCGGCGGTGAGCGGGGCGGGAAATTTATCATTATAGGCATTTTCACCGACAAAAGTCGCATATATCGGATTAAGCACCATCACCTCTTTAAAGTATTGATCTAATAAGATATTAAGGCGCTGGGCTTCACTTTGTTTAGCCTGAGTTGCACCGGCTAAAGCCGTGGCTGAAGCGTTTTCGACATTGCTTGATGAGGAAATAGAGTTTGACTGGCACGCGCTTAGCAGTAAAACAACCGACGCCCCCAAGAGTTGCTTTTTCATGATTTGTTCCTAAAAAGTTATTTTTATGTTTATTTTATATTTATCATTAATATTTAAGCATGCCTGAGAAATAAGGCACAATCTAAAAGGTAAGAGAATATGACAAAAGCCCGTTGCCGCTCCCTTATATCTAGAGCCTTATCAGCAAGTAAACCGGAAAGATAAGCGGGAATGGATTAAGGAGAGAAAAAGTTTAGCTATTACCGACATCCAGTAATTTACGGATAGAGTCGGCAATTTCATCAATTTTAGTAACATCGGTCGGCGCAATAAAAATGGTGTCATCACCGGCCAAAGTTCCTAAAATACCGGCCGCTTCCCCCATGCTGTCGAGCATACGGGCAATCAAAGGCGCACCGCCGATGCCGGTTTTTAAGATAATCTGCATATTGTTATGCTTAACCCCCAACACCACCGACTGGATGGCATGTTTAGATCTGGGGATCACCAGCTCTTCCGGCAAGATATAAACGGTTTGATCTGAGGTATTGCGGGATTTTACCGCGCCGAGTTTCGCCAACAGCCGGGAAATTTTTGCCTGGGACAGATTTTCAAACCCCAGTTCTGCCAGCGCATCCGCCAACTGCCCCTGAGAGCCGTAACACTGATCCCTTAGCAAGCGTTTAAAGGCAAGGATTAATTCAGAGTCATTTTTATTCGTTTTCAGGGTCATACTACTACTCGGTTCGCTTTAGGGTGAGATGCCGACAAAGATCCTTTTTTATCTCAACAGTTTTTCTCAACAACAGTGATCCGGCGAGTGTAACAACAGATGCCGGGGTGATGCAATGCTATTAGCTTATGCCAAAAACAAAGCAGGAGGCAAATGCCTCCTGCTAATAAGTTTGCACTTTAAATAACTAACTAGGGCAGCACCAGTTTACGCTGCTCTTCGAGCCCCATCGACAGGATAAACGGCTCTTGTTTTTGCTGGCTGATAAAATCAGCCTTAGTCTGCATACCCAGCCATTGATGGCGGATCAGACATTGGGCTACCGCACCGCCCAAAGTAGCTCCCGGCCCCAGGATAATCAGCTTGTCCGGGGCATATTCTTTAATCGCCACCTCAACTGCCTTGCTGAAATTATAAGGCGCAACCACCTGGGTGCCCAGGGTATAATCATAAAGAGCATCAAGATCTGCGCCATAAGGCTGCCATATCTGACCTTCACCGTCGATGAGCGGTACTTGCGGCTTATCAAATAATGACTTGGCCAATAAGGACTTGGCTTTTTCCGAGGTGCCCTGTAATAACGGGGTGTGGAAAGCAGCATGGTTAAACAGGTTCATCGGGTATCTGTCCTGTACCACAGGCAGCTTCTGCTCCAATGCCGCCAGGCCTGCTTTATTGCCGCCAAAAACCAGGTAGCCGCCAAGTTCAATCGAGATATGTACTTCGGCGTCCGGCAATTGGTTGACCTCATCCAGCCATGCCAGCACCTGCTTTTTGATATCATCCTGCTGCTGCCAGTCGTCGTTGATCACCGGATAGATCATCTGACCGCCGATCACGCCGTCGGTCATCATAGAGCCCATGGTATTGATCAGCTCAATCGCCGCGGCCGGTTTAAGGGCCCCGGCAACCGCCAGGGCAATGTACCAGCCCATAGAGTTTCCGGTAACGGCAACAATATCGTATTCATCGCGGTCTATGCTTTGATAGTCGGCGGCGGCGCAGGCATAAATCAATGCAGAAGCATTTTCACCCGCGGTGTGCAGGCGCATGCTGTATTTGTCCATGTCGTCGAGTTCGCTGATGGCTGTTTGCCCCTGCCCCGCCCGGTAGTGGTCTATCACTTCCACCAGCTCGGTTTTATCGCTGTGCAAGCGTTTCAGGTAACCCAGTTCTTCTTTGTTGTAGGTACCGCGCCCGGGGCAGATCACCACGGCGCGTTTTTTATTTTTGTTTATATCCGTTGAGCTCATATCACACTTCCGCTTAAACTTTTTCGATGTTGTCATGATGTAAAACAACCACGGGATCTATGGTGATACCCGAGAGCATTTCTTTTGCCGTTTCAACAATTTCATTGTTTGACGGCAGTACCTGGTAAGCGGCAGCCCCCAAAGGAATAAAACAGTCTTCGGCGGTAATGCGGCGCACACGTTTTTGCGGTTTTCCCGCCGACTGTGCTTCCTGGATCAAGGTCATCAGCGCCTCGCTGACAGAGCCTGTTTTACGGCATTCATCAACAATCAAGACATTGTCAAAACCGCGTACCTGTTTCACTATGCCTTTTTCATCCAGCGGCGCCAGCCAACGTAAATCAATCACGGTGCAATGAATGCCCTGCTCCGTCAGAATTTTCTCCGCCTGACGCGACAGGTAATAACCGTTGCCGTAACTGATGATGCACAGGTCTTTGCCTTCGCCATAAACGCTGATTTTCTGGTTAATGTCGTCACCCGAGGTTAATGTCGCCTGTTCCGGGCTGACATATTCCGAGGTCCATAAACCGTCCCCTTCTTCATGCAAATCTTTGGTCATATAAAGGGCAATAGGTTCTAAGAACACCACCAGGCGTTGCTGTTCCTGCGCCAGGCGAACACAAGCGCGCATCATTTCTACCGCATCTGCCCCGTTTGACGGACAGGCCAAGATCAGCCCCGGGATATCCCGGAACACGGCAAAAGAATTGTCATTATGGAAATGACCGCCGAAACCTTTCTGGTATGCCAGCCCGGCAATACGGATCACCATGCCATTGCTGTACTGGCCGTTGGAGAAAAACGGCAGGGTCGCCGCTTCGCCGCGGATCTGATCTTCGGCATTGTGCACATAAGCCAGGAACTGAATTTCCGGGATAGGCAAGAAACCGTTATGGGCCAGGCCGATGGCCGTGCCTAAGATAGATTGTTCATCCAGCAGGGTATTGAGTACCCGGTTCTGGCCAAACCTTTCACACAGCTTACTGGTGACATTATAAACACCGCCTTTTTTGCCGATATCTTCACCGCACATAACGATATTTTCATGCTCGGCCATCAGGTCCATCAGGGCCCAGTTAATCAACTTGGCCAAATGCTGTTTCTTGCTCAGGTTATGCTTTTCATGCCTGAACAGCTGCTCCCTTTGCGCCTGGCTGACATTGGCCGTTGCCACCTCACGGCCAGGCGGGATAATGCTGGCCATCACCTCTTCCGGCGACTCCAACCTGTCTTTGGTGGCGACGACATCGGCGATGGCGGCAATGCGTTTTTCTACCGACTGATAAAGGGCAATGATCTGCTCTTCATCCAAAATATTGTTCTCCAGCAAGATGCGGGCGCTATGCAGCAGCGGATCTTGCTGTTCGTTGGCTTCAATTTCCGCCACCGGGCGGTAAACAAATTCCGCATCAGAGCCGGCATGCCCGAGCAAACGGATGGTTTTCACATGTAAAAATACCGGCTTGCGGTATTTACGCGCCAGCCGTTCGGCTTTTTTCGCGGTGTGATAGGTATCGAGCAGGTTTAAACCGTCGCAATACAAATAAGTTAACCCGGCGCGGTTGCTGAAATTCGCCTTGACCCAACCCTCCGGGGTCGAGGTGGAAATGCCTATGCCATTGTCTTCACAAACATAAACAATCGGCATAGGGATCGACTGATAAGCCGCCCAGGCGGTACTGTTAATTGCCCCCTGCGCGGTGGAATGGTTCGATGAGGCATCGCCGAAGTTACAAATCACCACGCCATCGTCGGGCATTTCACCGTCGTGCTTCATTCTTTTTGCCAAATCGATACTAAAGGCCGCCCCCATCGCCTTGGGCAAATGCGAAGCAATCGTGCTGGTTTGCGGCGGAATGCTCAGGGTTTTGCTGCCAAGTACCTTATGGCGGCCACCGGAAATGGGATCATCTTTTGAAGCGGCAAACGAGAGCAACATGTCATAAAGCGGCGTCTGGCCTTTCACCTGCTTACCGCGCTGGATAACAAAAGCGCCGCTGCGGTAATGCAAAAACGCCATATCATCCGAGCGAAATGCCTTGGCATAAGCGGCATTGCCTTCGTGACCGGCGCTGCCTATGGTATAAAAACTTTGCCCCTGCTTTTGCATGATGCGGGACTGCAGATCCAAATGCCGGCTCATCACCTGGCTTTCAAATATATCAATCACTTCTTCATGGCTTAAGCCAACATCTTCCGGGGTCAGTGTGCTGCTTGCCTCGGGCAGCTTGCCCTCGCGGACAAATTTAACAAAATTCTCTTTTACCAGCAGGTTGCGGTCTAACATTTGTGCTCCAAATAATCAGTAAGGTTCCGGCATCTAGATTTGCGACAGGCCGGGAAGCAGGCAGCTTCCCGGCGAAGGTGATAAGGCTTAGAAAAAAGCCTGAATACCGGTTTGTGCCCGGCCCAAGATCAGGGCGTGCACGTCGTGGGTACCTTCATAGGTATTAACCGCTTCCAGGTTCATCACATGACGGATCACATGGAACTCGTCGCTGATACCGTTACCGCCGTGCATATCACGGGCAGTGCGGGCAATATCCAACGCCTTGCCGCAAGAGTTGCGTTTGACTAAAGAAATGGATTCAGGCGCCAAAGTACCGGCATCCATCAAGCGACCCACCTGCAGACAGGCAAACAAACCGGTAGTGATCTCGGTTTGCATATCCGCCAGTTTCTTCTGGATTAGCTGGGTAGAGGCTAACGGCTTACCAAACTGCTCACGGTCTAAAGTATATTGGCGGGCGGCATGCCAGCAAAACTCCGCAGCACCCAAGGCGCCCCAGGAAATACCGTAACGGGCCTTATTCAGGCAGCCAAACGGGCCGGATAAACCTTTGGCATTGGGTAACATTTGCTCGGCAGGCACAAAGACATTGTCCATCACGATTTCACCGGTAATGGAAGCTCTTAACGAGAACTTGCCTTCAATTTTCGGCGCAGATAAACCTTCCATGCCTTTTTCTAAAATAAAGCCGCGGATCACGCCGTCTAGCTTGGCCCAGACAATGAAAACATCGGCAATCGGTGAGTTGGTGATCCACATTTTAGTACCGCTGATACGGTAGCCGCCGTCAACCGCCACCGCTTTGGTTGCCATGCTCGCCGGATCTGAACCTGAGTTCGGCTCGGTTAGGCCAAAACAGCCGATCAGCTCAGCCGTCGCCAGCTTAGGCAAATACTTCATCTTCTGCTCTTCGCTGCCGTAGGCATAGATAGGATGCATCACCAGGGAAGACTGCACGCTCATGGCGCTGCGGTAACCGCTGTCGACCCTTTCCACTTCACGCGCCACCAGGCCGTAAACCACAGAGTTGGTACCGGCACAGCCGTATTTTTCCGGGATAGTACAACCCAATAACCCCAGCTCGCCCAGCTCTTTCATGATATTGACATCGAACGTTTCATTGCGGTTGGCTTCAAGCACCCGCGGCATTAACTTTTCCTGACAGTATTGATGGGCACTGTCGCGGATCATCCGCTCTTCTTCGCTCAGCAGCGAATCAAGTAATAGCGGATCTTGCCAGTTAAAGGATGGGCGTGTAACTGAATTAGACATGAAAAAGCACCTTAAAGTTATCGAGTAATTACGTATCTTTTCGATACTAATAAAAAGGCAGCCAAAGTTAAAATATCTATTTCCTTTAACAGATATAGGAGTAAACTATACCTAGCTGTACACTAGATAAACAAAGCCACAGACAGTGGTCAGACCATGAATTTTAAAAATTTTCTTTAAGAAGATGAGCTTAGCTATATGGATTTAAGAAGCCTGCAATATTTTGTCGCCGTTTTTGAAAAGCGCAGCTTTAGCGCTGCGGCAAAAACCTGCTATGTCGCCCAACCGTCGATTTCTGCGGCCGTGGCCCAGCTGGAGCAGCATTTAAATACCAGTCTGTTTAACCGCCATGCCCGCGGCGTCAATCCCACCAACAGCGGCGATAAACTCTATCCGCTGGCGAAGCAGCTGATCGGCCAGGCAGATGCCATTAAAACCGTATTTACCGAGCGCAGCGTTAAACAGCCCTTTTATCTCGGTGTTACCAAAGGGCTAGGGGTAAAGCGCATGAGCGCGCTGTTAAAAGACTTTACCTCCGCCGAACAGCAGGTGGAGCTGACCTTAGTGCCTCATACCGAACCGTGCGATGCCCGTATTATTATCAAGGAAGAGCTGAAAGAGCAGGAAACCCACTGGTCGCTGTGGCAGGAAGATTACCTGCTGGCACTGCCCTACAACCATATTTTATCCCTGCAGGACAGCATAAAATTACGGGATCTCGACGGCCTGCCTTTTATCCAGCGTACTCCCTGCACCGAATGGGACACCCTGAGCGATGCCCTGACTTTGGAAGGGATCAGCGTCGATACCCGGGCAAAAATCCAAACCATAGATTATGCCCTCGGCCTGGTACAAGCCGGATTGGGCTGCGCCCTGGTGCCCGCCCACCCGGAAATCATCAGCAAAACCGATGTGGTATTCAAACCGATAGAAGGCTTAAGGCTGATGCGGGAAACCATACTTGCCTACCAGCAGCCATCGGATATTATCAATACCTTATTACAGTTGGTGTTAAAACACAGGCGATAACCCTTGGGATCAAGTACGTACTTACACATTGCAAACTTCACGATAAGCAAACTGTAATAGCTCCTTGAATAACATGGAGGAAACTCATACACTGTTCATTTTATAGGCAACGGATTTTGCATACAGATAACATCATCGGAGGATGTTCTTTTGCTTAAGCACTTTTCCCACAAAAAGCAAACCTCTGTGATAAGTGCATTGTTTCATTCCCGCAAATTTCAGTTCATTATCGCCATTGCTGTTATTTTATTCTTCACATTCTTAATACAGCCACAGGAGGTACAAGCCATGTTTGGCATTTTTAAGCGTTATGAGGTGGAGATGTCCCCTGAGGTACGCGGTCGTATCACAAACAACGGTAGCCCCTTGGCAGGTATACAGGTAGCCCGCAGTCTTTCTTATGAGGGGTACCAAAAAGGTAAAGAGCAACTGGAACATACTACGACCGATGCCGATGGTCGCTTTTCATTCAAACCGCTGATGGTGAAGTCACGCCTACCGGGGGATTTGTTCGGCCAAAATATGCTAGTTTGGCAAGCTGTTTATGTTGAACGCGACGAACAGCTCTACCACCTTTGGTCCACCCATAAGATATGGCACTCTGTAAAACCCCTGTCCGAGTTATTAATTCAACTTAATTGCGATTTACAAGATAAGAAAGTTCAGCATGAAATAAATACCTTGGACTATGGAGGTATGTCATCTCAGGTAGTTGGTTCTATCTGTCACTGGCAAGGAGCGCGAATATCCACCTATATAGAGCCGCCAGGCAGGCGTTAAAACAAAACTCATGATACAAAGCTCTGTTTTATATCAAGGTGTTAAGGAGGAATAAATGGGTCTTGTCTTAGCCCCCTTGATTATCTTCTGGCTGACAATAGCCCTTTATTCATTGAATATGGGCTATGCATTAATAAGCGATTCAACCGGGTATCCAAATGCTGTTTCTGTCATAGCCATTGCGCTTTTCTCTTTGCTAATTTATCTCCGCCTCGGTTTCGCCAGATTTAAAAGCAGGAAAAAGCTCTTGGTATTTGAAATACCAATATACTTTACCACCAATAAAGTATCATTTTTCCTGGTCATTCTCGCTATACTGGCTTACAAGTTTGGCTCAGATTATCTCAGCCACGAATACCTCAAACCTATACCATTTATACTGACATTCACGATTTCTTTCGCCGCCATCATAGGTACTTTTTATTCAGAAACGTTTATAAAAAAATACAAAATAACTCAAATACACTAATTTAGACATTTAGCCTTGCTGTAACCGACATAAAACGCCAATACCATGTTCCGATAAGACTCAGATATGCAAGCCCTGTGACTAAACTCGTGATTATCAAATCGTAAACAGTTATTATCAATCGATAAAAAAGAAGTAAATGTTACGAGGGAATGATGACTTTAGGTATTATCAATGAATCAAATTTTGGCTTTCTAAAGCAACATGACCCCATATTCTTTGATTTAGCCAATGCAGCTGAACGTGCTTTTACCAGTGACCCCAACACCACATTAATTAAACTTCGTCAGCTAGCCGAAGCATTAGCACAAGATATAGCATCACGAGTCGGAATAGAATTTGACGACAACACAACTCAAGCTAATTTGCTGTATAAAATAAATAAAGAAATCAGCTTTGAGCCGGTTATCCGGCAACTTTTCCACTCCCTGAGAATAGAAGGCAATAAAGCCACCCACAAATTTAAAACCAAACATAAAGAAGCACTTGACGGTTTAAAGTTAGCCAGGGAATTAGCAATTTGGTTTCACCGCTCATTTGCAAATTTAACTCAGGCATTTAAACCCGGGGCATTTATACTGCCTGAAGATCCCAGCCTGCAACTTCGAACATTACAAACAAAAATCCAGACGTTACAAAACCAATTAACTGAAAACAATGAACAACTTGAAACCAATCAAAATTTAGCCTTATTACTGGCACAAGAAAAAGAAGAATATGCCGTACTCGCCGAACAAATGGATGTTGAGGCACGCACCCTCGCCGAACAAGTAAAACAACACGATGCGTTAATTAAGCAACAACAAACCGCATTCGAGCAAAGGTTAAAAGAATTACAAACCCAGTTAAAACAAAAAGATAAAGAAGTTGAAAAAGCTCGAAAACAAGTCAGTAAAAAAACCAAAAAAGCAAGCCACAATTTTGAGTTAAATGAAGAACTAACACGCATTCTTATCGACCAACAATTAGAAGAAGCTGGCTGGACGGTTGATACCCAAGAACTAACCTGGGCCAATGGCACAAGACCAGAAAAAAACACCCATAAAGCAATCGCTGAGTGGCCAACCGAGCTAAATGGTAAAAAAGGCAGGGCTGACTACGTACTGTTTAACGGCTTAATTCCCATTGCCGTGGTTGAAGCCAAAAAAGCCAACACCAATGTAGCAGGTAAAATCCCTCAGGCAGAGCGGTACGCTAAAGGCTTTAAAGTGACGCAATTAATGACAAATGCCTGGGAAGTTAGCGGACAAACAATTGCCTGGCCCGATGAGGATAGCGGACATTACATGGTGCCATTTGTCTACTCCTGTAATGGCCGCCCCTTTGTTAAACAAAGTAAAGAACATTCAGGCACCTGGTTTCGGGACGTGCGCAAACCGGCCAATATAGCAAAACCGCTAGAGCAGTTTCACTCTCCTGCGGGTTTGCTGGATAAGCTCAAACGAGATAAAGACGAAGCAGAGAAGCTGTTACAACAAGAAGGCTTCAATTATTTGGGGTTGCGTAACTACCAACAAAAAGCCATAGCAGCCGTTGAAACCGCATTAGAGAATAATAACAGCAAATGCCTGTTAGCCATGGCAACAGGTACGGGTAAAACCAGAACCATCATAGGCCTGATGTACCGCTTTTTAAAAGCAGAGCGTTTCAAACGCATCCTGTTCTTAGTCGACAGAACTGCCTTAGGCACTCAGGCCAAAGATGCCTTTGACGAAGCCAAACTGGAACAGAATAAAACCTTATCTTCTATTTACAATATTGCCGACCTCGGTGATATGAAAAGCGAAGCCGAAACCCGGGTGCAAGTAGCGACGGTACAGGCCATGGTGATGCGAATATACAAATCGGATACGCCACCACCGATAGACGAATTTGACTGTATTATTGTTGATGAAGCCCACCGGGGCTATGTACTTGATCAGGAGATGACCGAAGGTGAAATAACCAACCGGGACAGCAGCCAATACTTATCTGCCTACTGCCGAGTATTAGACTATTTTGATGCCGTAAAAATAGGCTTAACCGCCACACCGGCAAAACACACCAGTAATATTTTCGGCAAGCCCATTTATACCTACAGTTACCGAGAAGCCGTTGCAGAAGACTGGTTAATAGATCACGAACCGCCAATACGTTACCAAACCCTGCTCAGTCAACATGGCATTACCTTTGAGAAAGGGGAAACGGTATCTGCTATTAATACCCAAACCGGTGAAGTAGAAAGCGCAGAACTTGAAGATGAAGTAAAATTTGATGTCGACGCCTTTAACCGCAAGGTTATCACCCCTGAATTTAACAAAGTTATCTGTGAACAACTGGTACAAGAACTAGATCCGTTTGGCGAAGAAAAAACCCTTATTTTTTGTACCCGCGACATACATGCCGACATGGTCAAAAGCGCCCTGGATAAAGCCTTTAAAAACTTGTACGGCGACGAATATAAACAAGCTGCGGTGGCTAAAATCACCGGTGAAAGTGATAAGGTTGAACAACTTATTCGCCAATATAAAAATGAGCGTTTTCCCAATATCGCCATTACCGTTGACCTGCTCACTACAGGCATTGACGTACCCGAAATTAACCATTTAGTATTTTTACGCCGGGTAAAATCACGTATTTTATATGAACAAATGCTCGGTCGTGCCACTCGTCGTTGTGATGAAATAGGTAAAACCGCGTTTAAAATTTACGACCCGGTAGATATTTATCACGCACTTGAAGATCTCAATACTATGAAACCCATCAGCAAAGATCCCAACATTACCCTGGATCAACTGGTGGAAGAATTAACCGATCCCGAGCATTTAACCAAAGCCTTAGCCACACCGGGCGAAAAAGCCGATACCAGCCATGCCCATGATGTATTAGCGCAACTCAGCCAAAAAGTGATGCGGGTAATGCGCAAAGCAGCCAAAAAAGCCGAGAACAAACCTGAACTCAAAGAAAAATTACACCAATTAGAAGGTGTTTGGGGCATCACAGCCAACAAGCTCCACCAACATCTGCACACCATAGGCCCTCAAGCTGCAGCAGCATTCCTGCATCAACATAGCGGCATACTCAAACAACTGTCAGAAGTACGATTTTTAGCGGGCTCAGATGCTATGCCAATTATTTACCAGGGTAAAGATAAGTTTGTTAGCCGCGAACAATCTTATGGCGCCCATGAAAAACCCGCTGATTACCTGCTCAGTTTTAATGAATTTATCAAAGAGAACATCAACCAGTCAGCGGCACTTTCCGTAGTGGTTTCACGCCCGAAAGACCTTACCCGGGCACAGCTCAAAGAAGTAAAATTAATGCTCGACAATGCCGGTTTCAGCGAGGCCCATTTACAAAGTGCCTGGCGCAGCAGTACCAATCAGGATATTGCCGCCAGTATTATCGGTTATATCCGTCAGGCAGCATTAGGGGAAGCACTGTTACCTTTTGAACAAAGGGTACAACAGGCCATGCAAAAGCTTTATCAGCAACACAGCTGGTCACCAATACAGCGAAAATGGCTGGAGCGCCTGGCCAAACAGCTGACCTTTGAAGTGATAATAGACAAAGACTTTGTGAACCAGCGCTTCGCCCAGCAAGGCGGTGCTAAACAGCTAGATAAAATATTAACCAACCAACTCAATACCGTTATTGAAGAGCTAAGCGACTTCTTATGGGTAGCCAGTTAATAGCCGGGCAGCTGTGGCTATAGCAGTAAACCCAATATCAGCTTAGCTGCTGACTTGCACATGCCTTAAGCCCCACAAGCGAAAGGTATACAAAATGTATTTTTGTATACCTATTGGCCCTTAAATATATACAAAACGTATTTTTCTATACATATTGTTATGATATGTATAGAAAACTCATTTTTCTATACATATCGCCCGCCAACAGATAGAATACCCCAAGTTTTATCCATGCCCTGCCGACAATAAAAAGAGTGATAAATGAGCTTTAAAATTGCAGCCTTACCGTTTGCTGATATCGAATCTTGGGAAACCCGTAAGGTGCTGAAAAAAACCGCCCAAGCGCATCGCTATTTGGCAGAATTAAAAGGAGTGGCCGAAACAATTCCCAATGAGGCTATTCTGATCAGCACCCTCACCCTGCAAGAAGCCAAACACAGCTCGGCAATCGAAAACATTATCACCACCCATGATGAATTATTCAAAGCCGAACTCTATAACGAAGCAACAGTAAACCCGGCAACCAAAGAAGTGCAGGATTATGCCATAGCCTTACGTACCGGCTTTGGCTTGGTACGCGACAGCAAGCTTATTCGTTTAGCCGATATTCTCACCATACAAAACACACTTGAAAACAACAGGGCCGGTTTTCGAAAATTACCCGGTACCGAGCTAAAAAACGCCCAAACCGGTGAAGTTATTTACACCCCGCCGCAACATCCGCAAGAAATAGAAAGCTTGATGGATAACTTAGTGCAATATATTAATGACGATGCTCTATGTAGTGCCGATCCCCTGGTAAAAATGGCCATTATTCACCATCAGTTTGAAAGCATACACCCGTTTTATGACGGCAACGGCCGTACCGGCCGCATCATCAATATGCTCTATTTAGTAGCACAGGGCTTATTAGACTTGCCGGTATTATATTTAAGCGGATATTTGATCCAAACCAAAACAGATTATTATCAAAATTTACAGGCTGTGCGTGACAGCGGCCAATGGGAACCCTGGCTGATATACATGCTGGAAGGCATAGCACAAACCGCCCAGGTCACTATTACTTTGATCAAAAAAATAAAAGCATTAATGCAACATTTTAAACAACAAATACGCGAGCAGTTACCCAAGATTTACCGCCAGGAATTATTAAACAATTTGTTTAATCACCCTTATACCAAAATTGAATTTATGATGAATGACCTCGGGGTAACCCGGTTAACGGCCACCAAATACCTGGAACAACTGGTAGATATTGGCCTGTTACAAAAAGAGAAAGTAGGACGCAGTAACTTTTACATCAATCAGTCATTACTGCAGTTATTTACCGAGCGTCAATAGGCTTTAATCACTGCACCATAGCAGCTGTACTACAGCAGGCAGCACACAAACAATTAAGCAAAAACTATTTTAGGAAAAGCAATGAGCAACAACGATATCGTACAAAAACTCTGGAATTTGTGTGACGTATTACGCGACGACGGCATTAACTACTCAGATTACGTCACCGAGTTAGTACTCTTGTTATTTATTAAAATGGTACACGAAAATACCGAAGCAGGATTACTCAATAAACATACCTTACCTGCTGGCTGCCGCTGGACAGACTTAAGCGAAAAAGACGGTTTAAACCTGCTTAACGATTACAAAAACATTTTACTGGCGCTTTCCACTGGTAAACGCCGGGAAACAGACCCTGATGATCCGGAAAAAACCATAGAAAAAGTCGTGGTCACCGACCCGTTAATTCTAGCCATCTATGCCGACGCCCAAACCCGTTTGCGCGAACCGCGCCATTTAAAACAATTGATAGAATCATTAGACAGCATAGACTGGTTCAGCGCACAAAAAGATGGCCTGGGGGACTTATACGAAGGGTTACTGGAAAAAAATGCCAACGAAACAAAATCAGGCGCAGGTCAATACTTTACCCCCCGCGAATTAATCGATTCTATGGTCCGCTGTATCAAGCCAGAGTTAGGTGAAGTGATCCAAGACCCGGCAGCAGGTACCGGCGGCTTCTTAATTGCCGCAGACAGCTATTTAAGAGCACAAACCGATGACTATATCGATTTGTCACAAGAAGAGTCCAAGTTTCAAATCAACCACGCCTTTGTCGGGGTTGAACTCGTCCCAAGCACCCGCCGCCTGGCACTGATGAACTGTTTATTGCACGGCATGGAAGGCGACGACGAAGGAGTTGTACATTTAGGTAACGCTTTAGGCGATGCCGGTAAAAAGTTAAAACCGGCCGATATTATCCTGGCAAACCCGCCGTTCGGCACCAGCAAAGGCGGTGATGCCTCCATTACCCGGGATGACTTAACCTACCCTACCAGCAATAAACAACTGGCTTTTTTACAGCATATTTACCGTAACTTAAAACCCGGTGGCCGCGCTGCCGTAGTATTACCCGATAATGTATTATTTGAAGCTGGCGTCGGCACCGACATACGCCGCGATTTAATGAACAAGTGCAACTTGCATACTATTTTACGTTTACCCACAGGTATCTTTTACGCCGCCGGGGTGAAAACCAATGTTCTATTTTTCACTAAAGGTTCAGCGAAAGGCGGCAAAAAAGGAAAATTACAAGAAGAAAACTGCACTGAGAATACCTGGGTTTATGACTTACGTACCAACATGCCAAGTTTTGGTAAACGTAGCCCATTTGGTGCAAAGCACTTAGCCCCGTTTGAAAGCGTGTATGGCGAAGATGCTAACGGCCAAAGCTCACGCACCGAAGGAGAATGGAGTTTTAATGCCGAGCAGGTGGAAATTGAAAAATCTGCATCCAACCAAGATATAGATGAACACTTAGCCCACAGCCGTTGGCGGGTATTTACCCGTGATTATATTCGTAATACTAAAGGCGATTCACTGGATATCAGCTGGTTGAAAGATAAAGACAGCATTGATGCCGCAGACCTTGGTACCCCGGAAGAACTAGCCGAAGAGGCGATGACCGAGCTTAAAGGCGCTCTGAAGGACTTGGAAGCGTTAGTCAAAGCTTTGGGCTCTGAGGTGAAAGGATGAGCCAGAAATTACCAAAAGGATGGAGATCGGCACAGATATCCGATGTTTCAATTAAAGGTGCACAAAGAAGACCAGAATCAGATGAACTATTCACATATGTAGATATTGGTAGCATTAATCGTGATTTAAAAAGAATTAATACACCTCAAGAAATTAAAGGTGAAGGAGCGCCAAGTAGGGCACGTAAAGTAATAAATAAAGGTGACATCCTAGTATCTTTGACCAGGCCTAATTTGAATGCAGTTGCACTGGTAACTGCTCAATATGATAAGCAGATAGCATCAACTGGGTTTGAAGTCATAAAACCCTTTGGCATAGAAAGTCGCTACATTTTTTCTTTAACTAGATCGAAGGATTTCATTGATAGCATTTCAGGTGTTGTACAAGGAGCTTTATATCCAGCCGCTAAATCCACTGATGTGCAAGGATATGTATTCCCACTCCCCCCTCTAGCTGAACAAAAAATCATAGCCGATAAACTAGATGAACTACTAGCACAGGTGGAAAGTATTAAAGGCCGTCTCGATGTCATTCCGGCTCTCTTAAAATCCTTTCGCCAATCCGTACTTGCCTCCGCAATTAGTGGAAAGTTAACTAAAGGGTGGCGAAATAAAGTAAAGAATTACCCTAACATCAAAGAAAATATTCAAAAACATGCAGATGAAACAATAGAGAATTCAAAAAGTAAAGCTCTTCGGACTAAGCTATCAAAAATATTTAATGAGCCTGAAAAGCCTTTAGCATTGGACTTTGAAACGCCGATCAATTGGGTCCATTGTAATATAGCTAAACTATGTGAACCATTTAGTTATGGTACATCAGCCAAATCAAAGACTGAAGGTGAAATTCCTGTACTAAGAATGGGAAACTTACAGGAAGGTAAGCTTGATTGGAGCAATTTAGTATATACATCAGATAAAAACGAAATAACTAAGTACTCCCTAAAAAGTGGGGATGTTTTATTCAACAGAACAAACAGCCCAGAACTTGTAGGTAAAACAGCTATTTATTCAGGTGAAAAAGAGGCTATATATGCAGGGTATCTAATAAAAGCACGCTGCTCAGAATTATTACTACCTGAATATCTAAACTATTCATTAAATAGCTCTTATGGTAAGGAATATTGCAGGCAAGTAAAATCAGATGGAGTTAGTCAATCAAACATCAACGCACAAAAACTTGGTGCATTTGTTTTACCGCTCCCTTCAGTGGAAGAACAAAGCGAAATAGTTCACCGTGTCGAAGAGCTATTTACCTTTGCCAATAAGGTTGAAGCACAAATTAACGCCGCACAAACACGGGTTAACAACTTGACTCAATCCATTCTTACAAAAGCCTTTAGCGGTGAGCTGACCAAAGACTGGCGTGCAGCTAACCCTGAGTTAATCAGCGGTGATAATAGCGCCTCAGCCCTGTTAGAAAAAATAAAACTCGAACGTGAACAGCAGGCAGCTCAAAAGAAGAAAAAAAAATCAGCTAAGAAAAGTACAACAAAAAAAGCATCAGCGAGTACAACACAACCTAAAACAACAGCTAAAACTTTAGCCACAGATTCTCATATCATTGAAAAAATGCTCGCTGAAAAAACCGGCCTAACCGCACAAAATATTTTTGAACAGCTCGCCAATGAACTTTCCTTGACCCAGGTATTTACTGAAATAGCTAACTTACTGGCAGAGAATAAAATTGAAGAGCAAACCATTAACGGCATAACAGGATTTGTGCTAAAACAATGAAACTACAATATTTAAAAATTACCTCGCCCTTTAAAAATATTAACGGTATCGAAATAAAGTTTTCGACAAGCCAGGGGCGCACGGTGATCGTTGGCCAAAACGGCACCGGTAAATCCAATATCATTGAAGCGCTGGTGCATATTTTTAAACAGCTGGAGTCAGGCTTGCCGCCGCGATTTTCTTACCAGTTAAAATATAAAATTGGCGAAGGCGACGTGGAAACCTGGCTGGATATTTCCGCCGATAAAGACATTACCGATACTAAAGCCCAGTACCAAATACAGTATCAGGAATATTTAAATGGCAAACCGGCAACAAAATGGTTACCTGTTGCCATCACTAAAGTAAAACGTGATAGAGCCGGTTTATCGCGTTTTTTACCCCGCAATGTCTTTGCCTATTATTCAGGCCCCAGCGACCGTTTAGAGTCATTGTTTTATCAGGCTCGTAAAACCTTTTATCTTGATGTTATTCAAGACGGTGCCGACTTTCGCGACAATATCCGGCCGTTTTTTTATGCCAAACCTTTTCACAGTCAGTTTGCCCTGCTGGCTTTATTTGCCGCCCGGGGCTTTCCCAAGGCATTGAGGTTTTTAGAAAAAGAACTTTGTATCTCCAGCTTTGAATCAGCCACTTTTGTCTTAAAAAAGCCGGATTGGGGCAGTAACGATGCAACAGACTTTTGGGGAGCAAGCGGCGCAATACGCGAGTTTTTAGAGTTAATCAAACAACACTGCATCGGCCCGATAGAAACGCAAGAGCCCATCCCCGGCCAGCTGAGCAAACGCGTTAAAAACAGGACTGTGGTGAGCTATTTTTTACCCCATAAAAAGCAACTGGACTTATTTACCAAAAACATGCGTCCGGATGTGTTTTTTAAATTTTTAGAAGCCAGCTATTTGTCGGGTATTCTGGAGCGGGTAAAGGTTGAAGTAAAACAAACCAAGTCCCATCAAAATGTTGAATTTACCCAACTCAGTGAAGGCGAACAGCAGTTATTAACTATCGTGGGCCTATTACAGTTCACCGCCAAACAAGATGCGTTATTTTTACTGGACGAACCCGACACCCATTTGAACCCCAATTGGGCGGCAAAATACCATAGATTTTTAGATATCTTTGTCCCTGATGAGTTTAGAAGTCATATTGTAATGACCACCCATCACCCACTTTCCATTGCCGAACTTGAAAAAGAACAAATTCAGGTGGTCAAGCGTGATGAAAATACCCAGCAGGTTTCCGTATCGACACCAGACAAATCACCTCGGGGCATGAATGTTAACGGCATCCTGACAAGCGATATGTTCGGCCTGTTAACCACTCTGGACAATGAAACCCAAGCACTGATCAGAGAGCGTAAAAAGCTGGTTGTTGAAGAAAACGATCCCGAAAGGTTAAATGAGTTAAACACGCAGTTAGAGCAGCTTGGCTACGGTTATATCCACCCGGATGAAGATTATCGCCAGTTTTTAATTGCCCGCAGTAAATACCTGGAATATGGGCAAGAAGTTGCTTCGGTCGAGGCGCGTAAACAAATGATCAAGAATATCCTCAAGGACATGAAGGTATCGCCCGATGAGATACGTTGATAAGTCAAAATTTGCCCAATGCAAAACTAAAACCTGGGATAAAAATGCCGAAAAATGGGCTGAACAAGTGAAAGCAGCCGACGATCCTATTGCTGAAATAAAGAAGATTGGTAATAAATGGAGCTCTTTAAAGCGCTCGTTTGTTAAAGAGTTCGGCCTTAAATGCTGGTATACCGAAGTCCCTCAATACGGCACTGACTTTGACGTTGACCATTTTGCCCCCAAAGGGCGGGTAAAAAATGATGCCGGCCAAATAGTGATGCAAGGGGATTGTCAGCATCCCGGCTATTGGTGGAAAGCCTTTGATATAGAAAATTACCGTTACTCATGTATTTATGCCAACCGCAGCCGTGATGACGGCGGTAAAGTCGATTATTTTCCTATCGTTGATGAGAGCAAACGCGCCTGGTCTGAAGCCAGTGATTGCGATTATGACTACCGGCAAATTCTCGACCCTTGCAGCCTGGATGATGTCAAGCTACTGACTTTTGAAACAGACAGCGGATTAGTTACCTCTAGCGTATCTGAACTTGATGATGAGGCAGGCTTTAAAAAAGTAAAAATAAGCAGAACCAGGCTCAATTTAGATAATGACACAATCGTTAAAGGCCGCCTGAAAGCAATTAAAACGGTCACATCTCATATAAACCTTCTCAAACTTGTCTCCAGGGTTTCAGAGGAAGACCTTGACCAGGAAGATATCAATGGTATCGCCAATGCTAAAAGTGAGCTGATTAACGCCTGTAGCAGAAAATCAGAATTTAGTGCTGCGGTGATCCAGTATGTACTCCCTTACAAATCTTCAGGTTACCTGGCTGATGTGGTTCATGAACTGGATTTAGAACCTTAAGGTTATTTTATGGGAAAAGAAATAACAGCAGCTCAGTTAGCAACAGTATATGAACTTGGTAATTTGTTTTCCGCAAATAAATTACCGTTAAACCAAGTACTGGAAACATTGGTAGGTTCGTTAAATATGAACGAAACCTCATCAACCAATTACATGCGCAATTTTGCCGCCTTAAAAGCAGGCAAGGTATACAAGCGAGCGATGAGCGCATTATCTTATCAAGTATTTTTGGCAAAATTTTATCAGGATTTATCAATTAGTGATTTTGAAAAAGTATTGCACTCTATAACATTACACCTGCAATATCGCTGGTCTAAATCCAAAGTAAAACACAAAGAAATAAGAAAGCTACTGGCCGAATATCAGAGCAAATTAGCCTTATTAATACCTGCACCTCCATTTGCCAATGAAGTTACTGACGAGGTGATTCATAAGGCCAACTTTCCTGAAGGCGCGATAAAACAGGTTACGGTAAATGCCTATGAACGCAATAGTAGGGCAAGAGCTGCTTGTATTGCTCATTACGGAGCTTGTTGTCAGGTCTGTAAAACCGACTTTGAAAAAGTCTACGGCAACATTGGCAAAGGTTTTATTCATGTTCACCATAAAATCGATTTAGCCAGTATCAGAGAAAGCTACCAGGTTAATCCAATAAAAGATTTAATCCCGGTTTGCCCTAACTGCCACGCCATGCTACATACCGAAACACCGGCCATGACCGTTGAAAAACTCAAAAGCTTAATAAAAAGCTAACGACTTAATGCTATTTTAAAGATGTGTAGAGCACATTGATAACATTGGCCATGCAAATTCATTGATAACTCACCCCCCGCAATCAGCTACTTACTATGATGTAGTTGTCCATGCCAGTATCCTATGTCCGCTGACTAAGGTTATCAACACCAAAGTTCAAGCGTAAAAGCGCATCTCATATTCAAGGGGTAGTAGCCGCCAGGGCATCAGCTCCTGATTTTAAATAGGGTGAGTTTTCACCTGGCCCTGACTTGGGTTAGCGGTAACTCACCCGCCATTTTTCCTCCGTTACTCTTGCGGTTTAAGCTTGAGAGCGCGCAAACCCGCGTGGATATTGTCTATTTTCTCCCGATAGCCGATAACCTGATATTTAAGCCAAAAATTAATATGTCTGATACCTTCAATGGTGTCCGGGGTGATACATTCAGGCTCACGGGCAACCGCAGCGAAAGCATCAAAGAGAAAGGCGCACTCCTCACTGAATTTGCCAAAGTCGTCACAGAGGTCGAGACTTTCGCCCGCAAGCTTGCTTCTTTTGGCTTCATATTCAAGCAAAACCTCTTGGCTTATTGACACTAAATCAGACATGACAGCGCCCTCCCTTGATGGTTAAACAGAGACAAAAGCTGGAAAAACCGCAATTGCCAAAAGGGATTGCGTGCACTGCACTTTTTTTAGCGGCGGTGGTTTTAGCTGCACTTGTTTCAGTTACATGATTGACTGACGGATGTCGGGGGGTAGGTATATTTTCTGTTAAAGAAACTTTAACCGAGTGAAACTCTGGCATATCATTAGGATTAGCCATGATGGATACCTCGTATATCTGTTGTGGTTAGCTGCTTCTGAGTGCGTCTACACTCAGGGGCAGCGCTTAACGGTTCACCGGTATTTTTCCGGTTCACCTTTACTTGTTGTTAACTCTTTTTAAGCTCTTTCAAGCGCTTTTTAAACGTTTGATGAGTAAGTAAAAAACACCTCCACTGCTTGTTGGTAAAATGTTATTTGCCCCCTAAAGGTATAGTACAAAATACTATATATATCCACAGTGTTTGGCTGTATTTTTGACGGCACATCAGGATGATAATTGACGAGAGCAAGGTATTTTTACCGGGTTCATTCACCGGGCGACAGCGGGTCACGGCAGGTATCCGGCACTATTATTAATCCTCAAGGGCAGGGGCGGGTTTTGATTGTGCTGTAATAACAAACGTAATAAAGCAGTGACCAAGGTGCAATGAGGATAAAAAGTCAAGCTCACCGCTTTATCGTTCCAGGCTAAAGCTAAGCATCTGAATCTTTGCAGGCAAAGCGCAAGATTGCTCCCGACATTAACCTTGGTTATTAGCGACGTTTGCCGAGCAGCACACCTATTGGCACTGAGCGCAACGAAGATATTGATTATTTAGCCCATTGAAAGAGGTTAATACATGATTTCGTTTGCTATTATTGCTCCTTGATAAAAAAACACACAAATCAAGCTGTCATCGCTGCTTGATTTCAGATAGAGCAATAACTATGGATATAGATAAATCAATACTCATTCGTCTCGCAGGAGAAGGCGCCTACCAAAGAGGTGTCAAGGTATATCAAAGCGGGGCTGTATTATCTGTTAGGGAAAAATCAAATCATATCCTGGCTAAAGTCGAAGGCACAGAGACTTACCAAGTAACCCTGCAAATAACCGATAAGGTATTAGACGGCAGTTGTAATTGCCCGGCTTCTGAAAACTTTGACTTTTGTAAACATTGTGTCGCCACGGCCCTGGCTTATCAGGAGAGACAAACCGAGCAGAATCGCCTTCAAAATGGTGCTCCCCTTGAGCGTATCAAAGCCTATATCAATCAATTGTCTGAGCAGGAAACAAAAGAGGCCTTATTTCAGCTGATAGCCGATGATGATTTACTTACCCGCAAATGGCAGTTAAAGGCCGACAATGCTGCAGGCGCTATCGATACCAGGCAACTGAAAAAACAAATCACCCAGGCCCTGCCGTATCGCAGCATCTGGGAGTACAGCAAAGTTCGCAACTACTTTGTCAGAGCCGAAACGACACTTGAGGCCATTTTTGACATCTTCGCTACACTCAAGAGTGAAGATGCCTTTTCCCTTTGCCAGTATATGTCTCAGCGGTTAAATAAAGTATTGGAACGCCTGGATGATTCAGGAGGCTACCGTTACAGCCTGGAAGAGCAGATCAATGAACAGCTGACCACACTGTTTAAGCGCCTGCCATGGGCAGCCGATAAAAAGTCGCAGTTTTTACTCCAGGCGCTTTTAAATGAAGATGATTATATGGTTTATCCCGAAATTCCGGGAGACTTTCTCGACAGCGCTACACCTGAGGTCAACACACTATTTTATCAGGCTATTCAAAAGGCATGGGATGCCTTGCCTGAGTTGGCGATTGACGCCGGTTATGACCAACAAAGGCCATATAACAGGTTGCTTTATATCTTATTGGCACAGGCAAAAGCCGAAGAAAACCTCCCCAGGGAGATCACATTAAAAACAAAAGTTGCTGTACGTGTTCGTGACTTTATTGAACTTGCCGAGCTGAACCTGACTCAAGAAAATATAGAAGAAGCACAATTATGGCTTAACAAAGCCCTGCAGCATCCGGATAACTTTCGCCATGTTATCGCAATAAAACGATTAACAATAAAGTTACTGGAAGCCAGAAAACAACCTTTAGCGGCACTAAAAATTCAATGGGAAATATTCACTAAAACAGAGTTTTTTGAGGATTATCAAAAGCTATTGAAATTGACCGAACAAGCCGGTGAAGACACTGCTGCATGTTACCAACAGACAGAATCCATGCTACTCAAAAACAGCACCGACAAACAACATAGCCATTGGCATGCCCCCGGCTATAGCTTGGTTGACTTTTACATAAAAAACAATCAAATAGAAAAAGCGGCAAGTTATGCCATCAATAATGAAACCGATAGCGAACAGCTAAAGCTCATTGCCGGGAAAATCATGCCAACGGATGCCAGCTTAGCCTTCGGCTTTTACCAACGGCTTGTTATGCTTTATCCGCAACAAACCAATAATGAAGCATACCAGCGGACAGTGGATACGCTAACAGAATTAAAACAAGGTTTGTCCAAGAGCAGTCGCTGGGATAGCAAATTTATAATCCTGGTTGATGAAATAAGGCAGGCATACAAGGCCAAACGTAATTTAATGAAATTGTTAAAGCAACATTTTCCTGAAAAAGGCCATAAATAATCATCCTCCGACTATGCTCTCGGTCGGAGCTGTGTCCAGATACCGCTCGAAAAAGCGAGAGAGCTTTGACATTTTGCCCCCCATCCGAAGGTTACTCACGATTAGTGATATTTGCCAAATAATTTGAAATGTCTGGTTACGCACGCAGAGCGCTTAATATTAGGTCCTGTATCTGCATTTAAAGACTGCAACTTATCCAAATCTTTACCATGATCTAAATAAAGCGTACCCAAGCTTGATTGGAAATCATGTGTTGCTATCTTGGGAACATCTATCTCGCCGATAGGCACTAAATTATATTGTTCTCGCCGTTTATCTAACATCTGAGAAAATACTTTTACCTCATGTTTAACATCATCAAAATCTTGGGGAGAGAGCACATTATAGGGCTTTAACGTGCTGTTAAATGGCTCATCGCGCTCAAGGCTCATAAGATAATTAGCTAAAAGTGAAGTATCATAACGGCTCACACCATAAAACACATACATTAAAGCCTCTTTCATATGCCGTTTTACCTTAGCAGTCACCCTTTGTTTTTTACTATATTCAGATCTTGCCGCAGACTGTTCAATAGAATAAAGCGATAATAGCCCAAGGGAGGTATCACCAAATATAACCAGTTTACGCGCTATTTCGATAATCGTATCTAAACTTAAATCATACCTTTGCACCGCAGCAATCATTGCATATCGATCATTACTGTCAACTTGCGCCAGTAAATTTTCTTTGCTCATTTCGCGATAAGGCTCTATTAAATCAGCGCCTGGCCGGTCGCTATAGTTACCATAAAGGTCTTGTGTATTAAAGTGAATTCGGCCTCTTTCTCTATCCCAGTCCGCTGATTCTTGATTAGCAAATAAAAAATCAGCTTCCGTTAAATCTATGCCCCCGATACACCAGTCACCTTCATAAGGGATTTTTTTAGGGCTTAACTCGGGACTGGTATTATTTATCAGGATTGCTTTTGCCTGACTATTCGTTTGAGGCAGCGGCTCAGGGGCATACTTATCACTTTGTTGGTGACGCTTTTCAACGACAGAAGACTCTGCTATTACAGAATTGCTCTCAGTATCAAGCTGAGCCAGATAAAAAGCAGTCCCGAAAGCAAGAGCAACAATCGCTTTTTTTCTCATTAATTTACCTTAATATTATACTCTCGATCGGGGCAGTACTCTAATTCAACTCGAAAAAGCGAGAACTCTTTGTCACTTTCACCCGCCCATCCGAAAATTATCAGCAAAACTCATACGGGGTTCAAACCGATAGAAGAATTAAGCCTGATATAGAAACGGTGCTTGCCTATCAGTAGCCATGGGATATTATCAACGCCTTATTGCAACAGGTAATAAAACCCAGACAATAGGCTTTAAAAACACCTTTCTCCTATTCAATCAATAGCTCAAAAATAAAATAGTGTACTCTTATTGCCAAAAAATGGGGAACAACTTGGTTCCCCGGAAAGATTAAATTTTCAACTGCGGATATAAAGTCACTAATTTTGTATATAACTCTTTCTTCTTTTTAGCAAAAGAGGCCACATATTGCTTATGAAAATCAGTAATAGTTGCTCCGCCGTTAACTAAAGCATCAACATAACGAATATCTTCAGGATAAAAATATAACTCACTGATAGCTTTGCTGAGTGGAGCATTCAAACCTGTAGCAGGATCAGGGGTAACCCCAATATTGAGAAGAAAATTAAGACTATTCAACTTTTTCCCCCCAACCGCAGCAGTTATGGCATTGTTGCCCATCGAGTCAACAAAATGAAAGTCATAACCATGTCGATAAAGTGATTGCAGCACTTCTAAGTCACATTTATCAATTATTGTAGCGAATAAGTTAGGGTTTATTTCAGCTCCTTGTTCAATTAACGTTATCAACTGCTGAGAATCAGCATTTGCCAATAATGCAAATACAAAACTGACATTCAGTTGCTCTTGCTCACTCAGTTCAACATATTCTAATCGTTCAGCCAAAGCAGTTTGCCAGTCTCCTTGTTTGAGTAATTGAGCAACCCGCTTAGTAGTCTTCTGCTGTTTTGGAGTAGCTATTAATTCATTGCTCTTTTCACTACTTTTATCAACTTCATATTTTTCCAACTCCTTTTGACGTAAAAGCTGTAATTGTTGCTCAAATTTAGATGAATCAAAATTAACAGCTAAAAGTTCTTGCTCACTTTTTTCTTTATCTTCCAATGAGAAAATATTTCCAACAAACTTTTTCTTCAATTTAAATGAAGACAAGCAAGCACCATCATCCTTTAAACCTGCTATAGCCTTACTAAAGATATTACTGACCGCCTCATCTCTTATATCTTTCTCGTGTTTTGACAGGCTTTGATAATCAAACTTTGCGATTACTTCAGGATGAGATTGTAGATACTCCCCTGATAATTTTTGCTTTATTAGCAGTGAAGTATTTTTCTTGTTAGGAATAATGCCATATTTAAGCAACAAACTAACAAACGACTCTAATAACGGAGCATCGTTAATTTTAGCAACATAATCCAAAGCATTTTCACGGTATTTTAAAGGTGAGGGGGTTACTCCCTCAGCAAGCCAATAACCGGCACTCTCAACTATTTCACTTTGCGCCGCTAAAGTCGCTAAAGTATGAATATTTTCCTGATAATAAAAAACTTGATTAGTATCCCCAACGTAATGATCATTCAACAATTGTAATATTACGACTGAAAATCCTTTAGTCGTGGATTCAATCAAATCTGAAAAATAAACAGGTACTTTAACCGCCATTAATTCATTAATGGCTATTATAGCTTCAGCTTCTATATCCTCATCTGGTTGCTTTTTTAATATCGTTAGAAAAAGCTGCACTGGGGAGTATAACTTTTGACCCAATAAGATCATTTTATCCTGAGGAATATGACCATTTATATACAGAGATAATAACTTTTCTACATCAGAATCCTGTAACAACTCGGCGATTAATTTTCTCTGCTCAAAATTAATAAAACCAGTATCTTCCCCTACAAGGGAAGTCACATTCTTCAGATCATCTCCCCGTAAAAACCTATGTCCTCTAGAGATACCAATCCCTGCATCAATTAACACCTGGTCAATAACTTTACGACTGACATTGCTTTCATCTAACTGCACCAACAAGTCCTGGATCAATTGCTTTTTTTGATACCAATTCACTTGAGGCTCTAATAATTCAATCAAATCATTACACTGATTAGGTATAACTTGAGTTTGATCTCCAACCACACTTCGCTTAATTAAAGACGAGGTATTGCTTGTCTCAGGCTCCTGGATGACTTGCTGCCTATTTTCATTAGATATATGCTCTTGTATTCCATCATATCTAAAAAAATAAACCGCAACCAAAAGGAGTAACATGATAATAGAGTAAAACTTAACCTTCATATTTAGCTATCCCTAAAGTAATTCACAATAAAAAAGTTCGATTTCAATTTGTGACTAAACACAACCTTTCAAAGCATTTGTTTGAGCCTCAATACAAAGAGAATTTAGTGTAAAATACCTATTATCATGTTTCTGAGTACAACTGTAAATTACATCGGTAACCTCCCCAGCTCCCACGACACTTGATGCTACATTAGATGCTGCAGCGCTTTGTTTGCATTCATTATATGTAGTTTTAGCTTCGTAGGTTGCAGTATTCTGACACTGCGCAAACTCACCATTGGCTTCAATCATACATATCTCTTTTCTATCGGCTTCATTTTTCTCCGTCTCTTCTTCCTTTTCTTCTTCTTTCTCTTCACCTTCTTTAGGAGTTGATGGTGTACTACCGCTTGACGTACCAGCAGCGCCGCCCGCACTACCATCGCCACCACCAGCACTACCTGTACCACCAGAGCCACCGAGTACTGCCCCGGCTCCTCCAGTGCCCCCATCCCAGCGCTCTAAAGCATCATTACCTGGTTCACTTGAGACGCAACCTTCTGTGGTATCCCCACAATCAGCATACACTGTAGTTAGGACGAAACGAAATTCATTATTATCGAAGGAAAAGTTAACTTGCATTAAAGCAACGATTAAAAGTAATTTTACGGTTTTCATTAATAAATTAAATCCATTATTTTTTATTGGAGAGAATGCCGAAAGCCTTGGCTCTTTATGAAAAGAAGGGGAGTCAGTACAACATTCCGTGTAGAACCTGATAATTCTGGGCGGCGAGTGTAGACTAATTAAAAATTAGAGTAAACACACCAAAACAAAAAAGTATCAAAAATGTTAACTTTTGGTTTTCATCATCAAATAATAAGTGAATACCCAATAAAAAGACCTTATGGTAAATGCTGAACTCTGTAGAAATTGACGAAATGAAATATGCCGTAACTAATGCGACCAAGCGTTAAAAATACTGCCCTGCCCTTACAGACTTTTACAGTTTCCAACGCTTTTCCCTCAATTCCTTCACTGAATTGAACACAGCTAAGTACCTAGAATACTCCTGTGCTTAACGATTAAACCCCACCCGATATTCTACATACCCGGGTGCAAACAACCAGGAGAAAGAAATGAAAACTCTGCTTAGCCACTTGCCTTTAGCTGTTACTGTCGCACTGCTGGCAGGCTGCTCCGCCAAACCGCAAAATTCAGGCAGCGAGCTTATTTTACTCACCAGCCACAAGGCGGCTGAAAACTGCCAGTTCCTCGGCGAAGTCAGGGGTACCCAAGGTAACTTGTTAACCGCCACTTTTACCTCGGATGAAGATCTGATCTTAGGGGCGCGCAACGAACTCAGAAACCAGGCGGCAGGAATGGGCGCCAACTATGTGGTCCTTGAACAGCAGAACCAAAGCATCAACCTCGGCGGTTTTGGCGGCGCTTATAATTCCACCTTATTCGGCAATGCCTATAAATGTCCGCAACCGGCCATAACCAACAAGACCAAAAGCTAAAATCGCTGTTGCAAAGTTATAGCCGGGTGAGAAGTTGATGCCGTCATAACAGAAACAGCAAGCTTAACAAACTCAGTTTCTTACAATTTATAAACAAATTAACTAAAGGAGCACTCTGCCCAAAGTAAGCGCTATTTGTTAACATGTGTGGAATTATTAGCACATAAAAGTTCATTGATTTTATTTTCAAGTGCCGACGATATAAACCGGCCTGTCGCCTCATCAAACAGAATATTTTGAGGCCATTGAAAACAGCAAATGAACTGATAACAAAGGTTTTGCACAAATGCTCAGCAGAAAGCTATTCGCTACCTTATTTTTACTCTTTTTGGCAACGCCTGTTTGTTACGCCGGGGAAAGTTCAAACCCTGACCCAACTCCTGAAACGGTAACAGAGGAGGAGCAGGAAGAAAGCGAGTTTAGCTGGCAGGCCATGATAGGCCTTTCTGCGGTTTATGATCCAAGCTTACTCGAAGGGGTTGACCAGCAAGACGCCTTAGATTATCTCAACCTGGCTTTGCTGTTGGATGTTTCTTATAAAGGTTTTTTTATTCAGTCAAATCATCGCCGCGCCGATGGTTTGTTAGATGGTACCTCCCATGGCGCCGAGTTCGGTTACCGGATAGAAGCTAATGATAAGCAAGAACTGGATATCATCTTTAAAAACTATATCGGCGGCTTTGAACCCAGTGAACTGATAGACAAAAAAGACAAGAATATTCCGACCTTGGAAGGGCTCGATGACCGGCTGCCTGGCCATGGGGTCGCTTTTCGTTATTCCCGTTTTAACGAAGACCAGATGTATTCGCTGGATTTGGCCCGGTTAAGCATGGAAGGTGAGGAAAGCGGCTGGTTAATCGAAGGGTTTTACAGTTATTTTATCCCCTACCGTAACTGGGATATTTATTATGGCGGCGTACTGACCTACTACTCCAGCAGCATAGTGGATTATTTTTACGGGGTAGATAAAGATGAAGTCACCAGCGCCCGGGCCTTGTACCAGGCAGATGGCGGCTTTCGCGCCCAGCTAGAAGTTGTGGTGCAGTACCCGATCTCGAAAAGCTGGTCGTTTAACGGTGCGGTCACCCAAAGCTTTTATTCCGACAGCTTTACCGACAGCCCGCTGGTTGACAGAACCGGTACCACCCAAATCATGTTGGGGGTACTGTATGTATTTTAAACGGGCCACAACTGTCCTGGCCTTTGCCCTGCTTAGTGCCTGGCAGTCCCCGGTGATGGCCGCGCAGGTAAGTAAAGTAAAGACTTTACCGGCACCGGGCAGCCCGGTGAAGACGAAAGACGATACAAATACGGCAAACAGTGTCAATGCAAGCACACAGA
Organism: Thalassomonas actiniarum; assembly: GCF_000948975.2. Classification (GTDB taxonomy): domain Bacteria; phylum Pseudomonadota; class Gammaproteobacteria; order Enterobacterales; family Alteromonadaceae; genus Thalassomonas; species Thalassomonas actiniarum. The sequence continues at coordinate 5,776,939 of NZ_CP059735.1, forward strand.
CACTACCGGTATTATCGGTGCAACCGGCAACTTGTGTCGCCCTGCACCAGGGGCGTACCTGTTTTGCCCAGCTATCATTAAACTGGCAAAGCACGGGGGCCGGTGATTTTTGTATTTATCTTAAAGACAGTAAACAGCCGGTGCGCTGCTGGAAAAACAGCCGGGGAAATTTAACCAGTTTTGAATTTGAGTCAGACAAAAAAGTGGTTTTTCAGTTAATCGAACAGGGAAAAAACCATGTCGTGGCGGAAACCAGTGTCGATGTCAGCTGGGTGCACAAAGCGGCCCCGAGAAAGCGACGCTGGCGCATATTTTAACAGATAGTGCTTTAAGCAGCAGTGTTAGCAGAGGCTTGATCAAAAGCGGCTTAGTTAACGGACAAAAAGATGACAGAGAATATAAAGATATTATTGGTAGAAGACGATGTCAGCCTGGCTTCCTGGATCAGCGAATATTTGCTGGAGCAGGAATTTCAGGTAAAGCATGTTGAACGTGGCGATCAGGTAATGGCGGCACTGACAGACTTCCCGGCAGACCTGGTCTTGCTTGATGTGATGTTACCCGGCCTGAACGGCATCGAAGTGTGCCGGCTGATCCGGGAAAAATCTGCCATCCCCATTATTATGCTGACGGCACGCGCCGACGAGTTCGATGAAGTTATCGGCCTCGAAGCCGGCGCCAATGATTATGTGATCAAACCGGTACGCCCCAGGGCTTTGCTGGCCCGCATTAAAAGCGCATTAAGAACCCGGGTGGTGGAAACCGAACCCAGCAATAAACTGGTTCATGGCGACCTGGTGATTTACCAGGACGCCAAGCGGGTGATCTATCAGGGGGAAGAAATAGAACTCTCCACCAATTTGTTTGCCTTTTTATGGTTTTTAGCCAGCCATGCCGGGGAAGTTATCGACCGGGATACGGTATTCAAGGCCCTTAAAGGCCGGGAATATGACGGCCTGGATCGCCGCTTTGATGTCATGCTTTCCAGCTTAAGGAAAGTTTTTCACGATGATCCGCAAAAGCCGAAAAAGTTTAAAACCATCTGGGGTAAAGGTTACCTGTTTGTCGCCGATGCCTGGCAGGACAATAACCCAGCCGAGTCATGAAAAGTCTTTACGCCAGTATTATTGTGACCGTTTTTGGCTCCTTGTTTTTTATCGGCTGGGGCCTGGACAAGCTGGTTGCCGACCACTCGGTGTCCGAAGACAGCCAGGAAATCGTCTTTTATAAACAGCTGATCGAAGGCTTAAGCCAGCAACTTAACCAGTTACCCAAGCAAGATATTTCGAAAGAGGCCGATAAATTCCGGCAATTTTTCCAGATGGATCTCTCCCTGAAAAATGCCGACAATATTGCCCTGCCGCGCACCTTAAGCAGTAAGTTATCCCAAAACGGCGGTTTATTGCTGGCATCGGAATCCGGGGCTTATTTATTAAAAAGCATCGACAGCGATCCCCAGCAAATCCTGCAACTGAACCTGCCGCCTGAGCCTATCCACAACCAGAAACTGGATCTATTCCTGACGCTGGCCTTATACGTCGGGGTTTGCGGGGTATTGATTTTATGGTCATTGCCGTTAACCCGGCGCATTTACCTGCTCAATGCCGCTGCCGCCAAATTCGGTAAGGGAGATTTAACCGTCAGGGTGCCGAAAAGCCGCTTCTCCTACATTACCATGCTGGAAAACAGCTTTAACCGCATGGCAACACAAATAGAAACCCTGATCGCCGACAATAAAATGCTTGCCAGCAGCTTATCCCATGATATCCGCACCCCTATGGCCTGCCTGCGCTTTGGGGTGGATGCCGCGCTGGACACCACCAATACCGAGAAAAAGGATATTTACCTTAACCGCATGGACAACGAGCTTACCCGGATGGAAGACATGACCGCGGCCTTTTTAGAATTCGCCGGACTGGAGCGCCACGGCCTGCATTTAAAAATCACCTCGGTTAAGGTTAAGGCTTTGCTTAATGCGCTTATCGAAGACAGCCAGTCGCTGGCGGAGCAGCATAATATTAAGCTTACTGCCCGGCTGCCGGAGCAGGAAATTTATTGCCAGCTCGACTTTCACTGGTGTTACCGGGCGATACAAAACCTGGTAGGCAATGCCTTTCAATATGCCGCAACCGAGGTCTTGCTGACCTTAAAACAAAAAGATCACAGAATTGTTATCACGGTGGAAGATGACGGTGTCGGCATACCAGAAGATAAGCTTGAGACGATTTTTTCTCCTTTTGTCAAACTCGAGCAAAACCGCTCGCGGGAGCAGGGACACTTTGGCCTCGGCCTGGCCATTAGCGCCAAGGTGATGGACTGGCACGAAGGCAACATTTGTGCAGAAAAGTCACCTTCCTTATCAGGGGCTTGTTTTACCCTGTCCCTACCGGAAAAACAGCTGTTATCACAGTAAAAAAGACTAAAAATACACTTCAAAATTAACTTTATTGCGCTTTACTCTCCCTCTCCGGCAAAGCGCAACCTTACAAAAATCAAAGTAAGAACTTGATTTACAACAGGAAAAAATTCCACGCTTGCTCCCACCTCCAACCCCGTTCACTTATGAACTTAATTTGTGACACAAATGTGATAACTCAGTGACCAAGTCGCAATATCTGCTGTCCATACTTGCTTTCGTCGATTGTTCTTTATTGATTAAAAATAGAAGGAAGCACAGATGAAACTCAAGTCACTATTCGCCGTTGCCGCATTGGCAGCGGGCAGCTCAGCGGTTCATGCCCAGGATTTAAATATAACCGTCACTAACCTGACCCAGGCTATCTATTTTACTCCGCTGATCACCGCTGCTCACACAGCGGATAACCAGATGTTTTCCACCGGCAGCGCTGCCAGCGCGCAGTTACAGGCGATGGCAGAGGGCGGAGATATCTCCGGCCTGTCAACCCTGTTAACCGGTGTCAATGCCGATGTTAATGAAAACCCGGCCGGAGGCCTGTTAGCGCCGGCAATGTCAACTTCCTTCATGCTCACCAACAGCGAGAATAATGATTATTTATCGCTGACGGCGATGATACTGCCTTCAAATGACGGCTTTGTCGGCCTGGACAGCTGGATGATCCCCGAAGAAGCAGGCACCTATACCATCTACCTTAACGCCTATGACGCCGGCACCGAAGCCAACAATGAATTGGTTGTCGAAGGCAGCGGCGCCCCGGGAGTTGCCGGTATTCCGGCCGCGCCCGGCGGTGATGCCGGCACCGGCGGCACAGGCGTAACCAGCAGCGAAGGAAATACTATGGTGCATATTCACCGCGGCAACCTCGGGGATGATAATCTGAGCGGCGGCAGCAGCGATCTCACCAATAATGTACACCGCTGGTTAAACCCGGTTGCCAAAATCACTGTTGTTGTCATGTAAGGGGGCTTTATGTCTATCTATAACATTAAAGGGCTGGCACCGCTTGCCCTGGTGACCTTGCTCAGTGCCTGTGGCGGCAGCGATAACGATACCGACAATGACGGTGTTATTGATACGCCCGCCCCTGTGCCGGTTGAAATGAGTTATGAAGTGACCGTTACCAACTTAACCTATGCCCAGCCGTTATCGCCCCTGGCCGTAGTATTACACGGTGACAGCGCCCTGTGGACGGTCGGAGAAATGGCTTCAACGCCACTGGAAATACTCGCCGAAGGTGGTGATAATACTGAGTTAATCGCTATGGAGTCCATCCTGGCTTCAGTTTCCGGCGATGCCCCGGTAGGACCGGGGGCAAGCACCACGTTAACGGTAACGACCACGGATGAAATGGCGACACATTTGTCTATAGTTTCTATGTTGGTGAATACAAATGACGCCTTTACCGGTCTAACTGCCATGGACTTATCTTCATTAACGGTAGATAACCCGCAAACATGGACTTTAGGCGTTTATGACGCAGGCACCGAGGCCAATAGTGAACTTGCCGGCACTATTCCAGGGCCTGCCGATAATGGCACCGGATATATTGCAGAGCGTGACGATGTCGATTTTGTCGCTATGCATCCCGGGGTGGTCACTATGGACGACGGCTTGTCGACCTCAGTATTAACGCAGGCCCACAGATTTGATAATCCGGCAATAAAATTAACAATAACGCGGAAGCAATAGGAAAACTGCACTGGCCGGTTTTCCTGGCCAGTGCCTATGAAAGACAAAGTTTTAATTGTAGAAGACGAACTAGACATCGCCGAGTTGATAAAAGTGCATTTGAGCGAACTCGATCTTGAGGCGGAAATATGCGGTCATGGTGATTTAGCCCTGAAAATGGCGTTAAACCAGGATTTTCAACTGGTGATACTGGATGTCATGTTACCCGGCACCAATGGCCTGGACATTTGCCGGGAATTACGCGGTGCCAAACCGTTGCAGGCGATCATGATGCTCACCTCAAGAACATCGGAAACCGACCGGGTATTGGGACTGGAATTAGGCGCCGACGATTATTTAAGCAAGCCTTTTAGCGTCAGGGAATTGCAAGCCAGGGTGCGCAGCCAGCTCAGGCGGGTGCATAGCCTGGTGCAAAGCCAAAGCCAGGAGCAGCACCAGGAAAGTGCGGTGACCTGTATCGGCGACTTAATGGTAGATCACAGGTGTCATCAGGTGACTTACCAGAATGAAGCGATAGAGTTGACCTCCACCGAATTTGATCTGCTGAGCTTTTTAGGCAAACATCCGGACCAGGTATTTTCCAGGGCCCAGCTACTGGATTCGGTATGGGGATACCATCATAGCGGTTATGAACACACGGTAAATTCCCATATCAACCGCTTACGTAATAAATTGGAACGGGACAGTGCCAACCCGCAAATCATTCAAACTGTCTGGGGCGTTGGCTACAAACTAAATTCAGCAGGAGTGAGCGGTTAATCCCTCATAAGCGAATGAAAATATCTTTATATCAGCGTCTGGCAATCACCTTATCCTTTGCCTTTATTTTAATGGCTTATCTGCTGTTCTGGTGGAGTACCGAGCTTTCCCAACATGCCCAGCACCAGGCAGAGCAAAAGCTGCACCTGCAACTGGCTGACCACCTTGCCCATGACAACCCTTTGCTGCAAGACGGCGTTTACGACAAAAAGGCCCTGGCCAACCTGTTCCATACCCTGATGTTACTGGGGCCGTCATTTGAATTTTACTTCCTTGACCCTGCCGGGAAAATTCTCAGCTATTCCGCCGATCCCAGCAAAATAAAACGCAAGCAGGTAGATATACGCCCGCTGCTGGATCTGATCGAGCACCCGCAAAACCTGCCTGTGTATGGCGATGATCCCAGGAGTCCCCATCAGCAAAAAATCTTCTCCGCCGCTCCCGTCTACACCAATGAAAAGGATACCGATGAGAAGCTTAGCGGTAAAAGCCTGCAGGGATATCTCTATGTCATCATCGGCGGGGAAATATATGACTCGGTATTCCAGGTCACAAAATCGGACCAACAGCTCCAGCAAAATATTATGCTGATCTGCGGCGGCCTGCTGCTAATGCTGCTGTTACTGCTGGCACTGTTTCGCTATTTTACCTCCCCTATCCGGCTGTTACTCGCCGACATGCAGGCAATTCAGCAACATAAGTTCGATCCCGCCAAGGTCAAGCTGCACAAGTGGCCGGAAAATGACAGCAATGAAGTTAACCTGCTCGGCTGTGCTTTCACCGCCATGGTGGAGCAAATCAATGCCCAGTTATTACAGCTCAACGCCAATGAACGGATGCGCAAAGAGCTGCTGGCCCACCTGTCACACGACTTACGCACGCCACTGGCGGCCATGCAGGGCTATATTGAAACCCTGGCCATTAAAGGGGATAGCATCAGCCAGCAAGAGCGGGAGCAGTATATCGCCACGGTTTTACGTAACGGCAAACAATTAAAAATGCTGATTGACCAGATTTTTGAACTGGCCCATTTAGAAGACGGCCAGGTCTCGGTAAACCTGGAAACCTTCCCTATCGGCGAATTACTTTATGATATTGTCGCCAAGTTCTCCCTGAAGGCCAGCGAGAAAAACATCCGGTTGGCCCTTAACCCCCAGCAATGCCGCTACATGGTATATTCGGATATTGCCAAGCTGGAGCGTATTCTTACGAATCTGTTGGAAAACGCCATTCGCCATACTCCGCAGCAGGGAGAAATCACCCTGGAAGTGATACAGGATAAAGACAAAGTCAAAGTTTCGGTGATCGATACCGGCACCGGTATCAGCAGTGAAGATATTGCCTACATCTTCGATCCCAGATATCGCGCCGGCAATGCCACCGGCGATAAAAAACAACATGCGGGTTTAGGGCTTGCCATCAGCAAACGCCTGAGCATGATTTTAAATTCGGAATTAAGCGTGGAAAGCAAACTCGGCCAGGGATGCCGTTTTTCTTTTTGCCTGCAGTCGGTGATGACCTGAACACCGTCAAAAAAGTGTCCGGGTTAGTATAAAGTGAATAATACTAACCCGGGAAAGATTCAGCACATCATCCGCCTCACAAAAAACAAACAAAAAATTTACAATCACTCTACCCAAGAGCCCAGGTTATTTGATAGAATTTTGCTGTTTAATTCATCAGTAAACCTTTAACTGACGGACATTTCTAACGGAGTAGATATGAGATTTTTCTTTGGACTGGCCATTGGGCTGCTATTACTAAACCAGGCTGCAAAAGCTGAAACTATTGTCCTGTTTACAGCAGATGAGCAGTGTCACTCCCGGGAAACAAGCAAAGGTATACGCTATATCCCTCCCTGCAGCCTGAGCGATACTGACTTCACCTTTACCCTGCCCGGCGATAACGGCGGTGACATAGACAGCAGCACCGAAACGCAAAATTTAAGTCTTAATTTTCACTGTGAATCGTTAAGACCCTTAAGCATTGAATATCAAATCAGCCAACAAGAGCACATCATCATTTCCGGCAAGCTGGCGCCGTCCCAAGATAACGCTCAATTAAACGCAAGTATAAGCCTGCTGGAGCCCGCCGGTCACTATCAGCTAAGGTTAATAAAAATCAACGGAATGAAAGGGTTTCAGGCGATCAAGCCCGACTGCCGGTTGACCTTGGAGATTAACGCTAAAACAGATGCCGAGCTGTCAGCCAGCACCGGGGATTGAAAAACATGCTCCCGATAAAAAGGCCCTCGCGGGCCTTTTTCATATCTGGCTTAATTAATACCAGGCGTTATCGCTCACACTCAAATTTAAGTAAGCCTGCTAAAAATCATTACATACACTTACTGTAATAAGCATCACAGAAGATGCCGCCGCTCATTTGGCAATACTGCATCAGTTTAGTGCAGCTCTGCCAATTATACGGGTCGCTCTCGGCCAAAAGATTGCCGCTCATGCCGAAACCAAGTCCCATAGCTAAGATGATCGCTTTAGTCTTTTTCATTATTTAATCCCTTCTAATAAAAAGTAATAAAAGTTGATCTGAGTGCTTTCACTCAAATAAAGAGGATGCCGAAATAAATACCCGGGATGTCTGTCAGCATTTTCATCAACAACACTTTCCCGGCTACTTTCTGATCAGCTGCCTTATGCTAATGAAAAACAACCATCAACACAATAAACAATTATTTAACAACACATTAAGATTTATTTAATCTCGTAACAGCAACATCAAAGCGGTAAAGATAATACCAATTGCATTAAGTAGATGACCAAAATTCGCTGAGGATAAATTTTCAAGAACAAGGCGTTTGATTGAGCAATAGCAAGCTATTGTGATTGAAAACAACGCAGGACCTGGAGATTTAGACCATCCGAAAATAGTTAGATATTTAATAAAACTGGGATAATGATATTGATTGATATATCTGAATTTTTCAGGGCAAATCACAAAAACAGGCGAATAAAGAGAGCTTAGGGCAAAAGTGATCGAGTGTGAACTTTTGCTTTAAAAGGCATAGCATCCGGCCCATAAAAAATACAGATCCCAGCAAATGAGATCTGTATCATTAACAGGTTCAGATTCAGATTACCTTTAACGGTAAGTTAGACTGAGCGATTACCCGCCAACAGATTATTGAGTCTGAAAGTCAGCCCTTGCTGCAAACTGCTTTGTGTGGCGGCTTCAACATCGGCATATGCCAAAGTCGTCATTTTCCCGGCATCGATATTAAAAGACGGCACATTCAGGCTTGGCACAGTAAAGTTCATACCGGCTTCTGCCGCACCTTCAACCAGATCGTTATCGGCATAGCTGCTTTCCTGGGAAGAGCTGCTGTCCTGCGAACCGCTACAAGGCATAGGTTCCCATTCGGTAGTGTCCCAACAACCAGTTGAGCCGGCAGCCTGGGCTTTATTGAAGCCCCAGCCCCAGCCGGATTCCATGCTGGCAGAAACCTGGTTAAAACCGGCATCATCTTCATAATAACCTTGCTCTGCCGGCGGGGTAATGTTACCCATTAACAGAGTCACGGCAAGAGCGGTTTGTGAAAGTACTTGTACTGATTTTTTAACTGTATTATTCAACGTAAATTCCTTAATTTTCCATGTTGTTGCAAAAGGATGCCAGAAAAATATTACATCCAATTTACATTTCAAGGGCATTTTATCCGATTAAGAACAACAGGTTAACTAAAAAACTTGATTTCAATTAATTTTTTGTAATAAAGTCGTTAATTAAGCGGTTTTTGGCTGAAATATAGAACATCAGCGCAAAATTTACTCTTGCCGAACGGTCATTTATGCTCAGCTCAAACATCCCCGGCGAAATCAACGGATAAAAAATCACCTTACAGCCAGATTCTGGAGTGTTTTCTGCCAACAACAGCAATGGATAGCCAATTCACGGCAAATGTAAGGCCCGCTTAAAGAGATAACAAATTAAGCCTGTAGATTTTCTCGCCTTATCCCCCGATATAGATATTACATAGCGCCAGGGGGTGTGATATGATTTTTCGTTTACCGATAATCAACCGCAGACACCGCCGAAAATGAATATTGCAGTACCTAAAATACAGCCCCTGAGCCAGATTTTACCCGAAGAGCCGCTATTAATGATGGGTGCCGGCCCCGTGCCGATCCCTCAGGCAGTGGCCAATGCCAATGGTATAGTGATCAACCACTTGGGTGAAACCATGGGCACGATAGTGCAGCAAATGAAATCTATGGCAGGTTATATCTTTCAGACACAATCGCCCTGGATCGTCGGGGTGGCGGGCCCCGGCTCTGCCGCCATGGAGATGGCGGTTGCCAATTTGGTCTGGGAAAATACCCGGGTACTGAGTATCTGCAACGGCTTCTTTTCCAGCCGCCTGGCACAAATGGCCGAAAGATCCGGTGGCGAGGTCAAACAGTTAACGGTCGCCGAAGGAAACAGTGTCGAGGCCGAGCTGATCCGCCAGCAGGTAGAAGAGTACCGTCCGCGAGTGATCACTATAGTGCAGGGGGAAACCTCCAATACCACCTATAACCATGAACTGGCAGCAATCGGCGCCATAGCCAAAGAGTATAACTGCTACCTGATAGTGGATGCCGTCTGTACCTTAAGTACCATGCCGCTAAAAATGGATGAATGGCATATCGATGCCGTGATCACCGGCGGACAGAAAGGCCTGAGCTCTATCCCGGGAGTTTCCCTGGTGGCGTTTTCAGAAAAAGCCTGGCAACGCATCAATAGCCGGGAAAGCCAAATACCGCAATGGACACTGGATGCCAAGCTCGCCTCTAACTTCTGGCATAAAAACTCCTATCATTACACCGCACCGGTTTCCGGTTTGCTGGCCTTATATGAAGCCATGCGCCTGATTTGCGATGAAACCTTGCCGAAGCGTTTTCGCCGTCACCTGACCTGCTCAAAGGCCTTACAAAGCGCCATTGAGGCGCTGGGACTTGAACTTTATATTGACCAGCCCAACAGGTTAAATTCTGTGGTCGGCATCAAACTGCCACAAGGGCTGGAAGCCAAAACCGTATGCGAGCATATTTCCAAAAATTACCGGGTGGAAATTGCCGGTTCATTCGGACCGCCGATTGTCCGTATCGGCCAGATGGGGGAGCAATGCCGCGAGCATAACCTGTTCCGCACCATACATGCCTTAGGTTCAACCTTTAAAGACTTAGGGGTAAATGTGGATATTCCACGGGGTATGGCTGAACTGGAAAATGTGCTGCAACGGGAAAAAATGTAATTGCTTGCTCCCCTTCATCTATGTCAGTCACAGGGGGCGTTAACCGCCCCCGGACAGCCTTGATTAACAGGCAGGCACTAAGCCACGAAATCAGGCGGCGAGTGCTTGCTGCCGGTACCAGGCCTGAAACATCAATATCGTCCACAAATGGGAATGCCGCCCCTGCGGATTTGCTTTGCACTTTTCCCAGAGATATCGCACCAGGGCCGGCTCCAGTAAACCTTGCTGTCTTATGGTATCTTCCGACAGTAATTCCTCTGCCCAATCCCTTAACGGCCCTGAAAGCCATTTTTTAATTGGCGAGCCAAACCCTTGTTTTGGCCGGTTCATCAACTCATCCGGCACATAACGGACAAGCACATCCCTTAACACGGTTTTTCCGGTGCCCTGATTAAATTTATAGGCCGTCGGCAATGACCAGGCAAATTCGACAATACGCCTGTCCAGCAGAGGGTTCCTCGCTTCCAGGCTGGCCGCCATGCTCGCCCTGTCCACCTTGACCAGGATATCGCCGGTCAGGTAACTGGTGTAATCCAATAGCATCATATTAAATTCCACCTCACAGATCTCCAGCGCCTTAACCTGTTCAATATTGGCTAAACTGACCGGCTTCCCTCCCCTGACCAGGCGGTGGGGCTCAATAAATTTAGCGATACGGCTTTGATATAAGTCCAGCGGATGGCTGGCGGCAATATTTTGCGCATGCTGTAAAAACTTATGCTCACAGCGGGATAAACGGCCAATAGAATAACACAACTGACTCAAGGGCCGGCGCAGTAGGCCGGGAATTTTCCGGTTCACTTTGGTTAATTTATGGCTGCTGAAATAACGGCGGTAGCCGTAAAAAAGCTCATCGCCGCCATCCCCGGTCAGGGCAACCTTGACCCGGCTTTTCGCAAGTTTTGCCACCAGGTAGGTGGGAATTTGTGAAGAATCGCCAAAGGGCTCGTCATACATTTGTGGCAATAGCGGCAAGACATCCAGGGCATCCCGGCCGGTTACGATCAATTCATGGTGATCTGTGCCCAAATGGCCGGCAATTTTCCTTGCCGCGCCGGCTTCGCATTTATTATTGTTTTCAAAACCTATCGAAAACGAATTCACCGCCCGGGAACTAAGCGACTGGGCGATGCCGGTGACGGTGGCGGAATCAATTCCTCCCGAGAGCATCACGCCCAGGGGCACATCACAAATCATGCGAATTTTTGTCGCATCCACTAAGTGCGCGTCCAGCTGATTGACGGCATCTAGGTAACTGCCGTTAAATGGTTGCCGATATTGTTGCTTTGCTGACTGATAGGCACACCAGTAATGCCGGACCCGCTCAAGCAAACAGGCTTTATCAGTGAAGATATCGGCACTTAAAGTAATGCAGGCCCCCTGGGCCAACTTATAGATGTTTTGGTAGATGGAATGCGGTGCGGGCACATAGTTATAGGTCAGGTATAAAGTTAACGCTTCTTTGTCTATTTCCCCGGAAAAACCGGACAACACCTGAAATGCTTTTAACTCAGAAGCAAAAACGAAATCCTGCCCGACCCAGCCGAAATACAGAGGTTTCTTGGCGGCACGATCTTGGGCCAGGGTTAAACTTTGTTTTTGCTTATCCCATAAAGCAAAGGCAAACATGCCGTTAAACAACCCCAGAGCCTTATCCAGCCCCCAATGGCAAAGCGCCGCCAGCAAGACCTCAGTATCACTGTGGCCGATAAAAGTCAGCCCTTCTTTTTCAAGCAGGGCTTTTAACACTAAGAAATTATAAATTTCGCCATTAAACACCAGCACATAACGCTGGCAGGAAGAGAGCATCGGCTGATGGCCGTGAGCGCTTAAATCCTGGATAGATAACCGGCTATGCCCCAGGGCAATACCGGCTTCATCGTGCCATATTCCCCGGGCATCCGGCCCCCGGTGACTGAGCCTTTCTGACATTCGCCGGATATTATCGAGAGGCTTTTCCCGATGAATACCTTTATTTGTTGCCGACCAAAAACCTGCAATACCACACATAAATACTACTCTCTTGTTTTTAACGGCGAGACATTTTCCGCGAAATAGAATGTCAACAAACCGCAGACAATCAGCCCCGCCGGGAGCTTAAACTTCTGTTGTCTTCATCAAAACAACCTTGGGCGTGTCCCTACAAACATTAGATAAATCAGCAATCAACCAGCCGGCAGCGGAAAAAATCGTGAATAAAACCGTCGGTGCAGACAGGATAAACTCGCTCTCCCGGCATTATTTGCTGAGCAAGTGATACAGCAATTCCTGATAATTCGTAAACTTCCTCTTTGATAAACTACCCGCGATAAAAACCCCGGCAGCTATAAATGCGACCATAACAAGAGATTCTTAAGAAATGCTTAACATTGAAAATTGGCAGCGGATGCTTTCAAGCAGTACAGCAGCCTCAGGGAGCATAACTGGATGCCAAAGAGCTGCCTGAAGCCATTAAGCACTGAGAGCCTGATATCCAAAATTTGGCATATCAGGGAAGGAGGCAAACATTGCGACCAGCGCAGAGGACAAGCACAAGAATTACACTCCATTTACACTTGATTTCTTTTCTGGCTGACACAGAACTAATCAACAACAATAACAAGCACATAAAAGACAATGAGATAACAATAGCAGCTGAGCAAACAGGAAAAATGTTAATTTATTGAAAACAGTGTTTGTTATCTCGAATAACTTTTGCTATATAAGCAGCCAATTTTCCAAACAAGAGCTGCATGTTTTGAGTTATAAGGATCAATATATTGAGCGTTATGCTGGTGTAGAAACAGTAGAGCGCAAGCATGGTGATAAACAGGAAACCATCATTTGCATCATACCGCCGACACTGGCTGAGCAGGAAATCAAGCTGGAGATAGCCTTTGATTTAAATAACTTTAAGCAGGGGCAATATGGCGAATTCTCATTAAATGGTTTTCTTAACCGCTACCTGGCGGGCAGCCGCAGCCTGAAAGAATCGCGCTCGGTCTCCCGTAAGCGACTGGCCTTGGTCAGCAGCCAGATAGGCTTTGTTGATCCTGAAGCCATAGATCTGGTGACGCAAATGGCCAGATACCAGCAAGCCAGAGAAATACTGGCGGCCAATAAACGGCTTAACCTGAAAGTACTGCTGGACGTCAACCGACTGCTCGAAGCCGAGCACAAAAAAGCCGGTAACATCCGTAAAAACCAAAACTGGATCGGCGGCAAATCACCTATGGCGGCCTATTATGTTTGTCCGCCGGCCGAGCAGGTCGAAGCACTTATCAACGACTGGCTCGGGTTTGTCAATAACGCAGACCTGGCTGAAGATGTGATCGCTATTGTCGGCCATAACCAGTTACTGAACATACACCCTTTTGCCGACGGTAACGGCCGGACCGGGCGGGTATTTTTACAGTCGCGTTTGGAGCAAAAATACGGCGATATTATCCACCCTTCCCTGTATCGGTTGCATAAACAAAAAGACACTTATATCGAGGCTATCCAGTCCACCCTAAGAGCAGAAAATTTCAGCGCTCCGGTACATGATTACTGGCAGGAAAGCTTATCCTGGGGCGACAGGTTAAAACGCCGTATGTACCAGATCCTGGCCGACGGTCAGGCCAAATTAAACGGCCGCCTGGCAATGAGAGCCTTATCCGCCAACGGTAAAAAGTTACTGGATCATTTATGGGTACAGCCGATCGTTTGTGAAAAAGGCTTGTTCAAGCATTTCGGCTGGGACTTTTTTACCGCACAAGCCGCGATTCAGGAACTGATCAATTGCAAAATTCTCGAAGCACGCAGGCTCCGCCAGCCGGAAGGTGCGATCATTTATGATTGCCCGTTAATGTTTGCCACCTGGCAGCAGCTGGACGATGCTATTTTCCTTAAAGAAGAGGAAACCGATGCCGCATAGGGCAGTGTGAAAGACACAAGCTTTATTGCCTGCACGGATGCAGGTACTTAGCTTACGTCGGGAACAGGTAAACAGACCGTATATCCTGTACATATAACTCCTGTTCATCCATAAACCTGCCTTATTGCCTGCATGGAGGCAGGTACTTAGCTTACGTAGGGAACCGGTAAGCTGACCGTATATCCTGTACATATGGCTCCTGTTCATCCATGAACCTGCCTGATACCGTACATCCTGTACATAAAAAAAGGCCCATACGGGCCTTTTTCATTTATTGCTGATATTTAGCACTTGTGGTGAGCCGCCTCACTATAGCTGACGGCCACAGGTATGGTCAGTATCTTTTTCCCCTGATGTTTTAGCCACAGATAAATGGCGCTAAACACCACCACCACCATCACCAGGTTAATCACCGCCATTAACGGCTCATTGGCAATATTGCCCAGCTGGAAGCAGGCGGTAGAGACCAGGTAGGCCAGGGTGAAACTCCACAAGGCAGCAAAACCGGCCCAGCGCGACCCCACCTCGTTTTTAATAGCGCCCATAGCCGCCACACACGGGGTATAAAGCAGGATAAACAGCAAGTAACTAAAGGCTCCCAGCTGTCCGGCAAAAGCCGCCTGCATCACATGATAAGTGGTTATTTCCACGTCCTGCTCCTCGGCTGCCACGGCTAAATCACTGACGTCGCCGACATCTATGCCTAAAGGATCATCCGGGGCTATGCCCAGCAGATTTAACAGAATACTGTCTACCGCTTCTTCCCAGCTGTCCGCCAGCGAAGGCTCTGCTTCTTCTTCAGCTTCTCCCGGGGAGTACAAGCTGTTAAAGGTTGCCACCAACACTTCTTTGGCGAAGATACCGGTAATAATACCAACCCCTGCCTGCCAGTTTTCTTCCTTAACCCCCAATGGTGCCAGCGCCGGCATCACAACTTTGGCGCTTTGGCTTAATATCGAACTTTCACTGTCCTGGTGGCCGAACTCGCCATCCGTGCCTATGGAGTTGAAGAAATTCAGCAAACATACCACGATCACTATGGTTTTACCGGCACCGGTCACAAAGCCCTTGGTACGCTGCCACACCCTTTGGCTGATATAAGCAAGCTTAGGCCACTCATATAAAGGCAATTCCATGATATTCAGCGAGCTGTTACCCGGTAGCAGGGTTTTCTTAAGCAGAAAACCGGTAAAGATAGCAGCGGCTATGCCGATCAAATAAAGCAGGAACACCAGGTTCTGGCCGTTATCGGGAAAGAAGGCGGCGGCAAACAAAGCGTAAACAGGCAACCTGGCACCACAAGACATAAAAGGCGCCATCATAACAGTCGTTAAACGCTCACGCTCGCTATCGAGTACCCTGGTCGACATCACCGCTGGCACAGTACAGCCAAAACCGACAATCAAAGGCACAAAAGCCTTGCCGGGCAAGCCGATTTTTTGCATTACATTGTCGACGACAAAAGCCGCCCGCGCCAGATAACCGCTGCTTTCAAGCAGAGATAAACCGATAAACAAACAGGCAACCACGGGAATAAAAGTCGCTACCGTTTGTATGCCGCTACCGATACCTTCAATGATGGTCAGTAGCCACATCGGCAGATTGAACCCGGCCAGATAATGCGCCGGGTAAGAAACAAAAATGGTACCGCTGAGGATATCAAAAAAGTCGATAAAAGCGCTGCCGACATTAATGGCAAACATAAACAGCAGATACATCATACCGAGAAATACCGGGATCCCCACCAAAGGATGTAAGACCAGGTTATCGATTTTATCGCTTAATCCCGGTTTATGCTGCCCGGAAGCATTTGCTGCTTGTGACGCCCGCACCAGGGTATTAACCCGGCGGTGACGCCTCTGCATCTCATTAAGCTGCGCCGTTTTTTCACAACTTTGCCCGTCTTCGCTGCAGCAGGTATTGTCAGCGCTGTTAAGTTGATAATCATTACGCTGCACCTGGCGATCAAGCAGCGCTATCAGCTCAGATCGGGTTTGCTCTTCGCGGGCGTTGATGGCAAATACCGGACAGCCCAGCTGCTCGGCCAACTTATCGGTATCCACCGCCTCAGCCTGCTTACTGTCGCTTTTATTGAGCAGGACTATCATAGGTACGCCAAGTTCAAGCAACTGGGTGGTGAGATAGAGCTGGCGTTTTAACTGGGTGCTGTCAATCACATTGATCAAACAGTCTATTTGCTTTTCACGGATAAAATCATGACTGATGGTCAGATCTTGCCCTTGTTTCTGGCGCTGGGTTAACGAGCTCAGCCCCGGCAAGTCCGATAACAGCACTTCGCCACCGGCAAGCGAAAAAGCTTTCTGCTTGGCCGCCACGGTAACACCGGACCAGTTGCCCACTTTTTGCTGGCTGCCCGACAACAGATTAAACAGCGTACTTTTACCTGAATTGGCAAAGCCCACCAGGGCATAATGCATCATACGTGACATTAACAATGTTCCACTTTAATTTGGCCTGCAATTTTCTGGCCGATAGAAATTTTAGTATTATGAATTCGAAATGCCATAGGGCCGTTAAAAGGCGCCTTATGGGCCAGGGAGATTTCGCTATCGGGCACAAAGCCCTGTTCCAGCAGCAAAGCGGCTAAGTCGAGATCTTCGGGTAAACGGGAAATAACCGCTTTTTGGTTAGGTTTTAACTCGGCTAGAGTCATATTTAGTTAATCCTTTATGACTTATTTTCGGCCACCCTCGTTAATGAGAATAGCTATCATTTCTATTTTACTCTTTGCAGATAAAAAGTACAGCAAAAAGAACAGCTTTGCCCTGCAGCTTGATTTGCATCAAAAACAAATGCCCTAAATACCAAACATTGACACCAGGCTTTTTTTACCGCAAGTTATTGCCTCGCTAACTATTTTCCCTGAATAATAAGAGCAAAATATGCATGATTTTTATCCCGAAATAGAGCCTTATCAGCACTTTATGCTGGACGCAGACCATGGCCACCAGATTTATGTCGAGCAATGCGGAAACCCGGCAGGACAGCCGGTAGTCTTTATCCATGGCGGCCCCGGTGCCGGCTGCTCGACCAATGACAGGCGTTTTTTCGATCCCGAAAAATACCGTATCATCTTATTCGATCAAAGGGGCTGTGGCCGTTCTTTGCCCCACGGCAGCCTGGAAGAAAACACCACATCGGCGCTGGTGGCGGATATTGAGCGGATACGCCAACACCTGGACATAGAAAAATGGCATGTCTTCGGCGGCTCCTGGGGCTCTACCCTGTCGCTGGTATATGCCCAGCACCACCCACAACAGGTAACCAGCCTGGTGCTGCGCGGCATCTTTCTGGCCCGCCAGCAAGATAGCGACTGGACCTTCTCCGGCGGCGGTGCCAAGCGCATTTACCCCGATCACTGGCAGGCTTATCTTAATGCGTTTCCTCATAAGGAAGGTGAAGGCGAAAGCCAGTCGGATATTCACGGCGCCTATAAATTGATGACGGGGCCGGATAAGGCCCTGGCAGAAAAAATTGCCCGCGCCTGGGCCACCTGGGAAATGTCTTGCTGTACCCTGGCGCCGGACGAAGCTTTCTTAAAAGAAGCCACTACAGACGACAGGTGCTGGAGCCTGGCCCGCCACGAAGCCCATTATATGGTGAACAACTGCTTCCTCAAGGAAAACCAGATCCTGGATAACTGCGATAAGCTCCGGGATATTCCGACCATCATAGTGCACGGCCGCTACGATATTGTTTGTCCTTTGGATAACGCCTGGTTATTACACCAGAAGTTACCCCAGTCACAATTGATCATCAGTGAGCAGTCCGGCCATGCCTCGGTGGAAACCAACACCAAACACCACCTGGTAGCTGCCACCCGGAAAATGCTGGAGTTGGGCTGATACGCTAATACTATTAGGGAGCTTCCGGCTCCCTGATTCTCCGCTAGCGACTTGCCGCTATCTCCCCCGCCTTTTTGTTAATAAAACCTCAGTTGCACACAATCTTGCCAAGAGTTTACACATTTACCACACATTTGTTTGCGATACTCCAGCGAGTAAGTTATCTATTGAGGATAAAAAGCATTATGATATTAACAAGATATAAGTCTTCCCTGTTTACTGGCCGGCTGATCCCCGCAGTAATAATCTCGGCCGTATTAACCGGCTGTGGCGGCAGTTCTTCCTCCGGTAGTTCAAGCGATGACCCGGCGACCGATCCCCCGACAACCAATAGTGCACCGGTAGCCAATGCCGGCGCCGATCAAAGTGTCACCACAGGCGACAGCGTTAACCTCTCCGCCAGCCAGAGCAGCGATGCAGACGGCGATAGCTTAACTTACAGCTGGAGTTTCAGCTCAGTTCCCGGCGGCAGCAGTGCCAGGTTGAACAGTGATTCCGCCAGCAGTACCAGCTTTACCGCCGACCTCGCCGGCAGCTATACCTTATCCCTGGTGGTCAATGACGGTGCCGTCAGCAGCAGCGCCGACTCGGTGACGATCATTGCCGCAGATGCTGGCAGCAGCGACCAGGATAGCCCGACTTATAGCCGCGGAGCAGGGAGTGTAACCACCAGCAATTTATTTTCCTCCGGCACCCGGGTAGCCCCTTTGGGCACCATTACAGATGAAAATAACACCAGCTGGACCGTACCCGCCGAGGTACGCTATAGCGATAACAGTATGCCTTTTGCCTCGGATCTGCATAATGTCTACCAGAGCGGCCATGATTATGACTCCGCCGGTCAGGCCCTTGCCGCCCTGACCGGCGGAGACGGCAGCGACATCATAGAAATCGATGCCGGCGGCGAGCTGATCACCGCCTACATCTTTGCCGACAACTATTTCGAGCTTTATATCAACGGCACGGCAGTTGCCAAAGATCCCGTGCCTTTTACCGATTTTAACTCCAACATCGTGCGTTTTCGCGTAAACCAGCCCTTTACCGCCGCCATGTTGCTGGTGGACTGGGAAGAGAATTTAGCCACAGGCACAGAAGCAAACCAGGGCAGCAACTATCACCCCGGCGACGGCGGCATGGTGGCGGTTTTTAAAGACAGCAGCAATAACATTATCGGCATCACCGACAGCAGCTGGAAGGCGCAAACCTATTATACCGCGCCGCTGACCGATACCAGCTGCTTAAGCCAGTCAAACAATCAGCGCTTATCCGCCAGCTGTTCAATCTCGGCCCCAAACAGCCTGGATGAAATCAGCGCCGCCCACTGGCCGCGCCCGGATAACTGGATGGCAAGCAGCTTTGACGACAGCAACTGGCCCGCTGCTACCAGCTTTAGCAACGATACCGTAGGCGTCGACAACAAGGCTTCCTACACAAACTTTACCGATATCTTCGATGATGCTACTCACGACGCCAGCTTTATCTGGAGCACCAACCTGGTACTGGATAATGAAGTGCTGGTACGCGCTACTATCGGCAGCAGCGATGCCAATATGATCCTAAGCAGCGATGCGGTAAAGTCCGATATGATCTTGCCGCTGGATGCCACCTGCGACGGCATAGGCCTGGGCAGCTTTCCCGCCATAAACTGGGATAATGCTCCCGCAGGCACACAAAGCTTTGCCGTGACCATGCATAACTTTGCCAATGACAATGATCAAGGCGATTTCAGCAAGGCCCATTCCTACCAGGTGTTATATGATATTCCCGCTAGCACCAGCTCTCTGGCGACCGGGGAAACCAATATAGGCACTTTTGGCATCAATGGTATCGACGGCGGACAAAGCTATTCCGCCCCCTGCTCCCAGTCACCGATAGCTAACGATTATATTATTACCCTTTATGCCTTATCCGATGCCGTCGGCAGCTTAGGGCTAGATGGCGCCGGCACAGATCTAGTGACCTTAACCGATGCTATTGCCGGCACCACTTTGACAAGCACCAGCTTGACCTTGTCCAGGGTACGTTATAACCCCAATAACGACGACCATGTTCCCACAAGTGTACCCAGTGACTGCGCGACAAAATCCGCCGCTTTTGCCGCCTACAGCGACCTGGTTTCGGTGAGCTGCGACAATACCATGATGACGGTCACCACCCATACCATGCTGCCCTACCGCTCAGGGCTTGACGGCGACAAGGCCAATGTCGGCATCCGCTCCTGGATTGGCCGGGTGCCGGTCGCGGAACAAAGCTCCTGGACTTTGCCGCTGCAACCGGATTATTTAAGCAGCACCGCCAGCAATATCAACATCCACGACGCCATAGGCATCTCGGTGGAAGGGGTGCCGATTTTGCATTATGCCAAGGAAAATACCAACGGTGAAATCGCCCAGCTGGGACAGGATTACAGCGACCGGGATACCATCTTACTCGGTGAAATCGACCAATGCGGCGCCCATGCCGGTAACGGCGAAGACTACCACTATCATATGGCCCCGTTATGCATGATGGACAGCCACGACCCGTCGCAGCCGCTGGCCTATATGTTTGACGGCATCCCGCTCTATTTCGGCACCGCAGGCGGCGTGGCAACCGGGGGCGGCACCGACTACGGCGCCGGGCGCTACAGCGAATTAAACTACCTGCCGCAAAAAGTGAAAACCGGCGAACAGCCGCTGGATGAATGTAATGCCTATGATTTACACGGCGACGGCAGCGAATATGTTTATTACACCACCCGGGAAGCCCCCTACACCATAGCTTGCTACCGCGGCGTGGCGGATCAGTCGAGCTCGGTTTCCCCCGGCCCCCACTGGAGCCGGGAGCGGGATTTATCCTGGGCCGGTTCGGATGTCGAGCTTAGCGATTACGATACCATGACCTTCAATAATCTCAGCTGGCGTTTTATCGAGATCACCCCGGGGGAGAATAACAACAATATAACCCCGGGCGATAAGGCGCTGATCCTTTACCGCCAGCTCGTCCGGGGAGATGACGGCTATCAAAGCAATGCCAATTGCTACACCTTCAGGTACCGCTTAGACAGTACGGATATCAGCGGCAGCAATGATACTGTAGCCAGTCATTGCCGGTAACAACACCCGCCATGGCAGCAGACAATAATGCAGCCATGGCAAACAAGCTCTCAGTAAAAACTTTTTCCAGGTAAAAGATATGAAAACAGCAAAGCAATGTAAGCTGCTAATACTGCTCTTATGCTCCCTGATAACAGTAAACCAGGCTGCAGCCCACGGCCTGAGCATGACCTCGGCGGAAATCGCCCTGCGCCACGACAAACATATTTCCCTGACCATACGCACTTCCCTGAGCGACTTGTTCGCCAGGATGTTATGGCCGGAAAAACCCGCCTCCCTGCTACACCTGGCCAGCGGCGACAATAAAACATTAACCCTGTTCAGGCAGCAGCTTAATCACTTATTCACCGCAAAAATGCCGGTTTACTCGGGAAAGATTTCGCTGGACTCACAACGGGCCAGGCTGCCAGGCATCCAACAACTTAGGAAAATGCTGCAAAAAGAAATTGCCGGCAAAGTATTAAAAAACCACAAAGGAAAACATGAACATGGCGAACAGGACAGGCAGAATTACCTGGTGGCCTATATCGACGGTTTTTTACTTGCCGGCGACCGGGCAGATAACCCCCGTGAACTCCAGGTACAGTTTCCCACAGAGCTGGGGGATATACTGGTCAGTTATGTTGAACCTAAGGTACAAACCCTGACAAAGGGAAAACAGCATACTTTTTACCGTCAGCTGTTGTATTAGAGAGCCCCCTGGCTGACATCTTCTGATATAAAAAAACCCCTTAAGGCATTAGCTATAGCTTAAGGGGTTTAGACTCTCATGAAACTAAGAGTTCTTTGCGCCGTAAATATACTTACGGCAAGCAGCTTTTATTAAACCTGCTTTTGTTTATTGCGTAAGCTTAATCCCACCAGGCCTAATGCCAGGATTGCGATAGAAGCCGGTTCCGGCACTTCGCTGCTATAGGTATAAGTGACTTCAACCTTACCCCAGGAACCTGTCTGGAAGGTATTTTCAAAAGTCCCGGTACCCGATTCCACATCATTGTTAATATAAGTCAGGGCCAGGGCAGAGAAAACAAAATCAACCATGCTGCCTGTAGTAAAGGCGGACAAATCAACACCTGTCATCGCTCCGGATTGCTCGCCGCTTGATAAGTCGTAAGTGAAAATTTCACCCGGCGTTAAATCGAAATTACCCGCCGCAGAGCTTTGGTCATCGGCCAGAACAGCACCACCGTTACCAAAGATATAATCATCGGCCGCAGCCGTAGTTACCGACCAGTTGCTGCCTAATAAGATACTGACTTCGGCACGGCCGTCTGCTGCACTGACATTTTTAGAAGAACCTTCGCTGTCCATTTGACCAAAAACCGAAATACTGACACCGGTCAGAATACCTAACGAGGTATCAAAACCTGCAACAGTCAGGGTTTCAGTTAACGCTCCTACAGGTACATCCGTTGTACTGCCTTGAGAACCAAAAGAGTCGCTTACCGTCATCATACCGGCAAAAGCATTTGAACTGGCAAGCGTCAATGCTGCCGCAGTGATGAGTCCCTTAGTGGCTTTCCCTTTCATATTCATTCCTTTCATCTTTTTTCCTTTAGTGTATTAACCTTTCATGCTGTAAAGACAGCCAAATTAAGCTTTGCCTGTTTACCCCTACTCTTTTTAATTATTAAAAGCCGACATTCAAGAGTAACTGCTTGATATCACACCGTTAAAGCAGGGTCAGCCGACAAGCAAGGCATAGGCCACATTTTTATACCGTTGATTTTTAAGATATTTATTCCAGAGCAAAAATGACAAGTTAACTCTCTGTAAATAAACCCGACAACAATAACACCATCTACATTTCAGGAGTGCGGTTTACAGTTTGCCTTTTCAATTGGATAAACTACGGCCAATGTAAAGACCATAGTGTAATCACCTTAAATACCTTTAATGTGTATAAAGTTTGCTGTTTTCATCGATAAGTCTCCAAAGTGGAGACTTATCCCAGGGCGGGACACTATAAATAAAAAAGCCCCGCCGAGTCGGAGCTTTTTTATTTCAGTCAATTCACCTTTAGCGTTTTAACTTCCGGCGTCCGGCCAGAACAGCACAAGATAACAGCAGCAGATAGAAAACACTACCGCCGTTTCTCTTCCTGCCTTGTGCGCTGGTGTACTCACGCGGTTCGACCAGAGTTATCGTCACAATGCCCTCAGCCTCAGCGCCAAAGCTATCGCGGATCACATAAGTTACGGTATCTGTGCCGATAAAACTTGCCGGGGCCTGATAACTTAAGGTTCCGTCGTCATTGATACTGACGCTGCCAAGCTCAGCCGTTGCTGAAATGACTTCCAGGTTATCTCCTTCAGCATCACTGTCATTGCGCAATACATACAAGGTTTGGCTTTCGCCGACCAAAAGGGCTACAGCATCATTAGCTGCCACCGGACTTTCGTTGGCTAATATCGTCACCGTCAAGGTGGCCGAAGCCGATCCCCCCTGGTTATCACTGATACCGTATACCAGAGTATCTTCCCCGAAATAACTGCTTGGCGGCTGATAATAAAGCTGGTTATTTTCTATGGTAACAGTACCGAAAACAGCATTTGCCGAAGTGATCTCTAGACTATCGCCGTCGCCGTCACTGTCATTGGCCAACACATCTATGGTTAGCGGCGTATTCTGCAAGGTTTGTACGCTGTCATCTTCCGCCTGCGGTTGCTGGTTGTTATCCAGCATCACAGCCACGCCGCCGGGATCAACTATGGTGCCGTTGGCTATGCCGTCGGCATCGTTGGCACCGCCGTCTGTCATCACCAGTTGTACACACCAATGGCCTTCAATAAGCCCGGGCTGCCATTGCTCATCCCCCGGCGGCGGACAGAAGCCCGACTCACCTTCGGTTGACCATAACTGGTTACCGCTGTCCTGGACAAAGTTAGTCCATTCGCCGCTGTTCTTTTGTTTGCGGTAAACGGCATTGGCGGGAATCGGCTGTACCTGCGGCAAGACCACCCGATATTCCTGGCCTTCAACCGGCAAACCATAGGCGATAAAGTCAAAGATACCGCCGACATTCACAACCTCTTCGTCGTTGACATCATCTTCAAACAAGCGGGTACCGCCTGAGGCGCCCGTTAACGCGGTATCCCCAAGGCGTAGACATACCCCCGGATCTCCTTCCACCAGGAAGTTGTCCGTGATACCTACCTGCTCGGGTACGACATTACATTCATCGATATTATCCAGGTAATCGGGAATACCGTCGTTATCGCCATCATCCAGACCTTCGACATCATCGGCAATACCGTCATTGTCGCTGTCTTGCGTGCCTAAGGCTATGCTGGTGGCATCCAGACGCAGGGTAAGCTGATCGTGACCGCTATAGGCAATATCATCGCTGTCAGTCACCGTCAGGGCAACATGGTATACCCCCGCCGCCAAGCCTGACGGATCAAAACTGAAACTGGTATCACTGCTGTCGCTGTCGTTCAGCAACTGCTGCTTATTGGACCAGGCATAGGTATATTGATTAGCGGCATCGGGGTGACTGATTTCTGAGGTGATTATTACCAAGCCGTCCTGCTGGTTGATCACAAAACGCTCTTCACCTCCCTGCTCCGCTTTAAGACTGACTTTAGGCGGCACATTGTCTTCTGTAATGGTGAGCTGCTGGCTGAATTTACTGCCGCGGTTAAGGCCGCTGTCCAGTTCAATCACCAGGGTTTCATCACCTTCGCTGATGGCATCATTGAGAATATTAAAGGTGATCACACCGTCTGTCCCCGAGGTAATAGTCACCGTTCCCGAGTCAAGATCATGATCAACACCAAACTGCGCCGAACCGCTGACGCTATAAGGCACAGATAAGGGGTATTGCGGCGATTCGCCGTTTAAACGGATGCCAACCCTGACCTCGGCTCCCTCGGTAACCGTTTGGTCTTTATCCAGTGAAATCAATGGATTGACTTTTACCACCTGGCTTGCTGTCGCACTGCGTCCTTCGCTGTCGGTTGCGGTCCAGAACACGGTATTGGTACCGGGTTTAAAGAAGGTAATACCGTCTTCAAGGGAAACCGGGATACTATTACCAGAGCTGTCGACGGCCTCAGCCACGCCCAGGTCTACCTTGGTATGCAGGGCATCGGCATTAACTTCGATATCTTCAGGCAAGGTGATCACCGGCAGGTTTTCATCCGAGGCCTGCATATCGATTTGCACCCGGGCAGAGGCTTCTTCCGTACCGTCGCTGACCACATAATCGATAAAGACACTGCCGGCAAAACCACCGGCAGGGGTGAAGGTAATGTCACTGTCGGTAAAGCTAACAGCACCGATATCAACAACGGCGCCGATAATTTTCAGCTCATCGCCGTCAACATCACTGTCATTGGCTAACACATCCAGGGTTAACGGTTGCCAGTCTTCGCGGATAACCATGTCATCTTGCGCTAGCGGCGCATCATTTATCGCGGCAACATTTATCGTCACCAAAGTAGCTTCACTTTGGTTGCCCGAAAGATCGCTGACGGTATAGCTGAAACTGTCACTGCCGTTAAAGTCCGCTTCCGGGCGATATGTGATCATGCCGCTTTCATTATTTATTTCGGTAACACCGCGCTGCGCGCTTGAGCTGACCGTTACACTGCCGATATCAAAACTGCCGCCGCTGATACTGTCATTGGCCAGGACATTGATATCAACACTGGCATCTTCATCGACAGCGGCGCTGTCGGCAGCCGTAGTGATCACACTTGTGGCATCGGTTATGGTCACGGTTTGTACCTGGTCACCGTCTTCACTGGCAATACTGCCGCTGACACCGGAAATAGCGACGATAATGCTTTCATTATCTTCCTGCTCGCTATCTGCTATCGCCGTCAAACTAAGGTCGGCAGATGTTTCCCCGGCAGCGATAGTTACAGAGCCCGCCGGTGTCTGATAATCACTGCCACTGCTGGCGCTGCCGCTATAGGCCAAGGCAACCGTTACCGACTCGCTGATGGCCTGATCCAGGCTTACCGAAATCGTGCTGGTACCGCCGTTTTCCGCTATCGAGCTTGGGCTGGCAGCAAGGCTGACCAGCGCCGTTTCCGGTTCGGGATCGGGATCCGGATCCGGATCCGGGTTTGGTGTTACCGCACTGTCATCATCGATGATCGTAAGGGTTTCACTTTGGCTGCCGCTTTCGATACTGTTGCCGCCGCTGACGCTGCTGATGTCAACAATAATGGTTTCATCGTCTTCATCCGTGCTGTCATTGCTCGCCGTTAGCGTAGAGGTGCCGGTTAACTGCCCGGCACTGATGGTGATACTTGAGGCAGGCGAGGCATAATCACTGCCGCCGGTTGCCGTACCGCTATAGGCTAAATTCACGGTAACATCTTCAAAAGTCACCTGATCTAAAGTCGCCGTTAAGGTTGCCGCCCCGCCATCTTCTGCCAGGGTATTAGTATCGGCGCTTAAGGTCACCACAGGAATGGTTTCATCATCATTGATGGTCACGGTTTCCTGCTGGCTGCCGCTCTCACTGGCACTACCGCCGGTAACCGAGGCGACATCGATAATAATGGTTTCAAAACCTTCGCTATCGCCATCGTCTACCCCGGTAATGCCGGTTGCGGCATTGGCGGAACTATTGCCGGCAGTAATGGTAATAACACTGCTTGGGGTATTGTAATCAATACCGCCACTGGTGGCGGTGCCGGTATAACCCAGGTTTACGGTTACATCGGCGTAAGTCGGGTTATTCAAGGTTGCGGTGATCGCAGAAGTCCCGCCATTTTCCGCCACCACAGCCGCCCCTGTGCTTAAGGTCACCACAGGCGCCACTTCGGCATCTGTGATAGTAATGGTTTGCTGGTTGGTGGTGCCTTCATTACCCGCAGACAGGCTATCAATATCAACAATAGCCGTTTCATTAGCGGCGGCATCAAAGATAGTATCGGCAGTAGCGGTCACCGTCGCTGTGCCGGTACTGTTACCTGAGGTAATGGTAATGCTGTCAGATTTGGCATAATCGGTAGCTGCGGTGCCTGTACCTGTATAGGCCAGATTCACGGTAATATCCGCCGGCCACTGATTGTTTAAACTGCCGCTTAAGGTTGCCGTTAACGTTGAAACCCCGCCGTCTTCGGCAATCGTATTGGTATCAGCGGTTAAATCGACATCCGGCAGGTTGGCATAAATGGCATCGCTGGCCTGACTGATGGGGGTCGAATAGACGCTGCTGGTATTACCCGAGCTGTCGGTCAAGGTCAGCAGGTTAACCGGTACGTCACTGCCTGCTGCTATATCGCTGCCCGCCGCTACGGTAAAGGTCGCGGTATAAGTGGTATCATTGGATTTACTCAAGCTGCCTAAAGCAAAGCCGTTAATATTACCGGCAATGGCGCCGCTGCCTGTGGTGTAATCATCGGCGTCGGAAGTCACACTGATGGTGGCGGTCACAATATCGCCGTTTTTATGATCGCTGTCGGGTATCGTAATACCGGTAATCGTCGGCGCGACACCGTCTTCATCATCTATGATGGTCACCGTCTGCTGCTGGGTACCGTTCTCACTGGCGCTGCCGGTCACCGAGCTGATATCGATGATGATGGTCTGATTACCGTCCGAGCTGCCGTCATCCACGGCAATGATACCGGTAGCCGCATTGGCGCTTAAACTGTTGGCATTAATGGTGATGGAAGCACTGGGGCTGTTATAATCTGTGCCCCCGCCCACCGCAGTGCCGCCATAAGACAAGTTCACCACAGTACTGTCATAGGTTTGATGGCTTAAGGTCGCGGTAATGGTCGAAGTGCCGCCGTTTTCATTGACCGAAGCATTGCCGACGCTTAGGTCTACCGTAGGAGCCGACTCGGCATCTGTGATAGTGATGGTTTGCTGGTTGGTAGTGCCTTCGTTACCAACCGATAAACTGCTGATATCGACGATTGCTGTTTCATCGCTCGCGGCATCGAACAAGGTATCGGCGGTGCCGGTCACGGTCGCGGTATTGCTGGAGTTACCCGCTGAAATCACAATACTGTCGGACTTAGTGTAATCCGTGCCCGCCGTACCTGTACCGGTATAGGCCAGATTGACAGTGATTGCCGATGGCCACTGATTGTTTAAACTGCCGCTTAAGGTGGCGGTTAAGGTCGAGACTCCGCCGTCTTCGGCTATGGTATTGGTGTCGGCGGTAAGATCAACATCCGGTAAATTGGCATAAATGGCATCGCTGGCCTGGCTGATAGCGGTGGTATAGGCCGAGCTGGTATTGCCCGAGCTGTCATCCAGGGTAAAGTTCACCGCAATATTCGATCCTGCCGCCACATCCGTGCCGCCGTCGGTAATAGTGAACGTGGCGGTATAGGTGGTGTCGTTGGTTTTGCTTAAACTGCCCAGGGCATAACCGGCTATGGTACCGCTGATGCCGCCGCTGCCCGTGGTATAGTCATCGGTATCTGAGGCCACGGTAATAGTAGCGGTTACCGTATCTCCCACCTTATGGTCGCTGTCGGGAATGCTGACCGCAGTAATGGTCGGGGCGATCGTATCCAAGGTGGCAAAGTCGACCTTAGTCACGCTTGCCTGCACGTTCGGCGTACCTTCATCGTCCTCGGCCACCACATAAAGATCATAGGCCGTATTATCCGATAAGCCGCCAAAAGCTTCATTGCCGGTAGTGCCGGTGGTGGTAAAGTTGCCCGCCGCCAGCTGTCCGCTGCCGCCGCTGCCGGTGCCCGCCTTGACCTCGGAAACACTCGGCGCCGCTGCACCGTCGGCCACCACCACATAATAGACGGTGCCGTCTTCATCGAGATCGGCAGAAACCGTTGCCCCGCTGCCGGTTTCTGAGCCTACCGAGGGGGTCCCATTTTCAAACGTTGGCGGCGTGGTATCGCCTACGGGAGCAACCTTAGTACTGTTCACGGTAAAATTGGTCCAGCTTGCAGTACCGTGTGTTGTCAAACTCGGGACATTGCCCCGGACCACACCATCGGCAACACATTGCCTGACGGTATATGCACCTGTGGTACATTGCCCTCCCACGGTATAATGCCAGACATGGCCCGCCCCGGTACAGGCGCCGACCGTAGGTTGGTAGGCGACAACATTGGCATCGCCGGTGCTCAACGCATCCCCGGTGTTTTTTGCCGTTGCCGCACAAAAGTCGGCAAAGGTTTTCCTGCCCAGGGTATTGCCGGACAGGCTGGCTTGGGTTGCATTGCCCTGCTGCAACAGGCCGTTGTTTTTTAAGAAATCGAGCGCACCGCGATCAACCTCATGCCGGGCATTAACCGTTTTTTTCACCCGGTCGGTATGGCTAAAGGCGGCAAAAGCCGAGCGCTTGGCTTTATGGGTTTTTACCGGCTCTTTCACCGGTTCGTTACCGCCCTTATTGACATAAACGGTTGCGGCATTTTTTAGCTTGCGGCCGTTTACCGAGGAGCTGGTATTGCGGGTGGAGGCCAGTGCTCCGCCCCCCAACATGGCCAACAAAGGAATAGCGGTTTTTATCGCCCGGCCCAATTTTGCCGGTTTGCCGACACCCGCTCGGGCGGCAGGACTTGTTATTTTAGTCGATTCCATTATTTGTTACTTCCAGTTGCTAAGGCTTGTAATTCGGGATGACAAAAATGATTTCTCATTCTCGGGTGCGAAGGTTCGATCAATTCAGGAAAACTGCTGTCGGGGATAACGGCAACATCGTAAATCTGATCGACATTACCGGTAAACTTAATATGGCCGATCGCTTCTTTATTCCCCGGGTCATCGAGATTAAACAGCCAGATCCCTGAATAGGTTTCATCATACTTTTGCGACAAAGGCGCAGGTTTAGTAACATCTGCGGCCCTGACTTTAGAAAGCCCGACAAACATAAGCGGGCCGTAAAAATCCATGCCCCGGGTAAATCCCGGCACTTCATACAAGGTTTCCGTGATTTTAGTTTCCGGCTGATAACTGCAGATCTGGCCATAACCTGAATTGCAATAATAAACCCTGTCGTTATACCAGCGGGGAGAATGGGGCATCGTCAGACCATCCACCAAAACTTCATTGCTTGCCACCGACATCAAAGTGCCGTCAAATTTCGTGCCCTTGCGCCATTTTCCGGGGGCATCAAATTTGGAGAAGGTGGTGACATAGGCGGGTTTACCGTCTTTTAATGTCATACCGTTAAGATGACAGCGATCTTCAGGCACCAATTCAGAGATAAAATGCGGTTTCCAGCGGGGCACAAAGCTATAGTCCGGGTCCAGCGTGCATAAGCAGGAAAAACTGGAATTAACCACCCATAAGCCTTCATCCCCCCAGTCGATATCGTGAATATTGATCATGCCGGAATAATGGGCCGAGCGGCTAATAAAGCAGGCATCAACCCGCTCATCAAGCGCGGCGGTTAACTTCTGCTGATAGGCCCTCACCGCCTCTTGCTGTTTTTGCACTTGCTGCTGTTGCTCGGGAGATAAATTAAGCACCAACTCTTGTTCAGACTCGCCGCTTTTGTCTTCGCCTTCCTCGCCAGCTAAGACATTTACCTGTACATCGCTGTTTTTGGGCTTAATACGCGGCGCGGTGATATCTTCTTCTATGCCCGGCAGGGGACGTTTGATTTGTGCCAGCAAGCCATCTTCGCGTTGGAAATTGATGATCTGGGTGAAGATCCCCAGCGTCAGGCCGTTTTCTGTTGCGGCAAGCCCCATAGGGCGCGGAAAACTTTTAAAATTCACATCCAGGGTTTTGCCGTCGCTGCGCACCAGCATCAAACGTCCCGCCTGATACGAGGTAAAGGCGAGGGAAATATTCAGCTCTTTTAAAATCGCAGGCAGATTGTCGCTATATTGACAATCAAAATCCAGTTCATCATCCAGGGGAGAAAAAGTGTCGCTGTTATTATTCTTTTTTTCGTCAGCCACGTTACAAGTACCCTTTATGTTGTTTGCATATTAGTTTGCAGTCAGGCGCTTTGTTTGCATTAACAAATCTAAACGCCGTGACAACTCTGCCAAGGTAATATCCGGCTGCTCGGCAATCAAGAGGGCGCTAAAACCCGAAACTATCGCCGAGGCCAGGGAAGTACCGGAGAAGCTGCCATATTGTCCGGAAACTAAGGTTGTCCTTGCTTTGCCGCCATAGGCATAAAAGTCCACCGAAGGGCCGTAGTTGCTGAAATCCAAGGGCTTGCCCTGCCCGTCGCCGGCCCCGACGACCAGAGCCTGTTCTATAGACGCTTCACTGCTGCCTGCTGTGATTTTTCTGCCCTGGTTACCGGCAGCAAAAACCACGACAATACCTTTTTTATCACGGCCATTATATGCCAACTCATTAACAATTTCGACAACTGGCTGTAACAGCCACTGCGAATGCCAGCTGCAATTGATCACATCTGCACCGGCCAGTTTTGCCAGTTGAAAACTCAACAAGGTATTTGAAGTCCAGGTATCCGGCTGGCGCAAGGCGATCAAATCCGCTTCCGGCGCGATCCCCTTTATCCCCCGACCATCATGGGCAGCGAAAATAATGCCCGCCACTTTAGTACCGTGACTGTCTGTTAACGCCTGTGCCGAAGCATCCAAAGACCGGGTTTCGCTGTCATAAGATAAAACCGGACGAATGTGCTGTAAATCCTCGTGCCCGAGATTAAAGCCGTCATCGATAACCGCAATCCGGACCCCTTTGCCTTTCGTTTTTTGCCACAGGGGGTCAATGCCCGGCAAGGAAAAATAAGGCGAATCCCTTTCGGCTAAAGCGCCCGCCTCACTCTTGCTTTTCAATTGTAAGATATCCGGCTGCACCAGCTCGATACCGGCTTGCCCCTGCTGCTGTAACCGCCTGAACGCTGTCAGTACCCCAGGCAGCGGCGCCTCGCCGTCAAGGGTCAAAGCATAATAACGAAACGCCCGGCCAAGGAAGAGTTCCGTAACGGCACTCACCCCGGGGTGTAAAGCCGACACCTCGGCTTTACCGACAGAAGCGGCCGTTTTGACAATTAACCGCTGGGACAGGCTCACCCTGGCACCGGTTGCCGCAACCCGGTACGCCGCCCCCTGCTTCACCAGGGTGACCGGCTTTGAAAAGTTGTCAAAAACGATCTCTTCAGCCGCCAGCGGGGCCGTCACAGGGATAAGCCATAAAAGCTGAAAAAATAGTCCTGTCAATAGGTTGTACAACTGCATAGCGGATAACCTTGCCTGTTTGGGCTTACTTTTAAGCTTTCTTTTTAAGCTGTATAAAGCAAACCCGTAAGCGGCGGCCCTAGTTTCTCATCGGATAAAGGCCGGTCAAGGCAATGCAAAAGTTCACCGTCAGATAGGGCTGCATATTATTATGGGCCTGTCCGCCGCCACTTACCTGTACCGCACTATCGGACATGGGGGCATCCAGGCTTTTCCCTTCTGCCAGATAAAAAATCCTCTCGTTTGACGAGGCTTTATCCTGACCAAGAAACAGGGACTCATCCGGCGTGCCTGAGCTGCCCGCCGCAGAAACGCCCTTGAGCGTATGGCTGTGAGCCGGCAACTGCTCCTCGACTAAGGTTTCGGTTATCGTGCCGCCGGGATACCCCAACAAGCGCCTGGTTAATCCCGGTCCCTGACCCGGATGCAACGGCGCCCTGTCCTGCAGATCCGGCAAGGCCATAGTCGTGCGGCCGTCGCCGCCATACGTAGTCCCTATCAGGGAAAATAAAGTAGTATTTTCAGCTATGGGTAAATACTGGCCATCGCAAAAGGCCCAGCCACGGGGTGCATAGTTGCAGCCAAACATTCTTACTTCGGCAATAAAAGGTTCTGACATAATAATTCTCCTAAAGTCCTGTTCGCTTAACTCGTTTCACTGTATTTTCATCATCCGGCCCTACCGCTGCGGTATGGCCAATAGCGGAAAATACCAACAAAACCACCCGTTAATTTCTGCTCGGATATACCCCCAATAGGGAGATAATAAAGTTAACCCCCAAATAAGGCATCATATTGTTATGGGATAAAGCATCACCTGTCGGTGACAGGGAACGGCTGTCCATATCTTCGATATCTACCGGATCAGCAGGCGTTGGCGTGTAGGGCATGTCACCGTCCGTTTGCGAGGCGAGCACCCGTCCTGCAGGAGTACTGGCATCTGCTTCCCCCCGGCTTGCCACCAGGCCATGGCTATGGTTAGGCATTTGATCTAAGCTTAAAGTCACCCTTTCAAATCCCGGCCCGGCGCCTAAGGTTCGGTTGCTCAACCCGCTGCCCTGCCCCATATGCATAGGCAGGCGGCCGCGCATTTCCGGCAAGCCGAACGAGCTGCGTCCGTCCCCCCCGTAGTTGGTGCCCAGTAAGGAAAACAGGGCCTCATTACTGCTAACCGCCAGGAGCTGACCATCACAAAATGCCCAGTTTTTAGGGGCAAAGTTCCCCGCAAACATACGAATTTCACCGATAAAAGGTTCACTCATCTTTCAATCTCCTGATTAATTTCTTGACGGAAACACGCCTTCGAGGGCGATGCAAAAGTTCACCACCAGTGACGGCTGCATATTTTCATGAGGCAAGCCGCTGCCGGCATCCGTGATACTTGCGCTATTGAGTGTCGTCAATTCAGAGGTGACCGGCGCCTTATACATATCCACAGGATACTGTCTGTTGTTACGGGAATCATACCCTGCCGCCAGACTGCTGCCGGCAAACACCCGGGTTTCGCCATTGTCCGAGGTCGCTTCCAGGCTATGGCTATGGGGCGCCAGTTGGGCTTCACTCAGGGTGACCTGTTCGCTGCCGCCCCCGCTACCCAAGGCCTGATAATCCCCCCGGTGCACAGGTACCCGGCCGCGCATATCCGGCAAGGCAAAATTAGAACGGCCATCGCCGCCAAAAGTCGTGCCGAGAAGTGCAAACAGGGTCTGGTTCTGGGTAATCGGCAATTCTTGCCCGTCACAAAGCGCCCATTTTCGCGGCGCAAAGTTAAAACCAAACATGCGTATTTCACTGATAAAAGGTTCTGCCATTATCTTCTCCTTCGCTCTTTACATTAATTATGGAAAATTCCACAATTAGCTTAATAACTTATTGATATTTACATCTAACTGCAGACAGGTTTGCTGACAGCTATGCAAGAAAACAACGGGCACCATCTCGTATCCCTGAGAAAACACACCACAGACGATCTGGCTTTTATGCAGGCCTTGTATGCCTCAACCCGCGAAGCCGAACTGGCGATGACCAACTTCACCCGCCAGGAAAAAGAGGCTTTTATCCAACAGCAGTTTAATGCCCAGTACCAACATTACCTGCACCATTACAACAGTGATAAGTTCGATATCATCGAGTTTGACGGCCAGGCCATCGGCCGTTTATTTGTCGACCACTGGGACAGGGAAATCCGCATCGTTGATATTACCCTGACTCCCGACTATCAAAATAAGGGCATCGGCAGCTATTTGTTTAAGCAACTGTTTGAGCAAGCTAAAGCCGGCAATAAAGCCGTGACCATACATGTTGAACACAACAACCCCGCAAAAAACCTTTATCAGCGGCTGGGATTTGAGTTAAAAACCCAGACCAATGAGATTTATTTACTGATGCAGTGGACACCTTAACACCTGCTGTTTTTACCCGGTATTACCCGATATTACATCCTGTTAACTTTACGCTTGTGAGCCTGCCTGAGCCTCTTGGGCTCTTGAACGGGTCACTATGGTCTCAAATTCGACGGCACTGTTGGGAGAGAGAAATAAATCTATTTGGCCGAATGCCTGGTGGGAAAAGCGATAGGTGCCCTGGGAAATATTCATGGCTTCATCGCTGGTATAGATAACGGAAAAGGCTTCCCATTGTTCGCCGTCAAGTTGGCCTTTATTCACTTCGATGATCTTAAGGCTCACTTGATTACCTTGTTGATCGGAAACCTGTACTGCCTCGCCGATCAGTTGTGAAAGTTGCTGGTAATTGTAAGCGTCCATATTTTCCTGCCTTAATATTGTTTTTGTAGCAAAATATCTGGTAAATCAGGGTCTGTCGCCTGCTCCGGTAATAGATAGTGGTATGAAAGCCTATGCAAGCACGATATTTCAACAACCCCTTACCGACAACCACTTAATTAAGCACAGACAAGCTGTTGAAACGATTTGTAAACAAAGATAGCCGAAATATTTACATCCGTAAATAGTTTCAACAAAAACTGTTTAACTCCGGTAAAAATCATTATGCTAAAATAAATTTTTGCAAAATAATCAGGCAAATAGATGAAAAACTATGCATGTTTTATTGTTTCCACCGGCCGTTGCGGCACCCAGTGGCTGACCCGGCACTTACCCCGGCTATTGACAGCACAACAGGCCGACAATTATCAAATAAAACATGAGCCCCTGGGTTATCAATATGCGCCGATTGACAATTCCCCATCATTGCCGTTAGTAAACAATAAAGCGCTGCTGGAGCAACACCTGAATGAGATCCGAAACACCTTGTCCCGGGGGAAAAACTACATAGAAACCGGCTTTCCCTGCTGGCGTCATATCGCCTGGTTTGCCCAAGAACTTGAGCATCCGGTAAAAGTGATCCATCTCACCCGACACCCGGTCTTTACCGCGATTTCCTGGTTAAAGCTCAATGCCTTCGTGCCGCCGGCTTTGCCCCATCTGCCGGAAAAAGAATTGTTCACCCCTTTTGCCCCCGGGGCCAGGCTCCCCGAATACCAGCAAAACTGGCAACACTTATCTCCCTTTGAGAAGTGTCTTTATTTTTGGGCAGAAGTACAGTTGCAGGCCCTGGCATTTGAGCAGGACTGGCAGGAAAAACACTGGCTGCACCTTAGTTACGAGTCCCTGTTTACCGGCCAGTCCCTAAACAAGCTCGCCGCCTTTTTAGCTACCGCCGCCCCAGACGGACAGCTAACGGATATAGACACTAGCGCCATAGAAGAGAAAACAGACAGCTATGGCCATATGGTGCAGACGGACTTCGAGCCGCAAGAGATTTTCCGGCATCCAGAAATTGTCAACCTGGCCAAACGCCTGGGATACCGGGAACTGGCCATAGATAAACACCAGCTGCCGGCAAAAGAGCTGCTCAGCGGTTATTTTCGATAGCCGCTTGCAGCCAGGCATTTACTTTACAGTCGATCACCAGGTTAACCCTTGCTTCGCTGCCGTTGTTACGTACCGAATGTTCAAGATCGGCATTAAGGTACCACAACTCTCCTGCCGCCATAGGTGCCACCTGCCCGTCCACTAAAAACGTTACCTGATCGGCGCCGCAGATCGGCAAATGGATACGCGCCTCGCCGTACTCCATCGCCAACCCCATATCCCTGTGGGGCTGGATATAGGCCCCGGGGTTTAACCGCATTAAACGCACGGCCTTGAGGGGGCAGTGAAAATAATCCAATACCTTGCTGATTTCCGGGCATCGGGCAAGGACGGGCAAATTCACCCAGTCGTCTCCCGCTTCAATGGCAAAGCTTTGCAAAATAGCATGTTGATCAGCATATTGACGCGGACAACGCAGCGGCAGGACATCCCAGCCTCCCTGATAATCCCGCTTGTTGACATGCTCAATCCAGCCCCCGTCCGACAGGGACGTTAGCTCACGGTTTAAGTTGTTGATATCAAATGCGGCAGCAAGTTTTGCAAAAGCAATTTCAGCAGACATGGGACTCCTAAGTGGCCCCGAAAACCAATCCGGGGCAGCCGTTTAAATACGCTAAAAAGATAACATCAAACACAAGGAATTATGACATATTACTTGTAGAAATACCCAGGCTATGAAACCATAGATTAACCAGTCATTAACAATAACAAGAGACTAACTATGGATCGTCGCCGATTTATCGTGACCAGCTCAGCAGTTGCCGGCACTTTGGCTCTGCCGGTGAAAAGTTTTGCTATGGCAGAAGCAAGCAAAGGCTTAAATAAAGTTCCAGATAACAGCCGGTTACCAACAAGCAAACTCACCAGCTTAGGCATTCAAGCTCCGCTCAAGCAAGTGACCGCCCCCGGCGGCCATGACGTCAGCTTTCCCCTGAAGATGCGCGTTGCCCGCCAGTACCGGCAAAAAATCTATGTCTGGTTTGAAACCGAGCCGATGATTCGGGTTTACGATCTTGCAGGCAATGAACAAAGCCCGGTTTCCCTGCCTGATTCTGTGGGTATATTGAAAGACTTTGCCCTGGATTCTATGGACAATATCTTTATCCTGAGCGCCGGACAGCATCAAATTACCTGGTTAGGCCCCCAGGGAGACATGCTGGGATATATCGGCGACTTCGGTATGGACTTGGCCGAACAGCTGAACGGTCCGGCGAGTTTGACTCTGGATAGCGAAGATCACCTTCATGTGTTAAACGCCGGCAGCCGCACGATAAAAGTCTATAAAAATAACGGCGTATTTTTATTCGAGTATGGCCAGTCCCGTTGGGGAAAAGAGCGCAAACTGCTTAGCCTGGACGGCACCGACACCATTTCTGCCTCCGGCGGCATAATGAAGGACAGCCGCTGGCATTTTTCCCCGTCGGGACAAATGCAATAACACAGTTATCCTGGCGGGGTCCATCCGACCCCGCCAGGATAAAGATTGCCCGGCATCCCCTGGTCCGCTTCGTCTTGAAGCTGCGGGCGACAGACTTGCCGCTGTCAAAAAGGGGCGGGAAAAGCCTCCGGCTAATTATCAACTAAAACACTGTACCCGCCACAGCTCTCGCGACATAGATTTTTCCGTCATCGCCAGGCGGCCGTGCAGAGTATAATAATTATCGATTATCACCAGATCTCCCGCCTGCCACTCATGCGCCACCAGACAACGTTCATCATAGGCGATGGCATTGACATCACAGATCAAACCATCCAATGCCTGCCCGGACAAAGTGTCAGAGCTTAACAGGAACTGTTGCAGTTCCAACTCGCTGCCTTCCTGATAGCGGAAAATATCTTCACCGGTTTTCGGATGTTCGAAAACCAGGGGATAAGCACGCGGTACGCCGCCAAAATACGTCATCTTAGTTTGATAAGTAATATCCGTTGCCCGCCAGCGTTTCACCTTCTCCTGCCCGGCAATTTTTAATGCCATGCGGCTGTCCACCAAAGTGGTTTGCCCTTCTCCGGCGGCCGGCGGCGTTTTGCAGTAAAGCATAAAAGTACTGGCGGCAAACCTGGGATTTTGTTCGACATGTTTGTCACCGGCGGGCAGCATGCTCAAATCCCAGTGCAAGGGGGTTTTTTCGATGGAGTGGACAAAACCGTCGGGCTTTTCCTTAGGTTTGACCACATGCACAGATCCAAACTCCCACTGATAAATCTCCCCGAAATCCTGGCAGAAGCTTATCAGCTCATCCTGCTGCTCAAACCCGGCCCCGGCTAATACCACAAAACCGAATTCTTCACTGAGCTGCTGCAGAAAATCGGCGGAAAATATCTCATAGCCCTTGCCCTCGGGCGCCGATATTTTTAAACCGAATTTTGGCCCCTTGATCACCTGGTAGCGATAGCGGGAAAACTCACTTGAAGGCACTTCCAGGTAAAGCCAGTTGTGCTGCTGCAAAGTCACCTTAGCCAACAGCTTTTCTTTTGCCAGCGAATGGGGCAGCTGCATATATTGGCCGCTGAGCAAACGCACCGGCACCGTATGCCAGGGAGAAATACTCTTTTGCTGATGGTCCGTCAAGGCGAAGGTATACTTAGGCCCGGCATTATCGTATTGATGGACAGACAAGCGGATATGCCGGGGAAAAGCCTGCTCTATGCCATAACTGAGCGCCCGGCCGCGATACATCATTTGATAGGCTTTTTCGCTGATGGACTCAAGATAACTGTCCCTGTCTCCTTCGCTAAAACGCTCCAAATGGATGTCGTGGTAGAGATAACTGCAGAGCTTGTCATGCACCCTGGCCTGCTCGCTGTCGCCTTTGACTTTATTGACAAACTTTTCAAAGGCACGCGGACCGGAAGCCACCAGGTTCACCAGGGCTTTTCTTTTTGCCGGGCTGCTCAGGGCGGCGGCATTATTTTTACTGCTTTCCAGCAGGGAAGACAAATCCGCCCAGGCGATGTTTTCCGTGACCGTCAGTGAGCACAGTGCCGATTTATAGGCTTCTTTGTTTTCTTCCGCTACGCAAACAATATCGGAAAAGGTGGTGCCGTCACTTAAGATGGTTACCCGGCTGCCCCGGGGATAAATTTCATTGAGACGAAGACAAAACTCATCCAGGCGTTGTATTGCCCGCACTTCACCATAATCCGGCATAGTCGAGAAGCTTTTATCAACATCATTGGGAGATTTGCACGGAAAGCCCGGCAGGATAAATTCAAGCGGCAAATCTTGTTCGATAAAAAATTTAAGCTGGCTTAACAGCAAAGCATCTCCCTGGCCGATAAATTTATCTTCCTCATCGGCGACCAGATAACTTTGGATCACCGGGAGCAATTGTGCTGCTATCGCCGATTTATCAAACCCGGCTTTGTCCTTAGATAATAATGTCATGCTTGTTCCTTGTTGCTCTTCTCCTGCCTGCGCCAGCGGCAGCAGCTGTGATATTTCTGAGATGGTAAAATCAGCCGCCTGTTCATCCGGGCTGGTGGCGACAGCGCTAAGCTCACCATAACCCCAGCGGACATACACAGACGGGATACCGGCAGATTGCGCCGTTTTCATATCTGTGATGGTGTCTCCGACATACAGGCACTGTTCCGCCTTAGTGCCGATTTGTGCCAAAGCGGTAAAAACCATTTGCGGATGGGGCTTTTTCGGTATGCCTTCAACCACTCCCTGCACCGCATGAAAATGGACATCCGGAAACAGGCGCTTTAGCAAAAAAATAGCCTGCTGATGATGCTTATTAGTCACCACAGCCAATTTGATCCCGGCTTGTTGCAAGTGCCGTAAAGCATCATGTATACCCGGGTAGGGACGGGTTTCAACCAGGGAATGCTGCTCATACTCCATCAGGTAATGGGCAAATATCTTTTGCTTATCCCACTCCTGCGGTACCAGGGTCTCCACCATGTTTTTCGAGCCGCCGCCGACAAGCTTGCGGTAAACGGATAAAGGCTGAGGTTTAAGATCAAACGACTCAAAGGTACGGTTCATGGCATTGGCAATATCCGCCAGGGTATCAATCAGGGTGCCGTCGAGGTCAAAAACAATAGTATTAACCATGACGCACTTCTCCCATACCCTGAGTTAACTCCTGATAGTGACAGGGTTTGCCGCCGTTAAAAATTAACCTGTGACGGTTTTCATCTATCTGACTGCGTTTTTGCAGTTGTATTTGCCGGTTTTTCATCACCGCAACCGAATGCCAGGGGGTACGCCAGCCGTCATCGGCATCCGCCATACTGATACCTATTTTCGCCGACACCCGGTACTGGGGATGGATAGACAGGCGCAGTGCATTCGGGAAAAACTCGGCCAGCAATTCCCCCCAGGCATTACTGCGCTGTATCACCCTGACAGAGATGCTTTTCGCCTGTTTCTGGATTTGGGTTTTGCTGTGCCGGCTAAATTCGGCAAGCCCGGCAAAATCTTCCGACAAAAAGCGGGTAATGCCCTGATACATGGACAAGCTTTCTTTTTCGCTTTTACAACGGGCACTTAGCTTGATCAGCGACTCGCCGTAACACACCATCAGCTCTTCCCGCATCGAGTCCAGACAAGTCAGCTGGGGAAAGGCATCCTTGATATCAAAAAACTCAAAATACCCCGGATAATGCCGCTGATAATAGTGAATAAGTTCCCGGGTATAAAGATCAACATCGGGATCAGGAATACGCACCAGATCCGAAAACACATAACCGTCTGAACAGATCAATATTTTCGCCCCCGGCGGGTATACCTGCTCTATCTCCCGGCACAGCCGGTAAAGGTTATCAATCGAGTGCTTTTCCGCCAGATCCGGTAATTTACTTAAGGTTTTATCCCGGTTGGGGGATTTTCCCGGATAGGCGGGCAACACCATAGTAATGGCTTGTTGCTGCGCCACCATCAGCCGGACCTTATCCAGATGCTGTTCCACTTCAGCCGGGGACAAGGCCGACAGTTTAAGGGATTCGGGTGAAGATAACTCTGCCTCAACCAGCTTTCTGCGTTTAAAAATGATCTCCAGGATCTTTACCGCAATATCTTCATCAATAGGTTTCATGATGT
Organism: Thalassomonas actiniarum; assembly: GCF_000948975.2. Lineage (GTDB taxonomy): Bacteria > Pseudomonadota > Gammaproteobacteria > Enterobacterales > Alteromonadaceae > Thalassomonas > Thalassomonas actiniarum. Next base: position 5,817,964 of record NZ_CP059735.1, read on the forward strand.
TAATCCTTTAATAGTAAATATTAGGGTACCTGGGCAGTAAGTAACCAAACACAAAATAAAGTCACATTGATGCCGTCACTTTATTGCGCATGCAGAAACTTAACCGGCCGGTGATATCAAGCTGAAAATAGCAAGGGGGGAATATCGGGCTGAACAGTGCTCAGGATTTTACTTATATAATATTTATGCTGAGCGTACTGTTCATATGACCACCAGGTGACTACCAAAATAGCGAACAGCAATGCCGGAAGAAAGGAGAGGAGAAAAGGTAATTTATAAAATTATTATTCGACTTCCTGTCAACTAAAGCGATCCCTATTCGCTAAAAACTTTTGACTTATACGATACATCATAATGTCACCGTATTGTCACATTGTATCATTTCTGATCAATTTTCGGCTAGTGCTTTTAACTTTTGACTTGGAACTTCCAAGCCAACAAATAAGTTAAAACAATAAATACAACGAGTTAATAATCATAAAAAAGAGCAAACGTCCGCTTTTTCATCATGCCTGCCAGTCAAAACGCCTTAGCGCCATAGCTGTAAAATCCATAAATAAGGCGAAAAACAGCTGCCCATATCATTTTCCTTATTGTTTGCACCTTTCTTGACGTTTTTTTGAAAATTTATCCAATAAGCTAAACATAAATCAAATGTACTCAAGTATTTTGAGTCATGCACAAGGAGAAGCTTATGTTTAAGCTCAGCAGTAAAGTTATTATTTGTTCCACCCTGACATTAGTCTCATCGCTTGCCTACAGCTATGCCCCGGATCAGTCTCAAAGCAATAAACGTCGGGGACCGCCCCCCTTTAGTCAGTTAGACTTAAACGGCGATCAGGCCATCACCCTGGAAGAATTCAAACAACACCCAATTCCCCGCGGCGATCATGAGACGGTTTTTGCAAACATAGACAGCAACGGCGATCAACAGATCAGCGAGCAGGAACACCTTGCCCATAAACCGCCATGCCCGCCAAAAAGAAACAGACAAGAATGATTATCTTAATACCGCCCCTACCCCGGACACCCGGGGTTAACTTAAAGCAACACATCTTTTGTCCGGCAGTAATCAGGAGATAAATCTATGGTGGATTCAAATAAATATACAGATCCTGCAACAACAACCCCGAAGGCACACCCGGCACTCACCGTAAACCAAGATTATTTAGCCGGTAAAAACCAACAAGCTTTTGACTTATATAAACTCAGCCAGGCCATTGCCGCTGAGATCATTACCACCTTAGCCGAAGCAGGTATAGCCCCGAAGCAGGAGCTGCAAGCCTTATTGGCGGCAACAGGTTTAGGTTTTGGCAGTTATCAGCCAGGCAAAGAACGGAAGCCGCTCACGATGTGCCATCATTGCACTCGCAAGGTTTGAAGATACTGACAATAGAACAAAAAGCAATTAAGGCTGTTCAGACAGCCATTTTTTGGCGGCATCAAGATCACGAAAAATTTTTGCCTTACTCTTAAGCAATTCTTCGGCCACGTATATTTGCACACAGTTACTCACTACTAGGGCAGTATGCTCACAGCCGTTATTTTCAAACCAGGTGTACAAGTCTTTAACCCTGTTTAAGACCGCCGGAGATCCCAGGGTTTCATCATCAAGTATTTCCAGCCGGTTCCAGCTCTGCAGTTGCCTGTTGATCACACTCTGTTGGGCTTCATGAAAAATAGCTTCTATGCCCTCCTCGTTAAATGGCCCATACGCCCTGAGCACCAGGAGGTTTGCTTGCCAGTTTAAGGTAACAACCCCATGCTTTTTCATCTCTTTCATTAAAATAAAGCCATCGCTGAGTCAGATAAAAGTTTACCTGTCTGTCATCAAGGATAGCATTATTCAGTGATTTCAGGCTTAAACCCACCAAGCAATAAGCGCGTCAGCTAAAACGGAGATTCTGCCCGAAACTGCCGGCCGATTTCATCCGCCGATAAGCTTTGCTGATAGAATTTAAATTCATCCAATAAACCCGAAAAATAGCTTGAAGCAGAGCGCCACTGGCCGACACCAAGACGAAACTCCTGTGAGGTATTAAAAAAGAACTCGGTACTGTCCGGGAAATGGTATTGATAACGCGCTTCACCATTTAAATAGACGGTAGCAAGCCGCTCCGCCCGGTTAAAGGTTAATGCCAGGTGAGCCCATTCCTGCTGTTGCAGGCGAATGCCCGGGTGAATATGTTTTGCATTGAGGTAAAATAACACTTCACCATTTTCCCCTAAGGTTAACGACACATCTCCCTTGCGGTTTAAGCGCGGACGACCAAAGGCTTCACCTCCGGTGCTAAAGTCGCTTGCTTTGAGCCAAAACATCAGGCTGAACTCCCCGGTGGTATCTATGTTAGCCATAGGATCGGGGATCACTATTTCATCACTGAGTTCATCAAAGACAACCGCCTGGCCGACAACCCCTTCGACTAAATCGATATTACCCTTAGCCTCGGCAAAAACCTTAGCCATCACATCCATAGCCGGGTTTGTAGCATTATCAAAATTCAGATGAAATAACGGGGTAGTAAAATAATCTGCATCACCATCTCCCGGTAAATGGCTGCCGTTATCCCCTTCGAAGCTAAGTCCGGTGCAATCCGATACATTATGCTCTGCCTGATAAGCCACATCAGGGACAATCGCATCAACAAAGTTTACCGGGCCCGGGGCACATACCTGATTGTTGCTAATTTCAGCACCGTCACTGTCCTCACCAAGCCTGACCAGAAACAGCGAACCATTGACCTCGACACGGTTATTGCCGACCCGGTTATTGCCGGCATGCCCTGGTTCATTCCGCCCTTTGGCAACACTGACGCCGACCCAGCTGGTGGTCGGGTATTTTTGTACCAGCCGGTTGTTTTCAACGACAGAATCGTGCCCGGAAAGCACAACCGCAACCTGGTTTTGACTGCCGCTGGCTTCAACCCGGTTATCGGTAAATAAAATATTATTGACCTGCTCACCGACTTTACTGGTACCCGGACCGAGATTAACAACAATGTCGGTGTCAGATTTAAACAGGTTTTCCCTGATCAAGACCCAGGCGGTGGGATAATTTTCGGCAGATTGTACCGGATTAACATCACAATCGTTGAGCACCAGGCAATCCCCCTGGTTATGAAGCTTCAGCGCATGTTTATTCGGCGAAGGCTGCGCAAAAACGTTATGGGCGATCACAGATTTAAACGCCAGCGGCACCCTAAGGGCATGCTCGGCCCGGCGGGTGGCGGCATCAGACATTTCAGTGCCCAGGATCATATGGCGATGCGCCGGTAAATAGACAATATTGCCACCGGTTTTACATTGAGGGTTTACCAGGCTTGCCAATACCTGTGCCTGGTAATCTTGCCACCGAGGCGTCCAGTCGGACTCGTCAAGGGCCGTCTGCCTGTCGCCGTTATGCCACTCGGGCAGCGCAGGCGATTCACAGCTTAAATCTTCAGGATCGTAAACCTCGGCATTACCGGCCCCTAGTTTTTCAAATTTGGAATTAAAAATACCAATCACATCATGGGGCACACGTTGCCCATAGGTACGGCCGATAACCGCGGTATCAAACTTTCCTATTTCAAGCTTGTTTAAGGTGACCTTGGTGGCACTACCATAAAGGTTAATCCCCCGGTTGGCATCTCCGCACACCCGGGTCATGGCAAGATCGGCTATCACGATATCGCTGCTGCCGTCTGCCAGGATCAGCAGGTCCGAATAAGACTCGGCCCCTAACATTTGCAACTGCGGCGCATTATCACAGCGCCCCTGGTTATTGAGGTTACAGGCACCAAAAGCCCCGAGGCGACTGCCGTTAAAATCACTCAAATATATTGAATTATAAAAGGTGAACGTTTCGCCACGATGAAAAAGCAGGCGTTTATTGCTGCCAATAAAAGGCGCGATCTGCTGCGCAGAAATTAAAACCTGCTGATGCGCTTGTGCTTCCAGCCGGCAATCCCATTGCTGCTGATAATCAAGGTACTCAAAAGTACTGTTGTGATCATAATCGAGGGCATATTCTTTATAGGGATTCCAGATCCGTTGCTGTTTGTCCATACTGCCGCGAAATTTTCCTGCGCTCAGCAAGTCAGCTATCTCACCGCCTGGCATTAACTGCACCTGCCGTGCATTTTCCGGGCAGCCGGAAAAGTCTCCCGCCAGAGAAAAACACACGGTATCTTCCCCGGCATAAACTTCATCGGCATCGCTGACCTCGATAGCCACAGATTTTACCACGGGCTCAAAAGCACCGTTTTTACTGGTGAGCTCAACACTGACCTGATAATGCCCCGGCGTTTCAAAAAGATGACCGGCAACAAAGCCAGCATCGCTGTTTTTGGATTGCTGGTTGGTGCTCCAGCGCTGGCCATTTTCATCACCAAAGTTCCAGGAATAATGAATATCGCGGATGGCATCAAGCGGCTGACCATTGAGGATAACCCCGGAAGCATCAAAATGAACCGCAAGCGGCGCCGGACCACTCACCTGGGAACTGATGAGCTCCACACGTTCAATGTCTGCGGCATAGGTTATAGGGATATCGGCAAGCATAAAGCAGGACAATAAGCTTAAGGCTACAAACGGATTAATACCAAACTTCATAAGACGATCCATCCTTGTATGGGGGTAAAATAAAAATTCTTTGCCAGAGAAGGGTTATGTTAGATAACACCTTTTCTCCGATTAACTGTCAGCCTATAAGTATCGACTAAAAAAGATCACAACTTAAACGCTGCACAAAACAGCTTCAACGAAAGCAGTCAGACAACAAGGAAAAATAACATCAGAAGGGAAGTTTTCTCAGCAAAATATCTTTAAACATGATCCAGTCGCCCAGCAGGCTATATAAGGGATAAGTGAAAGTGGCGGGTTTATTTTTCTCAAAGAAAAAGTGTCCTATCCAGGCAAAACCATAGCCAATGACAGGCAACAACCACAGCAATAACCAGCTGCCGCTAAAGACAATATAAGTCAGCAGCAGGAGAATCAGCAGGGAACCGAGAAAATGCAGCCGGCGGCAGACAAGGTTAGCGTGCTGGCTCAGATAAAACGGATAGAACTCGGCAAAACTCTTATATTGTTTACTCATCACATTTCCTGTCGTTTTCTGGACGCTTTAACTTAGCGGCCCGCTTTAGCTTCTTACCTCAGCAAAATTACTGCCTGCCCGGTTCAAATCCTTCATACCTGGGCAAGTCAGCATCAAGCTCGTCCCAGTTGGCCTTAGAGCCGATAAAATTATGGCTGCCGGACCTTTCCCTGATATCGGAATCAAAAATACCTAAACGCACCCGTACCCTGCCCGGGTCTTGCTCATTTGAACTATACACAGGCGAACCGCAAGCGGAGCAGAAATGACGGCAACGCCCCGGTTTAAAGGCAAAGCTGGTTAACAGCTCCTGCCCTTGCGTGATCTCAAAATCAGCGCGGTTGACAAAGCCATTGGTGGCGTAGGCAGTGCCGCTGGATTTTCGACAAAGCGAGCAATGGCAATGGATAATGTCGCTGATCTCGCCGTTCACCCGGATATTAACCGCACCGCAGAGGCATTTTCCCAAATACATAATAAAGCCTCCTGCCATTACGCCTGTCGGCGTTCATTGAGCGTTAAAAAATAGCCGAAAAAGCCGCTGGATTTTTGATAGCCTAAAGACCGATAGAGCTTTTGCGCCTGCAGGTTCGATTCGGCGGTTTCCAGGGCAATGCCTTTAGCATTTGTTGCTACAGCATGCTCCTTTGCCCGGTTGAGCAATAAGGTGCCGACACCTAAGCCCCTGGCCTGCTCCAAGACATAGAGATCATTAAGTACCCAGGTGCGCTGCGCCGATACCGAAGAAAAATTGGGATAGAGCTGGGTAAACCCCAGGTATTGGCCGCTTTCATCTTTAGCATAAAAGATCACAGATTCTTCATTGCCCAGGCGTTCACTGATAAATTGCTGCGCCAGCTCAGGATTACTTTGCTGCCGGTAGAATATCCGGTAGAGGTTAAATAAGTTAGCAATTTGTGCGACATCTTTTAAGCTTGCACGCTCAATTAATACTTCCACGACTGCTCCCGTTGTCATTGGCATCAGAGTTAATTTGCTTCGCCCTATAATGCTAAAGAAGTCCCCGGCTGTACATCAAAATTTATGACATTATCCCCGCCTGCTGCTTTAAAATAAATGAGCCACCGAGAAAGCAGGTGGCTCATATATCTTTTTATTTTGCTAACGGCACCGGCCGAAAACTTAGCATACTTCTGTCATCAAGCGGCTTAATCACTCACTGCAATATAGGCGTTTTCAACAAACTTGCTTGCTTTGACAGAAATTTGCTGCCATTGCGTTTGAATTTGACCCACCGAAGCCTGCGCGGTAATGCTGCCCACTAAGGCAATAGCATTGTCCAGACCATTAACCCCTTGGGTCGCAGTGATCGATTCCAAAATAGTATCAAAATCGCTATTAATTCCCTGCCAGTGCCCTTTTAATTTATTAATATGTAACACGGCGGTACGGATTTTATTTTCCAAATCAATAACACTTTGGTGGGACTTTTGGTAGGAAGCGTAAATATTTTCCTTATAGGTCAACTGTTGCTGCAAAACACTGATATCCGCCAATACCTGGTTGCGCTCCTTACGTGCTTTTTCGGCTTTATCGCCGTAAACACCGGCAACCGAGCCGGCGGCAATCAGGCCGAAAAAAGGTATCCAGGCATAACTGGCCGTCGTGGCCGCCACAGTAACGTAATGATCATAGTCGGCATTTAACTGCCTGACCCTGGCATTAAGTGTTGCTATTTGCGATTTAAGCGCACTGCCGTCATCTTGCAGGTATTCGCTGTGTGTGGTGCGTAACTGATCCAACTGGCCGCTTTGCCGGGCAATATCTGCGGCAAAACCCAGTAAGTCGCTTTCCGCTTTAGCCGTCTCTGCCTGGCGTGTCTGCGCTTCCGCCTGTAACATGGTAAGCAGGGCAACGGCGGTATTTCTTTGTGCCTCGCCAGCAATTGGATCATTTGCCTGAGCCGCCTCTTTCATCGCCATCAAACTGTCGATTAACGGCGCAATGATCAAGCGGTGAATGTCGGCATAATTACCCAATTTTAATGCCAGATTCACCACGGAAGGATATATGCTGCTGTTCCAGTCGTTTGCCGTTGCATGTATTAATTTATATTCATTGAGCAAGGCCTGGAAATTGCTGAAAGCAACGCTGGACGGGATAGCAAAGGCACTTACCATAGCAGATTGCGTGATCGGTAAACGCAGGGCTTCTTGTACATAAGCCTGAATGGTGTACCACTCTTGCTGATGTAATAAAAACTCATCCGTGTCCACATCCATAAACTGGCCGTTAGCTGCAATCACAGTATCATAATGTATCGGCTCTACGGTAATTTCCGCTTGTGCCGGGGACAAGATACTTGCACTGATCAAAGACAGTGCGAATGTTGAACGAATAAATTGATGACTTATCTTTTTTATTTTTTTCATTATTATGAGTCTTCCTGATCTCAACCTGCAAATACTTCTGTACCCTTAACAATACTCAAGCGAGTGTCCTGCTGAAAAAGCTGGCTTTCCCAGGAAAACAGGCGGATACAAACTCAGGTGCAGGCTGTTAATTATTTCAATAATGGATACCGGCAGGGAGCGCTTTTCCTGCAATATCTTTTGCTCTTTTTATGTAACTCACTCATGGCCGCAGCCAAGTGAAAACATTAACAACAGCCACCCGGCAAGCGCCGGGCGGCTGACATCGCGGTGGGCTTAATTCACTTTAGGAATAGCGTTGCCGGAAAACTCCAGGCGGATGCTTTCCACTTTACTCAGGTCAACCGTCATTGGCTCGCGCAATGCCAGTGACCAGGTCGAGAACGGCGTCGGCTCGAAGTAGGCGAATTCAAACTTATCGGCAATACTGCCGTCGGTAATAATACTGAATTGGGTATCTGCAACCTCACCGTTAGTTAACTGATAACCGAACAGGCGATATAAAGGATTGGCATTAAAAGTATATTTATTCCCCTGCCAGCGATCCTGATATTCGCCGTTACTGTTAATATCAATGAAGTAGTTAGTGCCGGTTGGTAATTCCTTACCTTGTAAAACCACCCGCACCGTATCCAGACGCACCCGGTCGAATAAGCTAAAGGCAGGATGATCCTGGCCAATATTCACACTCAGGGCGCCGTCGGCAGCAAAATCGGCTATTTGTTGCGCATCCGTTATTTCAATACTATTGATATAAAAGTCCTGCGGCGATGGCGAGAAACTGTTTAACGCCAACTCATATTCGTTATCCAGCGTTGCCAGGTCCAGCTTATAATCGAGATAGCTCTTATTCAGCGACGGCGTGACTTTACTGCGGGTCAGACCCCAGTAGTTAAATGCCGCCTCATAATTTGCCAGGGCGACAAACATAGGACGTTTCAAGCTGTTCAGGGCGCGATGGAAAGCCGTTTCCAGCTCTGCCAGCGCCGATTGATCGTTATCAATATCAGCGATCAGCGACTCAATACGGGCAACCCGGTTTTTATTGACTTCTGCGGCAATGAGCAACTCAACCAGGCGCGACTGCTCCTGGGCAAGATCTATCTGCACCGCATTGATCGACTTACCATAAACAATCAGTTTTTCCAGCTCGGCCAAATAAGGGCGTGCCTCATCTATGCCCAAGCTGCTGGCCCAGCTCAGCTGATCTTTCACATCGATCAACAGCACTTCCCAGGCATTATTGCTTTCATGCAAAGAAGGGATATTAAAGTTGAGATTTTCAAAGCTGGTGGCAATATCGTCATACTTAATATCGCGTTTAATGGTGTTGGTCAGGTCCGACACCCCTTTTACCGCACTGGTCACTTTTTCCAGCACATTGGCAACGGTTTTTATTTTGATCGACAGCTGGGTCAATTCTACCGCGGTATCGGGAATATCTGCCGCCAGGGCATTTAACCCTTCAACATTGCCGACAAAAACCCCGGCAACGGCGCCCCCCAATGATGCCACCGCGCCAAAAACCTCCAGCGCCACTTTCAGCTCCTGCTCTGTTTTCCAGTTTTCAAGGCCGACTAAAAAAGCAGAGCGGGTAGTGAAGACACTGACTTCCTGGGCAGTGAACTGCTCCTGAATTGCCGCTAACGATGTCTCCAGTTCGCTGATATTTTGCTGTGCCTGCTCGGCAATCGCCGCTTCCGCCACCATGGCATCATTGATATTGGCCAGCATCAGTTCGGCTTCGGCTTTACGTACCGCAACCTCTTTGCCCTGATCTGAAAAGCGTTCAAATTGTCCCTGATAGTCCTGCATGGTATCCAGGTAGCTGGCATAAGTAGACTGATACAGGTTACGGTCCAGATAAGGGACATAGTTGTCTCCACGGTTGGAGAACTCGACGAACTGCTTTAAGTTAGCCGCTTGCGTGTACAGGTTGGCGATAAACGGATTTTGCTCTAACACCACGGGAGAGGCGCGTAAGCTTTTCTCCACCCAGGTCAGCATGCTGATACTTAAAGCGGGGTTTTGATCATAAATAGAAGCCGCCATATCAAAGGCTTTTTCAAACACCTGCTGATGGCCTTCGACATTTTGCTGTAAGTAGCCGCTTAAGTCGCCGCTTACCGTTTGCTTTTGATGTTGCCCCGCCAGCACGGTAATTAACTCGCCGTTACCCAGCTCATGACCGCCGATATTGTCCAGGTTATAACTGCCGTCAGGGAAGAAAGCGATAGTGCTTAAACTGGCGCTCACTTCCTGGGCAAAAACCCCCACCAGTTCACTGCTGTTGGCGCCGCCATCAAGGGAGATGGTACCGCTGCCGCTGCCGATAATGCGTCGGGCATAAATAAATAATGACTGATTTTTCAGGTTAATAGCAAAGTTATCGGGAATTTCCACGGTATCGGCAACAATGACGATCGTTGCCGGTTTTTTAGCGCCGATTTGCGGATTAAACAGCGCCTCACTTAAGTTAACATAGAGATCCGCCGTCACCATAGACGAAGCACTTAAATGTTCCTTTTTAGCAAAGAACTTCTGGGGCAGGTTTGCCGGTTCGGTTAAACCATATAAGTCGGTCCAGTCGGTCGCCTGGGCCTGCATGCCTGATAATAATAAGGCGGTTGGTATCAATAATTTACGCATAAAACTTTCCTTGAACAGGCCAAAACAACAATCCGTTACCACACTTGCCGATAAGCGCTATTTATCATTAAGCGCTCAGCAACAGGCACCTGAAATACAACCGCGAAGATTAGTTACAAACTCCTGGGAGTGAGCAAAGAAAACTAAAACATAGCAGGAGCACAAATACCCGGCTTGGTACAAAGCAAACCCCGCCATGACTGAACAGGTGTCAACACGCCTTGTTTGCAGCAGGCAAGTAGGAGTAAACGGGCTATTGATCTGGCCAAAAAAATATACGTCAGTAGTCACTGACTCATTTACCTAAGCCGTAATGCCGCTGCAGTTTTGCATCCCGGTGCGGCTTAGGTATTCATCCTTAATTACAGCGCTTCGTCGCTAACCACTATGTAGGCATTTTGAGCAAACTTAGTCGCTTTAGCGGAGATTTCCTGCCATTCTGTTTGAATTTGCGCCACAGAGATTTGTGCGGTAATGCTGCCCACCAGGGCAATAGCATTTTCCAGACCGTTGGCGCCTTCGGTTGAACTGATCAGCTCTAACATGGTATCGAAATCGGCGTTAATGCCCTGCCAGTGACCCTTTAATTTATTGACATGGGGGATAGCGGCGCGCACTTTATTTTCTATGCCGATAATGCTTTTGTAGGACTCCTGGTAGGAGACATAAACATTTTCTTTATAGCTCAGCTCTTGCTCCAGCGCTTTGATGTCGTCTTTTAGCTGGTTGCGTTCTTTACGTGCTTTTTCCGCTTTATCGCCATAAACCCCGGCAACAGGAGCCGCGGCTAAAATTCCGTAAAAGGGCACCCAGGCATAAGTGACTGTAGTCGCGGCTATGGTGACGTACTTGTCATAGTCGGCATTTAGCTGGGCCACCCGGGTCTGGATCTCGGCAATCCGGCGTTTAAGGTCGCTGCCGTCATCAAGCAGGTATTCAGAATGGGTTGTACGCAGTTGATCCAACTGGCCGCTTTGCAGGGCAATATCGGCAGCAAAATTAAGTAGATCGGTTTCCGCCTTGGCGGTATCTTCCTGGCGGGCGACCGCATAAGACTTCAAGATATTCAATAAGGCGATTGCCGTTTGTCTTTGTACTTCGGCACCTGCCAGATCCTGGGTCAAAGCCGCCGTTTTCATCGCCACTAAGGCATCTAATAACGGGGCAATAAATAAACTGTGAGTATCGGCATAATTGCTGAGCTTCAATGCCAGACTCACCATGCTGGGGTAAATCGTCCGGTTCCAGGAATCTGCGGTGGTATTCACTTCCTGGTATTCTTCCAGTAACGCCTGGAAGTTAGTAAAAGGCACATCTGAGGGTATACCAAAGGCATTGATCATAGACGTTTCAGTAACGGGTAAACGTAATGCTTCTTCCACATAGGCCTGAATGGTGTACCACTCTTCCTGCTGTAATAAAAACTCGTCCGAACCCAGGTCGATAAACTGACTGTTAGCCCCGATCACGGTATCATAATGCACCGGGTCAACTGTGATTTCAGCCTGTACCTGAGATAAAATGCTGGCGCCGATAACCGACAGCGCGAATGTTGAACGAATTAACTTATGACTTATCCTTTGTATCTTTTTCATTATTATAACTTTTCCTGATTTTAGCCTGCAAAAACAACGGCATCCCTGTTAACGGCATGGCTCACGACGCCGTTAGCAGCATGTCTGTTCGAGCAATAAAATAATGGCCCAAACCGGCACGAAAATATCGGATGCAACCACTTATTGCAGGCTGTTTATAATTTCAAAAGTAACAACCGATGAGAAAACACTCCCATGGATATGCTTTTGATTCCTTTGTTTAACTCCCTGGTCATTCCTTGTGAAAACCACTCAAAATCATCCCTTTATTTTGAGCGCACCCTGACTGAATACGAGTAAAAACGTAGTTGAAAAAGTAAGGCGAAACCTGCCATATGCCGATATACCAATACATACAGGGATCGGGTTAATTGCTCACTTAATCAACGACGCAGCTATTATTAAAACCTTCGTAGGAAAAATAAACACCTGTGACGGAATAGCTAAAATTCGAAACGGGAATGATGAAAATATCTTCTTGTAAATTAATAACCTATATTGAAAAACACCGAAAAGCCTAATGATAAATTTGCTCAATAATCGATTTTTGCGACAAAATCTGCTGGTAATGCTCGATAAAACACCTCACTTTCAGTGGCACAAAATGATTCTGCGGATAGATAGCATGAATAGGAAACTCTAAAGGCTGGTAATCAGCCATAATCGCAACCAAACGCCCCTGCGCCAGCTCTTTATGTACCAGCCACTTAGGCAATACCGCAACCCCTAAGTCGCCGAGCGCACATTCACGGATCACATCCCCTGAGCTCGACTTCATCACGCCGTTAATGGCTGCGGTTATTTCTTTCCCCCGGTAGGTAAAGTGCCAATGATTAAACCCTTTGCGTTTACTGAATAACAGGCATTGATGATACTGCAAATCCTCAACTTTTTCGGGCATACCCCAGGTTTTGAGATAACCCGGACTTGCAACTATCACCCGCTGGCAGGCCGCAATTTTCCGGGCAATTAAGTTAGAATCTTCCAGTTTGCCGATACGTATGGCAACATCGAGCCCTTCGCTGATCATATCCACCTTATGCCCGATCAAGCTGACATCAAGATGAATATCCGGGTATTTCTTTTTAAAATCAGGCAAAAATGGCACGATATATAAGCGACCAAAACTATCCGGCAGGCTCACCCTTAAATTCCCCCTGGGTTGTAAACTAAATTCCTTTACCTGGGCCTCGGCGGTATCCAGCTCCTTTAATATTGACAGGCAATCACTGTAATATTGTGAACCGGCTTCCGTAAGCAGAATTTTTCTACAATTTCTGACAATCAGCTTAGTGCCCAAACTCGCTTCCAGCGCCGCCATCCTCTTACTGACGGAAGACTGGGTCATTTCCATATCTGCGGCAACAGCAGTAAAACTGCTCAGTTGCACAATACGCACAAAAACTTTCATTGATAAAAAACGGTCCATTGCTACTCCTGCTTATTCCATTAACATATACAGTATTCGGTATACCTTATATCCCTTATTACCGGTTATATAACACCATAAAGTCATCACAACAGTATACTTTTATATCACAAATTGATCACAACTTTGCCACCAGACACACCACAACAAGCATAAAGGGACTAGTGAGCCATCACTAACAACAACACTGTCAACAGCAAAAATCAATATAAAAGCGCAAACTTAAGCATGACAGCAAGCCTTACCGTCAGTTAACGCTTTCTTGAGCCCTGCCCACAGCCCGCGAAATGGCAATAATTGCAACCTGCAATGCAAGTTGCCATTTTACCGGAAAGCAAAGCCACAACCTCTACAAAAAAAACATAAAAACAAGAACTTAAGACTTGGCCCGCCATTTGAAAGACAAAACTATCCAATTTAAGGAGTATGGCTATGATGTATCGTTTGCTATTAATGCTGTTAACATTCATTATTATCACGACCGGGATAAGGGCGGCTCCCTTTAGCCATTGCCCCAGCAAAGCCTTTTTATTTCAAGGTAAGCCGGTGAGCAGTTACGGCGTAAACCTGGTTACCGGCAACTATGACCTGATAGAAGATAACCCCGGTATAAATGCCAATGTTAACGGCGTGGGGTTTAACGAAACGGACAGGTACCTCTACGGCTTTAATACCACCTACTTTCAGCTGGTGCGCCTGGGCAGCGACTTTCAAATTCAAACATTGAATCTGAGCGGTTTGCCTGCACAAACCACTTTTTATGTCGGTGATGTCGCCAACCATGTTTATTACCTGTACCGCAAAAATACCGGCTTTTATAAAGTAGACCTGAGTCCGTTAGACAGCGACAGCAATGCCCAGCTAACGGCCGAACTTATCACTGCACAAGCCGGGGTCAGGTTAACGGATTTCGCCTTTCATCCCAAAGACAAAAAACTCTACGGGGTAGATAACAGCAGCGGCGTCCTATACCAGTTTAACCCCGATAACGGCAGTACCCTGGCCATAGGCGATACCGGTGAAACCGGCACCTTTGGCGCAGTATACTTTGATGTTAACGGCTATTTTTACTTATCCCGCAATCAGGACGGGCAGATATACCGCATCAATTTATCAGCCTTAACTGAAAACACCAGCCCGGCAGAGCTGGCAGCTCTGGACGTTGCTGCGATAAAATTTGCCGACGGGCCAAGCTCCAATCAAAATGACGGCGCCCGCTGCGCCAGCGCCCCGTTAATCGATACCGATACCGAGTCTAATATCGATTTTGGCGATGCCCCCGCCAGTTATGGCACCACTTTGGCCGATAACGGCGCCCGACACTTGCTTGACGGAGAAACTTACCTCGGCCTGGCTGCCCCGGACGGCGATTATGACGGCTATACCGGCTCAGATTCCGACGACAGCAGCCTGGTCAATGGCCAAAGTTATGACGACGAAGACGGGGTTAATTTTGTTACCGCCCTGGAAACTGGTCTCGATGCCGTGGTGCGTGTCTATGCCGCCAATAACGGGGTTTTAAATGCCTGGTTTGACTGGAACCGTGACGGTGATTTTAACGATGAAAACGAACAAGCCTTTACCGATATCCGCTTAACCGCCGGTTTTAACAACCTTGCCTTACGGGTTCCCGACAATGCCATTGAGGGCGGCAGCTGGAGCCGGTTCAGATTCAGCCAGCAAACCGGCCTGAGCTACAGCGGCGGCAGCAGCAGCGGCGAAGTTGAAGATCACGCCATCAACATTTCCCGCCCGGATATCAGCTACCGCCATTATCCCGGGGAAAGCAGCTGGGTGACCCTGGCCTATGAAGACAAATGGCCGCAAACCGATGACTATGATATGAATGATGTGGTTTTTCGCTACCGCACCACAGAAGTGATCCGCGAAGGCCGGGTGATCAGAATCGATATTTCCGGCAAATTGCAGGCCCTGGGAGCCGAATACCACAGCGGTTTTGCAATACAGCTCCCCAACATTGCCAGCAGCAACGTCAACCCGGTAACCCTGCGCTTATTACACAACAACATCAAACAAGCATATAGCGGTACCAACGGCGCTGATACCTACGAAATACTCGAATCCGGCACCAGCAATGCGGTGATAGTGGTCAGCCAGGATCTCTGGCAGCATGCCAGCAGCATTTGCCGCTATTTTCGCAGTGAAATGGGCTGCAACCAGCCCGTGACCTTTGATTTTCAGGTCAGTGTGCCACTCATCACCCCAGTGCCCTTAAGCGAAATGCCGGCACCGCCCTACGACCCCTTTATTTTCGGGACACCGGGCCTCTACCACGGCGATATTTTCAGCTATCAACCGGGACGCGAACTGGAAATTCACCTGGCCGATCACCCTCCGACAGAAAAGTTTAACCCCGGTTATTTCGGCCTGGCCGACGATACCAGCGATGCAGCAAGCGGACGTTATTACCGCAATGCCAATAACCTGCCCTGGGCACTTGAAGTGGTTGAGCAGTGGCAATGGCCGAGCGAGCGAAAAACGATTTTGCAGGCCTATCCGCAATTCAGGCAATTTGCCGAATCAAAAGGGCGATCCGCGACCAGCTGGTTTGATAGCAGCCAATCGGACAGCCAGTACCTTTTTCATTAACAGTGCATCACAGGAGGTTTTATGAGTGTAATGAATATGACCGGCAGAGCCGGAGGAAAGTGGCCTTTAAAGCTGATTTTACCCTGCCTTTGGGCCTTAATGATCAGTGCCTGCGGTGGCGGCGGTGGCGATTCGGGCAGTGAGAGTAATGTGGCCCCGCCACCGGCCGATAACGTCATCATAGATCAGGAGGAAACCCCTGATCCTATCGCCGAATTAAAAAACCTGGTGATTGCCGATGATTTTAGCTTTACCACAAAAGAACAAGTCACCTTAACGGTGTCGCTTGACGAGTATGCCGGGCAAAGAGCTTATGTGTCTTTATATAGCGATTACCGGCTACTGCCCTCGGGGGAATATTATCCGATAGCCGACAGCCGGGTTGTCGCCGGTAATTTACAACAAGGGCAATTTCATCAGGTTTTTACCCATTTAAAACAGCAGCACAACTATCTGGCGGAAGTGTGGCTTTATGATCTGAGCCCACCACTGCAAAGGGAATTAATCCTGAATGAGAACACTTTAAGCTGGTGAGCTGGATAAAAAATAACAAGCAAATAATAACAAGTATAAAGTTTGGAAGTAGTTTTATGCGCCGAAACTACTTCAATTTTTTTGCTGCTTTATGCTTGCAATATCACTTTATTAATGGTGCCCAAAGCAACCGCTACCAGGATTTCCCAATCAGCCGAAATAGCAAAAACCTTACACTCGCAGCTAGCCTGCGTCTTACCCATAGCCAGCACGCTTGCCCGTGCGCTCAGGGTTTCCCCCAAAGCCGGCCTGACATAAAATACCTTCAAGACAGTTTTGTATTGTATCAGCACCCGTTTTCACTTCAAAAACCTGTGTTTTTAACTGGCTCACCTGATATACCCATCGGGAAAACAAGAATATTACAGAGTAAATTCCAGCCATTAAGTTCAGCAAACGGGGCAATCTTCACCCCTTTATTGATTTACTTCAAAGCCACTGCAAATGGCATTTGATCGTATCCACCCAACAGTTAGTATCTATTTACTTACTACTTAATTCATTAAACAACGGCCAGTTTGGAGATACGATCATGAAGGACAATATAGGTTCTTGCGTTGGGAATACTCCCATAGTAAGGCTGTCAAAACTATTCAAATACAGCAAAGTTGAAGTTTTGGCAAAAATGGAATTACTCAATCCGGGCGGCAGTATTAAGGACAGACCGGCGAAATATATGCTGGAGCAAGGACTTAAATCAGGCAAAATTAACGAAAACAGCCATATTATAGAAAGCTCATCCGGCGACATGGCACTGGCACTGGCGATGCAGTGCAAACTACATGATCTGGCCTTCACCGCGGTGGTGGATCCACAAATTCCTGCCAACAACCTGAAAATGCTCAAGCTTTACGGCGCCAATGTTATCCAGGTAAAGGAAAGAGACGAAAACAACCACTATTTGCTGACGCGGATAAAAACCGTGAAATCGCTGGAAAAAGCCATCCCCAATGCCGTTTGGCTGAACCAGTATAGCAATCCCCATAACTGGCAAAGCCACTTTTACGGCGAAGGCGAAGAAATTATCCGCCAGGTTGAAGGCCCTCTTGACTACCTTGTTATGGACGCCAATACCTTAGGCGCCCTGATGGGCATATCCCGTCGCCTGAAACAGGCGTATCCGGAACTAAAAATAGTCTCGGTACAAATCCAGGATTCACTGCTTTTCCGTGAACCTTGCGGCCCCGGAGAAATTCCCGGGATCGGCGAAGAGCGGGTGCCGAATGTGCTGGAACTGAGCGAAATAGACCGTATGGTAGATGTAGATGATTACGAGTCGGCATTGGCCTGTTATAACCTGCTTGACTACGAAAGCATCTTTGCCGGCGCCTGCAGCGGCTCAGCCATCGCCGCCATAGAAAAATTATTGCCGGAGATCCCCGAAGGCAGTCGCATCTTAACCTTGTTGCCGGACCACGGCGATCGCTACCTCGACTTTATTTATGACGACAGCTGGCAGCAAATGGCCAAAGAAAGACACCTTGATACATTACCCGGCAGCAACAATGGCACAACCGATTGACAGCAAGCAACAGTCAGGCCCCGAAAATAACTTAAGATTACCGTTATTTTCGGGCCAAGCCTAAGTCTGTTAGCTCCTCAATAATCACAAAAAATTCATACTTGCCACTTACCGCTAAAATCTTGGTTTTTATCGCGCTAAAGCCGCATTTTCTCTTTTTCACCTGGCTGGTACAGCAGAGAAATACTTGGTATATTAGAATCTTGCTCGTGCTCTCCCCGGCAGTTAAATATGCTCCCTTGCTAAAGGCACGTAACGTTTTATTGAGTGACAATGAATTATCAACAAACTCGGTGTTGATTATTTTTATGGACAAAGAGGAAGATTGTCATGAGCCCGCTTATATGTAAATTACGCCGCCTATACACATCAGCAAACCAGCCTGGCGCATTACAAGGTATCCTTATATGCCTTTAATTTCTTCGCAGCAGTTCCAACGGGCTAAACGTTTATTGTTTATGTCACCACTGGCGCTTGGCGATTTTCTCTATCTAAAAACTTTTCTTGGTAAAATCAAAGCCGAGTATCCGCATATAGAACTGGATATCTGGCAGGACGATAATCGCAATAACAGCCAAAGCTGGCGATTATTACGTAGCCAGACCATAGAGCAGTGGATCCAAGCAGAAGCGGATTTTACCAGAAGCTATGGTTGTTGCGACTCACCGGCCCGGCAACGCCAGCAGATTAACCGGGCACAAAAGCTTAATTATGATCTGATTATTATCCAGGGCGGCAACCGGGGCCGGCAATATTCGGCCCTCGCCAGGGAAATCAGCCCAGATGCCTTTATCGCTACCTATAAAGGCAGCAGCCGCTATTATGGCCTGTTGGACAAATGGGATTTTCGCCACAGCGACAAAACCTGCCAACTGAACAAAAAAGCCTTGCCTGAAAATTACCATGTAACCGACAGGTATTATCAGATCATACAGGCGATTTCAGGTATAAGCTTAGCGCACTCAGAATTTATGCCGGTACTGAAACTTCCCCAATCATCAGAGTCTCGCGCCACTGACTGGTTAACAAAAGCGTTTTCAGATCCCGCCCGCCAGGGGCCGGTTATTTTTTTAAACCATTTATCAACCGACAAAAAACGTGACTGGCAACCAGGCAAGTTATTTGAACTGATCGCTAAAATGGGCCAGAAAAATCCCGATAGCCGCTTTATTATCAACATCATCAAAGAACATCAAAACGAGATATCAAGGGCCATTCAATCCACCCCTGAGTTACAACCATTTCAAGTGGCGACATTCACCGCAGAATCTCATTTTTTTGACCTGCCTTCACTGATCGCCCAAGCCGATCTTGTGATCACGGTGGAAACCGCGATCATGCATTTTGCTGCGGCAACCGGACGCCCGTTAATAGCCATGATGCGGCAAAAAAAGCCTTACTGGGCGCCGCCGGCCAGCAAAACTACGAAAGTTGTCTATACCAGTAAGAAAAAAGATCATATCAGTGACATCGGCGTCGATAACATCATAGGGGCCATTAACACAATGCAAACAGCGCTTAACCAGCCGCCGGCGATTGTTTCACCGGTTTTAGGGGACATACCATCGCTAAAGCGAGCCTAGCAGGGAAAACAACTTTTCCCTTGCCAATTGCGGAGGTTGGTATTTTGATAGTTAACAGCCAAGGTTAGCGTTCCCCCATATGGGCCAATAATAAGCTGTTAGCCAATTTTAAAGCTATTGTGCCTGGTTGCAGACACAATAGCTTAGTCTTCTATTCCTCAGTACTAGTCTTCAGCAGACCTGTCTAAACAAGCCTGTTTCGGGGTAATAACTACTTGCCCCTGGTTGACGATAACATTGACCTTTTGCCCGACAGCAAAACCGGCCTTGCGCAGCCATTTCCCCCTGAGCACAATACAAGGTTCAATTTTTACCGGCACATAATTAATACCTATGCCCCGGCTCTTTGCTGCCGACTCACAAATCGTTTCCTGTACGCTAAGTCGCCGGTAAATGGGATATTTTACTTTTGCCTGGGCAGGCTCTGACGTATGATGATATTCAGCCATGACGGACTCCTAGTTCAGTTCGTTTTGGTTAGCGACCTCTGAGTGGTAATGACACTCAGGGGTTGCGACTTTGCTTGTTAGCTAATAACAATGAAGTAATGAAAAATATTGAAGTGAGTGCTCTCCTTTATTGATGGGATAGCACTATTAATAAAGACTAGATTGCGGGTTAAATCAACAGTAAGAAGGTCTTTTTTTTATGGGAAATTTACGGCCTGCTTCATTTGCTTTTTAATGGTATCAACCGCTAATTTAACATTCAAAGGCGTTTGTCCGCCAAAGGCATGCACCGCATAGACAGGAACGGCAGGGAGCAGAAAATCGGGAAAAATATCAATCAGTTCGCCTTTCTGCTTGCAGGGAGAGAAGATAAAGTCAGGAACTAAAGCAATACCCGCCCCGGATTTCACCATGGCTATGACAGCATTTAACGAATCATTAAAACGGTTGGGCTTAAAAGCCAGCTCTATGGTATTTCCACTGTTGTTATCCGTTAAGGTGTGACTGACGCTTTTCCCCTGCCAGCGATTGGCAACATAATCACAGGCAAGCAGCTTTTCGGGATTGTTTTTTAACTGCCCCACAGACAAATTTTCCCGCTGGATATATTCGGGACTTGCGCATAAAACTTCACGAAAGCTGCCCAGTAATTGCTGCTTATAATCGCTGGACGGCAATTCCCCCACCCGGACGGCGATATCGATATTGTCATCCATTAAATCAACACGCTGATCACTGGCATAAATGCTGGGAATAATCTTGTTAAAGCGACTGACCAGGCTACCTATGGCCGGTGAGATCACCGCTTCAATCAAGGCATGAGGGGCACTGATACTCAGGGTGCCGCTCGGTTCTTGCTGTGCGTACCTGGCGTTGTCCCAGGCCTGGTTAGCCAGCACATTGATCTGCTGACATTGCTGGTAGAAGTCCTGCCCGACCGGCGTTAATACCTGCTGGCGTGTGGTGCGCTTTAACAGCAGCACGCCCAACTCCTGCTCCAGGGTTTTCAGTTGCTGGCTGAGCACGGACTTGGAGATCCCTAAATCGTTTGCCGCGGCGCTGATAGAACCCAGCTCAACGATACGGGAAAACACCAGCATATGGCGGATATATTTCATCATATTGTTCGCTATTTTAGAACAGTGATTTAAGCTTTACTATCTTTTTCAAAGGTAATATTCCACCTATCATTAAGCTATTAACAGAGCATTATTTTAGTTTCAGGAGCAAAACATGAACGAACAAGACAAAGCAGCTATCATCGCCAAGATTACCCGGGCAAGCGAGACCTGGAAGCAAGGTTTTAATCAGGGTAATGCCGACGTATGTGCCGGTCAGTACACCCAGGATGCGGTGATGCAGGCCCGCCCTTTCGGCACGTTTACCGGTTTTGATGCCATCAGGGAATTTTGGCAAAATTTGATCAATGACGGTTTTAGCGATGTCGATTATATCGAACCTGATTTTGAGGTGGTGGATGAAAAAACCGTGCTGCTAACTTCCCGCTGGCGCATGAATAAAGCCGGCGGCGTGATCCATAAAGAATTGTGGCAGCAACAGGCAAACGGTGAATTTAAGCTCGCCGAGGATGACTTTGAAGTGCTTGAATAAAGCAAGCCTTCACATACAGCCAGGGCGGCAATAGCAAAGGCAAGACATTATTGCATGTCTATAAAATCGTTAATAATATCAGCCGTCTGCCCGGGCACTTCTATCATGGGTAAATGACCGACATTGGCCATCACCTCGATACGGGGATTAACCAGTAGCGGTTTCAACACCTCAGCCCCGCTGACATCAAGTACCCGGTCTTTATCGCCCCAGAGTACTAAGGTCGGGGCAGCATAACCTTTAAGCACCCGGTTTAAAGGGGATGACGGCTGGGGGACACCCTGGTCGAGATGATGGATCTGATGAAAAATCCTGGTATTGAGGGCAAGGGACTGTTCCGCTTGTTGTGCCAGGTGATCCACTATCGCCTGCGGAATAAAGGGCGGCTCGACAAAAACAACCTCCAGTAGTTGCCTGAACTGCTCTTTATTTTCCACTAACACCCGGGGGCTTTTCCCCTGCGCTAACTCGATAAACATTTCACTGCTTTGTGCCCCCGTTACGCCAAAAGGCGCCAGCAGCATTAAGCTTTGTACCGATTCTGGATAAAGGACGGCAAAGTTACCGGCAATATAACCGCCCATAGAATTACCCGCCAAATGAAAAGTGCTGATACCAAGGGCATCGGTAAACTGTTTTAGCCGCTTTGCCTGGGGTAAGGCATCATAGTCTAAGCTCGCATCTTTACTGCTGTTGCCAAATCCCGGCAGGTCAGGGGCAATAACATCAAAAGACTTGGTGAGGTGATGGGCCAGGCGGTTCCAGTTATCTTTATCGGCGCCGAAACCATGGAGTAACAACAACTTAGGCCCCTGCCCGCCACGCAAATATTCAATCTCCAGCTCGCCAACCTGTACCTTATGTACCGTTAAACCGGCAAAATAGCGTTCTGCGGCAATAGAGAGTTGAAACAGCCTTTCGTTGGGGATCAGAAAAGTCAGAATAAGCCAAAGACAAAGCAGGCCAGCGGAAATATAAGCAAGAATCTTCATCATTAATAACTCATCCTTTGAATTAACCTTAGATCATAGCCGAACAATAGCATTTGAGCCGGGTTATTTATTGCAATGTATTCAGAAGCATAGAAACAGGAGTATACAGAAAAAATAACCAAGATGAAGCCAAGCCGTCGGCAACAGCCAGAGCAGACAGCCGCTATTGCCAGCGTTAGCCGCGCCAAAGGGCTATTAAAGCTGGACATTAAGGGCAAAAAAACGGCCGCTCCCATGGGAAGTGGCCGCTTTTTTCTTTTAAGTCGCGTTAAAAGCTGTGCTTATAACTGACGGAGAAACCTGTGCCGATTTCTCTGGTTTTCACCTTGATATTATCCTGCAATACTTCCATGTCTTCGCCTAACAGGTTTTGTACTTTGAACTTCACTGTACCCGAGTAGCTCGGGTAGTAGGTATAAACCAGGTCAAGCGAGTGGAACGGCTGCTCAAAAGCATCACCACGGTCACCGGCACCGGCGGCAAGAATACGCTCACCGAAGACGTTGTAGACCAAAGAGCCGCTGTGATTACCGTCTGCCGAGTCATAACCGAGCTGGAAGTTAACCACATATTCCGAGTGACCTGTCATGCGGCGCTTCTGGCTCTGGGTACCGGCATCTTCCGCCGACAATACCGTTTCAGAATCGCTTAAGGTGATGTTACCGGAAGAAAATAAGCCATCAAGCGCCAGGGCGGATAAGTCGTATAACCACTCGGCTTCAACCCCGTACACCTTGGCTTCTTCACCGTTAAGGTAAGTTAAGCTGTAGCTGTCATCCCCCACCAGCAATTTGGTTTCGATCGGATCCTCGATGGTTTTATAAAACGCCGCCACCGAGAAGTTATTGCCGCTATCGCCGTAATATTCCCAGCGGGCGTCATAGTGTTTTACCGGGCTGGATTTAAGGCCCACGGTACCAACGGTTTTCAGGTCGGTGATAGGGTCGATAAATTCCACCGGCGAGACTTCACGCATATCCGGACGTACTATGGTTTCACCATAGCTGAGGCGATACTGGCTTTGCTCACCTAAATAGGTCAGCGCCAGGGCGCTGAAAATATCGTCTTCAACAATAGAAGCATTTTCGATATTTTCCGGGGTAAAAATCTCGTTAAAGTCGGTGATGCTGTAGATTTGGCGGGAGAACGCCAGCGAAGTTTGTCTGAAGTCTTCCCAGCGTAAACCACCGCTGATGCGCCATTTTTGCTCGTAGATAACATCAAACGAACCATAATAGGCATCAATTAACTGCGCCGCGACATAATCATCGGTTTTCGGCTCATTAAAGACAAAATCAAAGTCGGTATTGTCGATAAACTCGTCGGTGAACGCACCGCCGATATCCAGTACCTCATCTTCATTGGTATTTAATATTACCGCTTCATTAAAGTTGAAACCAAATACGTCGGTACGGTAATCACGGTTTTTCTCGAGGAAATCTCCACCTGCTTTCAGCTCAACTTCAAAGTCGCTGAAGAACAGCGGCAAGCTGGCATTCCAGCCATAAGATTCCACTTCATCTTCCATTTCAACAAAACCGTGGGTGCTGACGTTAGTCACTTCCAGCGCTTCCGAGTGCTGGTAAACACCGTTGTCGAATACATCCTGTACTTTCAGCTCGGTTTCGTTGGGAATATCGGTAGTGGCGGTAGAGTTGGTATATTGCCAGTCTATGCCTAAACCGTAAAATTGATTAAAGGTGTGCTGTCCCAGCAGCTGGGTAACGATTAGCTCCCTTTCCTCAAAGCGGGTTTTATGGGTACGGGATAATTTACCGTCCGCCAGTGTTAATTCGTTATCCGGCTGCGCCGTAGTGAACACTTCTACTTCATCATCGGTGTTGCGCAGCAACATGTTGGACAAAGAAACTTTATGATCGCCGAGCTGATAACCCAGGTTTAAAATACCGTTGAGCTTGATCTCATTGGTGGTTTTTGCGCCTTTGTCCAAACGGTCGTAACAGTCAACGGTAACCGTTTTCTGGCAGTCGTTGCTAGCTGCACCGCCGGAAATTTTCCCGCTGGTTTGTTCACTGTGGCTCCAGCCGTTGTCATAACTGAGCGCCGCCATAAAACCTAAGGTACCGCCAAAGGTGTTCTCGTCAAAAGAATTACCGGTGGCGATAGAAAAGCCCATATCGGGATCTAAGCTTTTCTTGCTGATGTCCTGGTTATTGTTTAACGATTTCGCCAGCGACTTATTGATGGCCCGGGCATCTTGTGCCGAGAAGTCCTGACCGGAAATATTCTCTTCCGTGGTAATAATATTATCGAGCGAGAAGTCGGCCTTATAGCGGTCAAAAGCGGTATCTATTGCGCCGGGTAAGCCCCGGGTACCGTCATCTGTGCCTAACCAGTCATCGCTGCCGCCGGAGTAGCTGTATCCGCTGCCCGACGCCGAATCACCGCCGATATCCATTTCAATATCAAAGAAAAAATCACTAGGTATGGTTTTGGTACGAATATCAACATTACCACCGCCAAACGCCGCCGGCATATCCGGCGAATAGGCTTTTTGTACCGACAAGCTGCTGATGATGCTGGACGGGAAAATATCTAACGGAATTACATTACGGGTTAAATCCGGACTCGGCACATTGGCGCCATTTAAGCGGGTACTGGAATAGCGCTCACCTAAGCCGCGGATATAAATAAATTTGCCGTCAACCAGGGTTAAACCCGTTACCCGGCGAAGGGCAGAAGCGGCATCGCTGTCGCCGGTGCGGGAGATTTGCTCGGCCCCCATGATATCGGCAACAAATGCCTGCTGTTTTCTTTCTTCGATAACAGCGGTGGCGCTGCCTTGCAAGCGGGTAGCAACAGCAACCACTTCTTCCATGGCCAGCTCCTGCTCATCTCCTTCTGCGGCATAAGCGCCGGGAGCAAAACCGCTGGTGATACCGGCAGAAAACGCCAGCATTAATCCCAGATTTAACGGGCTCAGTGTAAAGTTGGATGGTTTGGTTTTCATACCAAATGACCTCTTGGAAAAAACAATCAAGAAAATGACCAGAACGAGATATCTAAGTCCTGGTCATTAATTGGTAAAGGAACTAACGAGGCTATTGCCTAGTGGGCAAATGAAGAAGCACCGGCAATGCTCATGGCGGCATCGACCCATTTCGCCCAGTCACTGTTGACATCGCTTTCACTGATGGCGCCGACATAGTCCACCTGGTCAAACCAAGGGTCCATGGCGTTTACATCAACGGCTGCAGGAATCGTTACCGCTGTGCCTTCGGCGTCAGTCATAATCGCCGCAGTACGGTAGCCGTCGGCGGCATAAACCACATGGTCTTTGGTTAATGCGATATTGCCTTTGCTTTTCCACCAGGTAGCCAGGTCAAAATCAGGATTGTTTTTCGGGTTTTTAAAGTTGATGCCACAGGCAACAACCGAACCTTCAACAATAATTTTATCGGCGTTGGCATTGGCGATAACACCGTCTGTTTCAACCTTATCTTTTTCATCGTTCAGTTCAAAACACTGGTGCGAACCTTCGGTAGCCGGATTAGTCACCAGCAGGTTGTACAGCTTGCCCATACCCCATTCACGCATCATGATACCGCGTGAAGCATCGCCGTCACGGATACTTTCAGTTTCATTGGAAATCACGGTAACGTTGGCAACCGTCGGGTTAGAGCCCGACTCATCACTGTCGCCCTGGGCTGTTGGCGATGATTTTGCGCCGTCGGTTTCAAAGCCGCGGTTACCCAACTGGTTACCGTGCTTAACTAATACATGCTGGATTTTACCGGTATAACCTTCATCCCAGTCAACACTGTCGTCCTGGTTATGGGTCAATACCAGGTGCTTCATGTTAACGCTGCCGCCAAAGGCTTCAACGCCATCGTCGTAACCTTCGTGGATATGCACATAATCTATGGTAGTGCCTGAGCCAACCGCATATAAAGATAAAGAGTTCAAATCGTCACCGGCGCCCGCCAGTTTAGGACCCGAACCGGCATAACTGACGGTAACAAATTTCAGGATACCGCTGTTGTCATCTTCGATGTTGCCGCCGTAATAAGACACCGCACCTTCGGTTTTCTGGCTACAGCTGTCGGCTTCACGCTCGGCGGTCGTACATTTGTTGTTGATACCGCGGCCGTTGATCATAATACCGCCCCAGTCACGGTATTTAGGACCTTCACCTACGGTATCTAAATCTTCGAACGCTTCGTTGGAAGTAAAGGTAATCGGCTTATCAACCGTGCCTTCGGCAACAATGCGTGAACCGCGGGCAATGCGCAGGTAATCGTCGTTACCGGAAAAGACGATAGTGCTGCCGGCTTCAATCGTTAATACTGCGCCTGTCGCCGGGATATTGCTTTCCTGGCCGGGAGCATAATCGGCGCCGATAAATAAGCTGCCGTTAAAAATATGACGACCTTCGATGGCCGGGATATAAAGATCACTGGTGATTTCTTTCAGATCTGAAGCAAAAGTGGTGGAGTAAACACAATCATTGCCGTCGGCACTGCCGGTTAAGGTAGAGCCGTTCTGGGTGTAAGAAGCACATATCAGTTCAGTCGGGGTACCCGTGCTTGGGTTAGTAACACTGTTGTCGACCGAATTGTCGACGGTAGTCGGTTTGACTTTAATATCGCCACCACAACCAGCTAAGACTAAGGCACCGGCAATCATACTTACTTTAAAAACTTTATTTACTAGCATCAGGGTTTGCTCCACAGCGTTTTGTTTAAGTTTGTTAAAATTTGTTTAACGACAAATTTTTTACAGCTATGTTACGAAGCAAAGATGACAGAAATGTTTTACTAATATTGTGGTTTTGTGTCGCTAATATTTCAGCTGTATGACACGAAAGAGATAAGGTGAAGCCTAATTGCCCTGTGCCTGCTTTTTACTTTCCAGCTCCCGGGCCACATCCAAAATCAAACTGGCGGTCAGGCGGGAGCGCTCAACTATGCCCTGAAAACGGCTGACACCGGACTGGTTATCAATCACAGGCAACCAGTCCAGCCCGAACTGCTCCATTTGCGCCAGCACCTGCTTTTTATCCGCTTGCGGGTTCACTGCCTGGCCAAACTCAACAAAACCCGCCACCTCGGCCAGCGCGGCTTTATCGTTGTTGATTATGGCTTGAGTAAAGCCGTGCCATTTGGCCACCGCATTATTATCCGGCAAACCGCGAAAAGGTTTTAACGGGTATTTTTCCATCAGCTCATTGTTATTATCGCTGTTTAATATCGCAGTGAGTTTTCTCGAAGAATAGAGGCCAAACAAGGCACCTTGCTCATCGAGGATCACCGCATATTTAAAAGGAGGTGAGCTGAGCAAGTGATTAAAGTACATCCATACCGCCCCGCCGTGGTAACCGCGATAACCTAAGGTAAAGCTCAGCACCTGGGTGCCGGAGGCGATCAGCCTGGGGATTTCCCTGACACTGCTTTTGGGATCCGCTTTCAGCGCCGTTACCGGGATTTTTGAAACCTGTAAATCAATCGGCGCAGCGGCAGCACTGACGATAACATCGGCGGTTTCAAAAGATATCAGCCCGGGAAGCTCTACCTTTTTAAAGATACCGGCGGATGCCATCCATAACACAAAGGGGATCAGGGCAATACCGACATCGACCGGTTTAATCTCGACATTTTTTGCCAGCTTGCCCTTAAGCCAGATAAAAATCACCAGGGTCAAAATAAAGGCGGGGGCGAGTACCCAGCTGTGCTCGCGGATCCAGGCGGTCATATCCATAACTGAATTTCCTCACTTTGGCAGTCTAAAAACCGCTCAAGAGATAAGCAATTGACATGGGCTCAAATTAAGCCCATGTATTTGCTTATCATTATAGTTAGCCCGGTGTTATTTCACTATTTGACTCCCCCCTTTCATTACTTCTCAAGCAGCTAGGGTAACTGACAGGAGATTTCCGCCTGCTTTTGATAATAATCAGCGGTTAACCCCAGCAGTTGGGGTACAGTAGCGGAGATGACCACAGAGGAGAATGTACCGACAACAATTCCGGCAAATAAGGCGACAGAAAAACCGCTTAAAGACGCCCCCGCCAACAGCCATACCGATAAGATGGTGGCCAAAGTGGTGCCTGAGGTGATCAGGGTACGCACTAAGGTCGATTTTATCGCCAGGTTGATGATGGTATCCATGGACGAGTCACTCTGACTGCGCATAAATTCCCGTACCTTATCCCCGACGATTATTGAGTCATTTAACGAGTAGCCGATAATGGCCAAAATGCTGGCTAATACCGTTAAATCAAAACTCAGTCCGGTCCAGGCAAATAACCCCAGCACCAGAATAACGTCATGACAAAGCGCTGCCACCGCCCCGGTCGCCAGACGGCACTCAAACCTTACCGCCAGGTAAAGTAAAATCACCACGGCTGCCGTTAACAGCGCCAGGCCTCCCTGCTCTATCAGCTCTTCTCCCACCTGACTGCCCATATAAATGGCTTCCTGAGGTTTGATGGTGATAGCCCCGGGTTTGGCCGCCATCTCTTGTGCCAGCTTATCCAGCCAGTCGGCCCCTTTCACACTTGAGACGTTATCTGCCTGGCGCACGGTCCAATAGTGTCCCTGGTTTGCCGACGACAAGGTAAATCCGTCCGGCAAATAAGCACTTAAGGCCTGCTGCATGTCCTGCTGGCTGACGCTTTCGCTGGTGGAAAATTCGGTTAAATAGCCTCCGGTAAAGTCCAGGGCGAGATTAAGGCCGCGACTGAACAGCCCTGCCAAGGCAAGCAATACCAGTCCCATAGAAAAGTAAAAACCGACCGTTCTAAATTTTGTCAAAAAAGTCACCGGTGTTTTATCGATATCTTTCATAGTGCAACTCCTAGTAACTGCTGCTTATTTTCTCTGATCACTAAATTGGTTAATGCCTTGGAGACGAAAACGCCGGTAAACATACTGGTTAAAATGCCTAAACATAAGATAACGGCAAAGCCCTTCACCGGCCCGTAGCCTATGGCATAGAGGATCATCCCGGTGATCAAGGTAGTAATATTGGCATCCAAAATCGTGGCAAAGGCATGTTTATAGCCGACTTCTATCGCCATCAGCACCTTGCGCCCGCGTTTAAGCTCCTCTTTGATACGTTCAAAAATAAGCACATTAGTATCAACTGCCATGCCTACGGTGAGTACCAGTCCGGCAATGCCGGGTAAGGTTAACACCGCCCCCGGTAACAGTGACATCAAACCAAGCAGGCTCATTAAGTTCAGCGCCAGGGCAATATTGGCAATCAGACCTAAACTCCGGTACCAAAGCATCATAAAGACCAGGGTTATCGCTATACCCAGGGTTAAGGCTTTAATACCCTTGTCGATATTATCGGCCCCTAAAGTGGCTTCTATGGTTTGCTGTTTCACTATGGTCACCGGCGCCGTCAGCGAGCCTGCCCGCAACAACAAAGCCAGTTCCTGCGCCTCCTGCAGGCTTGGCATATTGGTGATGCTAAACTGCGCCCCCAAATGAGACTGTATAGTGGCAACATTAATCACCTCGCTTTTTTTCACCGCCTGATTATGTTGATTGCGGTAATACTCTGAAAATACCGTCACCATAGGTTTGCCGATATTCTCCTTTGAAAACTTCGACATTTTTTTACCGCCTGCGCTGTCTAAGGTTAAGTTCACCAAAGGCGCCCCCATTTGGTCACGACCGGGGCTGGCATTTTTGATATTGCTACCGGTAAAAACCGCCTGGCTGTTTAATACCAGTTGGCGGCCATTTTCATCGCTGATACGCTTAATGCCCATGGCACGGGAATTGGCCGCCAGCTGGTAAAACTCCAGCGAGGCGGTGGCGCCGATAATACGTTTTGCCTGCTCGGGATCATGCACGCCCGGCAACTCGATACGGATACGGTTTTTCCCCTGTTGCTGGGTAACCGCCTCGGTAATGCCTAACTCTTCAATGCGCCCGCGCATGGTTTTTATCGTTTGTTTCATGGTTTGCTGGCGAAACTTTGCCAGCTCGGGGGCGGCATAAGTCAAAGTCAATCGGTGGCTACTGACTTTCTCCGGTGTCAGTTCGGGATATACCCGGGTAATTTCAGCCAGCAAAGGTTTCAAAGATTGTGTGCTGCTGGCTGCCAGCGTAAGGCTGATGCCCGATTGCCCGGACACAGCAAGCTGTACTCCCCTGAGCTTATTTTCCATCACCATAGATTTTAGCGACAGCGAGATCTGGTTTAAGCGCTCCGTTAAGGCCTGCTCTATGTCGACATCAAGCACGAAAAGGACTCCGCCGCTTAAGTCCAGGCCCAGTTTAATCGGCTCTCCTCCCAGGACTTGCAGCCAGGCGGGAGCGTTATTTACCACAGTGCTGGCAATCACATATTCCCCGGCCAGTTTCTCTTTGAGTACTTTTTCAACTTGTGTCCGGGCAGTCTCATCCGACAAGACTAAGCTGGTATATGCCTTGTTGGCAGAAATCCCGGTGAACTGCTGCTCTTGTTTGGCAAGCAAT
The DNA here is from genome assembly GCF_000948975.2 of Thalassomonas actiniarum. Classification (GTDB taxonomy): domain Bacteria; phylum Pseudomonadota; class Gammaproteobacteria; order Enterobacterales; family Alteromonadaceae; genus Thalassomonas; species Thalassomonas actiniarum. The sequence continues at coordinate 5,848,864 of NZ_CP059735.1, forward strand.
GCTTTTAAAGGCTGAGGCGCAATTGGCTTGCCTGCTTCAGATCTTGGGGTGATCTGGATATTGACCTGATTGCTATAAAAATTAGGCAGGGCGCTGATCAGCAATAATATCAAGGTGATCACTATCACCAGGTTTTGCCACTTAAAATAAGCCCTCGGCTTTTTTACGGGTACATTCATCATAAAATCTCGACATCAATAGCCGCACAGGATGAAAATCCCGCACGGCTGATCCGGTGTTTGAACACCAAAAAGGAAAATAAAAGTTGTGATTTTTGCGGCGAAAAGAGCCTGTTTTAATTAAAAAACATAAGGTCAAAGCAGCCTTAACGGATGAATTTAACTGTGGTAGGTGATACGACCGGAATACAAACAGTTACCGTCTTTCCAACCGGAAATACGGCAGGCCTGATGATGGTGTGTGAGTTGTTGGTGCCAGATAGGGGCTAACGGCGGATTACTGAGATTTTTAAAAAATGCAGGTGCCAGTTCGGTGGCAAAAAATTCTATTTCGAGGACATACTCAGGCTCGCTTTGCACTTCGGCGGCAAAGACTGGAGCTGTGGCCTGAAGTCCTCTGGGGGGATTGAAGTAGCCGTCAAAGTCGTCATCTTCCCCTAAAAAAGAAAACTGCGCCCGCTCTGACATGACCGTTTCGCTATGCTTAACCCGGCTCTGTTCATCTGAAACTTTAAAAAATGGCACAGCAGCAAAGTTAGCCGTATATACGACTAACAACAACGCCAGGACCATTGTTAAGTTACGCCAGATGCTCATGCTTAAATTTATGCCACACTTTCGTTAACAGGGAAGATTTCGTTTCTTCAGATAATAGCTATATATGGCTGTTTTGGGAGATTTCAACAAAACAGCATTTTTAAGTGGCAAACAGCTTACCTGTAAACAGAAAGCAGCGACAAAACGTGCAGCCGGGAAAATAACTCCTATCCTATAACAAACACCCCACAAACAGGCATAACGCTTAAGCGGAGGACAAATGACAGGCACAGCCCGGTTCACCCTGATCAGCCACATCCTTTGCCCTTATGTACAAAGAGCAGTGATTACCTTAAAAGAACTGGACGTGCCCTATAAGCGCATAGATATAGATCTGGCAAACAAACCCGAATGGTTTTTAGCCTTGTCTCCGCTGGGCAAAGTGCCGCTATTGGTGGTAGATGATGAGACCGTTATATTTGAATCTGAGGTGATTTGCGAATACCTCAATGAAGCCAACCAGGGAAAATTGCTGGCTGAAGATGCTTTGGAAAAAGCGGAACAAAGAGCCTGGATTGAGTTTGCTTCTACCACCCTGAGCATTATCGCCCAACTCTATAATGCAGCAGATAAAGCAGCTTTTAGCCAGCTACAGGAGAAACTCGAACACTTGGGGCAAACCCTGGAAGAGAACCTGGTGCAAGCTGAATACTTCAGCAGTAATGAGTTTTCTCTGGTAGATGCCGCCTTTGCCCCGGCCTTCAGGTATCTGCCATTATTTGAAAGCCTCAGCAAAGAACAGTTTTTTCAACACTTGCCCAAATTGGCACTCTGGGCGCAGTATCTACTGAGCAGGCCCTCGGTTATTGAAGCGGTCAGTGAACATTATCAGCAACAACTGATGGAGTTCCTGGCAAAACGAGAAAGTTATCTGGGACAACTGGCGAAAAGCCAGCTCACCGCTAAAGCTGTTAAATAAACCGCAATAGCTACAGCCAGGAAAAAGACAGAAGAAACTCTTGTCCAATGAATCTGGCAGCTGTCAGTTTTTTTTGAAATCGATATATTCAATGCCGTGCCGACGTTTTAACTCATCGATCTCTTTTTTATGCTTGATTAAGAAAGCATTAAAATCAGTAAGCACTTCTTTATGATAAATAGTGGATAAGAAATAATTGTCTTTGCCAAAAGGCAAGCCGCGGTTCCACGCCACATCCAGATTGGGTAAATTTTGCTTCACATACTTCATACCTACCTGCACATTGACATAAGCCCCGTGTACCCTTCCCGCCTTTAATAATCGGAACAATTGATCCATATCATCCGCTTCCACCAGGGTGATCCTGCCGGTTTGCACCCAGCCCATATAAGGCCAGGGGCTAAATCCCCTGATACTGCCAAGCACCTTAAATTCATCCAACAAGAGATCCTCGTGCTTTTTCAGGGTTAAAATGCCGTCGACAATAGCTGTGGTACTGTTACTGTAATAAATACCATGGCTTTGTTTCATTTGCGTCGACCAGTTCGGGCTATCGGGATATTTGAAATCTATTCTTCCCGCCAGGAAAACCGAAAACAACCGGGAAACATTATAGGCTTTAAACTTGATGTCATATTCATACTTACGGCCAAAAAGTCGCAACAGGTCTACGGAATAGCCGGACAGGGGCTCACCGGCTGTCGCCTGATAAAAAGGCAGGTAATCCAAGGCTTCGATACCGATCACTAACGTTTTATGCTCGGGCTTGCCTGAGCTGGTAAAAGAGATCAGAAGAACAAGCAATGCATAAAAAAAACACCGCAAAATATTAAAGTGAGTTTTTTTCATTATTGCCCCGCTCCGGCTATAGAATGAAAAAGCTGCCGGCCTCGCCCGGAATTGCCTTTGCATTTGACAGTCAGGAATTGATGTTTCCGTCTGTCAGTAAGATAAAAAATTACCTCCAACCATTAAAGCGTGGCACTAAGAGTATTAGTCTGTCCAGCTTCAGGGGAAATAATACTTGAATATGAATAAAATAATCACAGATGAATATCACTTACCATCTCCAAAATAACAAAGGTGATAGCCAGGGTTTATATGCCATCTCCCCCACCGGTATATGTGTCACGACAAGTTAACACTGGCAACTCATGACTTTAAACTCAAAAAATGTAAAATTTTTGTTGCAACCTGGTTGAACAACTAATACCCTTAACATGATAATGTGACAATTTTTTTATTTATAAACCATTGTCATACAATTCATTCATTTACTAGCTTATAAATGATAGTCCAGCTCTCTTCCCATACAAGGAATAATAACAATGAAAAAAACGATATTAGCGGCTCTCGCTTTGATGTTAACGGCCTGTGCCAGTAATGATAACGCCGAAATCGCCAAAAACGACGATGGCTACCGCTGTGAAAAAATATATACCTTAGCCAGCAAAATCCCTAAAAAGGTTTGCACCAACAGCGCACAGCGTAAACATATGGAAGAAAAGTCTAAAGAAGCCTTACGCGAACGACGCAATAACCCGCTTACACAATCCGCATCTTCGGGAACATTCTAAGGTAGTCTTGATAACGGCTGCTAATGCCAACAACTTAGCTGACGGTATTAAAAGCTTGGAAAATAAATAAAGAGTTTCAAGGATGAAGCACTTAATTTTACCACAAGCAACCCTTTGTTTAGCGGTAATAACTTTTAGTCATCAGGAATAATCAAGCACTTACTACCTGGTTTCGCCCCCCGGCTTTTGCCTGATACAAAGCCTTATCCCCCCGGTTAATCAAGTCCTGTAAATTTTTTTCCTCACGGGCACAAACCACACCGAGACTGACGGTTAAATCAATAATATCCGGCTCAACGCCGACCCGGGCTGTCGCCACTTTCGCGCGGATACGCTCGGCGATTTCCACGGCTTTCCCCTGTCGGGTGCCGGGTAATAACAACAAAAACTCTTCTCCACCGATGCGACCGAGGTGATCCTGTTTACGCAGACATTCCTTACTTTTTTCCACCACTTGCACTATCGCCTGATCTCCTGTCTCATGCCCTAAGCTATCATTGACCTGCTTAAAATGGTCGATATCAAAAACGATCAGCGACATGGGATGATTCAATGATACGGCCTGATTGAGCATGTGCTGACCTGTTTCAAAACTATGGCGACGGTTGGCGATCCGGGTCAGGTGATCGGTCTGGGCCCTGTGTCTGAAAATCTTCCGGGTTCTAAGCAAGTGCCAGCTGAGCAAAACCAGGGCAAAAGCCAAAAAAGACACCAGCAACAGGAAAAGATAGGCATTGCGTTTTTGCTCTTGCTCCTTGTCAAACTGCAGGGCATTAATTTGCAGATCTTGCTGCAATATTTTATTGTCGAGCTCGGTAATATTAACATTAAATAAAGAGGCGGTCGTTGAAGTAGAGCGCAAGACAAAATCACGCCGTTGCTCCACCTCCTGATCCAGGCGCAGATAAAATTGCTCCATGGCCGCACTATAATTGCCGGCAAGAAATTCTTTTATTGCCAGTATTTCTAAACTCTCGGTTTGATATTCGGGAAAAGCCGATTGATAATCCATAAGCTGCTGTTCTGCTTCAATAAACTTACCGAGACGAAAATAACTGATAACCAGATATTCATAAGTAAGACGGACAAAATAGACTTCACCTGTTTTATCCCGCTGCTCCAGCGCCAGCAACAGTTGGGCGACACTTTCTTTAAATTTTCCCTGAGCCAATGCCAGGGTGCCGGCGCAAAAATGGCTGAAAAAGATAAAGTCCTTAAATTGTTTTTGGCTTTTCGCCAGGTAAAACAAGGTATCAACATGTTTGCCTGCAAGGTCAAAACGTTTCATATTGATAGCAGTATTTACCAGGGTAAATTGCATATTAAACATATCCTGGTAATCATTGACACTGGCCCATTGCTGATAGGCTTTATTAAGAAAGTCATATGACTTTTCATAGACATTATAGTTTTGATATAACAACCCCGAGGCATTATAAATCATGGCGTGTTCACGGGGAGAAAGCTGGTTATTTGTGGCGATCGCTATCGCCTCGTCAAGCAGGGCAAGTCCCCGGGACAGATCTGCATTAAAGTCTTTAAAACAAAAGGCATAACGTACCAGCACCTTCACCAGTAATTTAGACTGGTTTAATTGCCGCGCCATTTCCAGCGCCTGTTTACGGTCAGGGCAATAAAGCCGGGTATCGTATGTTTGCAGGTACCTGGCATAAGAGCGCTCCAGCAGGCTTTCCACCTGTAAGACCGAAGGCCCCTGATGCCGGGCTTGCTCAAGGGTAATTGCCTGGGTATAAGAGGCCACAGCCCGATCCAGCTGTTCATTTCTCTCCTGGTGATTGCCAAGCAAAAACCAGTATTTCGCCTGTTGCTGCCGATCAAAACCCTCACTATCCTCTTGGTAAGAAAGCAAAAACTCCAGTTGCTCAGCCGGATCGGTTATTGACGCTAATTTTTGCTCGAGGACTTCCAGGCTTTGCCCGTAAGCAGGTGGAAAAAAAGCCAGGTTCAGCATAAAACAGATAACAATAAAAACCCTACTCAGGGAGTACATCAATAAACTCCGGATACAA